>JANWKL010000016.1 GCA_025451375.1 Steroidobacteraceae bacterium
TCAGGGTCTTGAAGCGCTTAAGGTCCGCCGGCAGATGCCACGGCATGGCGTTGCCGCGCCCGATCACGCCGTTGCGGGCCATCGCAACGATGAGCGAGACGGTCGGACGCGCGCTGATTCTAGATCTCCACCGCCGTGTTAAGGATCACGACGTCACGGAACGGCATGCGGAAAAATTCCGCGGCCTGGGTGCTGTACTGCTGCATCCGCGCGAACAGCCGTCGCTGTACCCCGCGCAGGCCCGGCAGCGGACGCGCGCGCACCACGTGCCGCCCGACGAAGAACGAGCTGTCCTCGGTGAATACGCGCAGACCACGCGCGCGGCACGCCTTGAGTGCCTCGGCGACGTCCGGCGTCTCCATGAAACCAAAACGGGCGGTGATGTAGTGCACGCCCGGCGCGACCTCCTCGACCTTGAGCCGCCGTGCCGGATCCTGCCGCGGCGTGTCCGCGATCTCGACGTTGAGGATGATGACGCGCTGATGCACCACGGCGTTGTGCTCGATGTTGCGGATCAGCGCTGACGGCACGAGGCTGGCATTGCTCGCCAGGAACACGCCGGTTCCCGGAACCCGATGCACCCCGGCAACGAGCTTGGTGAGCTCGGCTCGCGGCACCGCGAGCTTGGCAAGCGCAGCGCGCAGCTCGATACGTCCGCCGCGCCAGGTCATGAAGACCAGGTACAGGGCTCCGGCGAGTGTGAGCGGAATCCAGCCGCCTGCGGGCACCTTGGTCATGTTGCCGGCCACGAATGCAAGATCAGTGACGAGCATCAGGCCGAACAGGGCTGCGACCTGCCACTTCGGCCAGTTCCATTGTGTGGCCGCGACAAATGCGCCAAGGATCGTGGTCACGACCATGGTGCCGACCACGGCCGCGCCATAGGCCCCACCGAGGGCGTCAGAGGAGCCAAAACCGACCACGAACAGGATCACGGCGGGAAACACCAGCCAGTTGACGATCGGCACGTAGATCTGACCCTGCTCAACCGCCGAGGTTTGCAGTACCCGCAGGCGCGGCAGGAGATCCAGCTGCACCGCCTGGCGCGCCATCGAGAAGGCGCCTGAAATAGTGGCCTGCGAGGCGATGACCGTGGCCATGGTGGCGAGCACGACCAGCCACGGGAGCATGGGCGCCGGCACCAGGTGATACAGCAGATGCTCGGCAGGCTTGCCCATCTCCAGGAGCAACGCACCCTGACCGAAGTAGTTGATGACCAGCGCGGGACCCACGAGGGCGAACCAGGCGATGCGCACTGGCGTCTTGCCGAAGTGCCCCATGTCCGCGTACAGCGCCTCCCCGCCGGTGATGGCGAGAAACGCGCCGCCGATGATGGCGAGCGCCACCGGCGGGCGATGAAAGAGCAGGCTGATTCCCATGTAGGGGTTCAGCGCCTGCAACACCTCCGGATGGCGGATGATGGGAATCGCGCCCAGCGCCGCGATCAGCACAAACCACACGACCATGATGGGACCAAAGAGCTTCGCGACGCTTGCCGTGCCGCGACGCTGGTATGCAAACAGCACCAGGATGACAGCGATGGTGGCCGGAATGACGTAGCTCTTGAAGCCCGGATTGAGCACCTCGAGACCTTCGACGGCGCTCAAGACCGAAATCGCCGGCGTGATCAGTGCGTCACAGAAGAACGTGGCGGTGCCGGCGAGCGCCAGGCCCACGACAATCTTGGCCCAGGTGCTGCCGTGAATGAGGCGTCGCTGCGCGAGCGCAAACAGCGCCAGGATCCCGCCCTCGCCCTGGTTGTCGGCACGCATGATGATGGTCACGTACTTGAGCGTGACCGAAATCATCAGGCTCCAGAAGATCAGCGACAAAACGCCCAGCACGGCCGCGGGGCTGAACCCACCGGCGGCACTGAGCGATTGCTCCAGCGCGTACAACGGACTCGTGCCGATATCACCGTACACGATGCCGGTCGCGCCCACGACCGCCGGGAGGCTGAAACGGCGCGCGTTGTTCACTTTACTTTCTTGGACCGCGCTCGGCGCTTCGGTGGTGCCGCCGCCCACTCCGGCCACAGCATGCTGCCGCGGCAGCCGGCGAAACCGCAGCGGCAGGCGAACACCTCATCGACATCCGGCGGATCGTCATCTTCACGCTGGATCTGGTAGTCGTAGGTGAGTTCCTCGCCCGGTTTGATGGTGCGCAGTGCTTCAATGAACACGCGGCGGTCCTCGATCACGGACTCGCAGTTTGGTTCGCAGGCGTGATTCACGAAGCGCGCATCGTTGCCATCAACGCCGGCGTCGATGACGGTGCGCCCGTCGACGATGAAGAGAAAGGTGTGATTGTCGTTCGCATCCTTGTCGTCGTAGCGACGATCCGCCTCGCGGTGCGACACGCGCTCGCCCAGATACTCAATGACACGCCTGCCCCTGGGAATGCTTCGCAGGGCGAACACGCCCTTGCCGTGCAGTGGTGACTCGCGCACCTCGATGAGGGGCGAAGGTGCGGCGCGCTCTGCCACGCTACACCGCCACCGACGCCTTGATGGGCGCGTGATGCTGGTAGTTCACGAACTCAAAATCCTCGTACTGGTAATCGAAAATACTCGCCGGGCGGCGCCGGATCACAAGCTGGGGTAGCGCGAATGGCGTGCGGGTCAGCTGCTCGTCCGCCTGCTCGAGGTGATTGAGGTACAGGTGACAGTCCCCGCCGGTCCAGATCAGCTCACCCGGCTGCAGGTCGCATTGCTGCGCGAACAGATGGGTAAGCAACGCGTAGCTTGCGATATTGAAAGGCACCCCCAGAAACACATCGGCGCTGCGCTGGTAGATCTGGCACGACAGGCGGCCCGCGGCCACGTAAAACTGAAAAAACGCGTGGCACGGCATGAGATGCATCTGCGCCAACTCACCGACATTCCACGCGCTCACGATAACGCGGCGCGAGTCGGGGTTGCTCTTGAGGGTCGCCACCGCCTGGGAGATCTGATCAATGGCGCGGCCATCCGCCGTGAGCCACGCTCGCCATTGCTTGCCGTACACCGGCCCGAGCTCGCCGCGCTCGTCCGCCCACTCGTCCCAGATGCTGACACCGTGCTCGCGCAGCCACGCCACGTTGGTCTCACCGCGCAGGAACCACAAGAGTTCGTAGATCACTGAACGCAGGTGGATCTTCTTGGTGGTGACCAGGGGGAATCCGGCGGCGAGATCAAAGCGCATCTGGTGCGCAAACACCGACAGCGTGCCGGTGCCGGTACGATCGGCCTTGCGCACGCCCGCGGTACGGATGTGCCGTACCAGATCGAGGTACTGGTTCATCTCGCCGGGGTGAAGTTGCCTGACGGCGCGCGCGTTCGGTAGGCCCAGGCAAGGAAGGCTGCGCCGATGATGATCATGGGCACGGACAGCAACTGCCCTTCCGTAAGCCAGCCTCCCGCCAGGTAGCCGATGTGTTGATCGGGGACGCGGACGAACTCGACCAGGAAACGCGCGGTACCGTAGATGAGGAGAAACAGTCCCGACGGTGCAAGCCGCGGTCGCGGCCGTGATGTAAACCACCACATAACGGTAAAGAGCAGCAAGCCCTCCAGGCCGGCCTCGTAGAGCTGCGAGGGGTGGCGCACCTGGCCGTCGACCCGGAATCCCCACGGGACCGTCGTGACCTTGCCCCACAATTCGCTGTTGATGAAGTTGCCGATGCGCCCGAAAAAAAGGCCCGGTGCCACCAGCGGTGCCCCGAAGTCGCACACGTCGCCCGGCCGCCGACCGCGTCGCAGTGCAAACACACAGATCGCCGCGATCCCGCCGATGAAGCCGCCGTGGATCGCCATGCCGCCTTCCCAGATCTTCACCGGATACCAGGGATCGAGCGCCCAGAACTTCAGCCCGTAGAAGAGGACATAGCCGATGCGGCCACCCAGAATTCCGCCGACCATGCTGAAGAACACAAAATCATCGACGTCGTTCGGCTTCCACGTCGAATGGGGCTGCGCCGCCCGCCGGCGCGCCAGCCACCAGCCCGCGGCGAATCCGAACAGGTACATGATGCCGTACCAGTGGATCTTCACCGGGCCGAGCTCGAGTGCGATCGGATTGAAACCGGGATAGGTGAGCATGATCCGCGCTAGCTTAGCCGACCGCGCGTCACGCGGCAGAAGTACGCCTTGAGATAGCGTGTTTCGGGAATGGCCGGATGCATCGGGTGGTCGGGTGACTGGCCGCCGGCTTCCAGCAGCTGCACAAACCTCCCGCTGTGCCGCGCGGCGGTCTGAATGGCGTTGACAAGCTCCTCAGCGCTCAGGTGGTACGAGCAGGAGCACGACACCAGGAGACCCTCATCAGCAAGCACCTCGAGCGCCAGCTGGTTGAGCTTGCGGTAGGCCGCCTGCCCCTGCGGGATATCTTTCTTGCGCTTGATGAACGCCGGTGGATCCAGGACCACGACGTCGAAGCGCCTGCCCTGGCTGGCCAATTCCTTGAGGGCATCGAAAGCATCCGCGCGCATCGGTTCTATGGTCACGCCGTTGCGCTGCGCGTTCGCCTGCGCGAAATCCAGTGCCGTCTGCGACGAGTCCACGCAGCAGGCGTGCGTGGCGCCCTGATGCAGCGCCGTAACCGCCCAGGCCCCCGCGTACGAGCAGACATCCAGCACCCGCGCACCGGGCGCGACATAACGCGCCAGGCGCGCGCGGTTGGCGCTCTGGTCATAGAACCAACCGGTCTTCTGCCCCTGCGCGAGCGGCGCGGCAAAGGACAGGGGGCCCTCTTCAACCGCAACCTCAGCCGGCACCTCGCCGAAGGCGACTTCGCCAAGCCGCGGCAGCTGCTCGAGGTCGCGGGACGAGGAATCGTTCTTCCAGTACAGGGCGCGCGGATTCACGACCTTGCGCACCGCACTTTCGACCTGACTCTTGAGCGCCTCCATCCCGGCGGTCGCGATCTGACCCACGATCAGGTCGCCGTAGCGGTCGAGTACCAGGCCCGGCAGCTGGTCCGACTCACCAAATACCCAGCGGTAATACGGCACTGAACTCAATCGTTCACGCAGCGCGAGCGCGGCGCGCAGCCGCTTCTCGATGAGCGCCGCGTCCACCGGCTGCGCAATGTCGCGCGAGAGGATGCGGGCACAGATCAACGCATGCGGATTGACGCAGACATAGCCTATGAACGCCTCGCGGTGCGAGCGCAGCTCCGCAATCGCCCCCGGCGCAAATGCGGTCAGTGGCGTGGCGTCGGTATCGATCTCGTTGCTGAAGACCCACAGGTGACCGCTGCCGAGGCGGCGGTCTTCGCCACGCTTGAGAAGCAGCACGGGCGTGGCAGCAGCGTTGGGAGGTCCGGCGTTGTGGGCAGTGGCGTTCACGTGAATCCGCTGTAAACGCGGGGGCGGAAGTATACTGAAATTCGGCAGCAGTGCCCGTATGAGCCAAACTACACACCTCCACAGCGACGGCACGCCTCAGTACACGAACCATCTCATTACCGAGACGAGTCCGTACCTGCTGCAGCACGCGCACAATCCGGTCGAATGGTACCCGTGGGGCAACCAGGCACTCGAACGGGCACGCGCTGAAAACAAGCCAATCCATCTGAGCGTCGGGTACCGCGCGTGCCACTGGTGCCACGTCCTTTCTGATGAGAGCTTCGAAGACGAAGCCACCGCGCGCCTCCTCAACGAGCACTTCATCAACATCAAAGTTGACCGCGAGGAGCGTCCTGACATAGATCGCATCTACCAGATCGCGCAGCAGATGCTCACCCAGCGCGGCGGCGGCTGGCCGCTCACCATGTTCCTGACCCACGACGACCAGCGGCCGTTTTTTGGCGGGACTTACTTTCCTCCCGAGCCGCGTCATGGTTTGCCCGCGTTCAAGGACGTGCTGCTGCGTGTCGCCGAGTACTACCGCGACCATGCCGCGGATCTGCGCCAGCAAAACGATGCCCTGATGGCGGCCTTCGATGACATCAATCCGCCGCCCGCCACATCCGACACCCAGCTCACCGACGCGCCGCTCAAGGCGTGTCGCGCGCAGCTCGCCCGCAGCTTCGACAAGCACAACGGCGGTCTCGGCGGCGCCCCGAAATTTCCACATCCGCTCACGATCGAACGCCTGCTGCGCGACTGGCGCGCGAGCGATGCCGCTGCCGAACCGGACCTGCAGGCGCTGTACATGGCCGGTCTTACGCTGCGGCGCATGGCCGAAGGCGGCATCAACGACCAGCTCGGCGGCGGCTTCTGCCGCTACTCGGTCGACGAGTACTGGATGATTCCGCACTTCGAAAAAATGCTGTATGACAACGGCGCGCTGCTGGCAACCTACGCGCAGGCTGCGCTCGCCAGCGGCGATGCTTTCTACGCCGATGTGGCCCTGGCGACGGCGGTTTGGGCCGAACAGGAGATGCAGTCCCCTCAGGGCGGCTACTACTCGAGCCTGGATGCCGACTCGGAAGGACACGAAGGCAAGTTCTATGTGTGGAGCCGGGAGGAGATTGCTGCCGCGCTGACCACCGAAGAATTCTCCGTGTTTGCGCCGTACTACGGCATCGACCAGCCCGCCAACTTCGAGGGCAGCTGGCACCTGCGGGTCTGCGCCACGCGCGATGCAGTCGGCAAAGCGGCAGGCCGCACTACCGACGAGGTCGCCGCGCTGCTGAAGTCCGCGAGCGTCAAGCTCCTCGCCATTCGTGCGCAGCGCGTACGTCCGGCGCGCGATGAGAAGATCCTGACATCCTGGAATGCACTCATGATCCGCGGCATGGCGATCGCCGCGCGCGCGCTCGGACGCGAGGCGCTCGCGCATTCGGCCAGCCGCGCGCTCGATTTCATCCGCCGCGAGCTATGGCGCGATGGCCGCCTGCTGGCCACCTCCACCGACGGTCGCGCGCATCTGAATGCGTACCTCGACGACTACGTGTGCCTTGCTGACGCGGTGCTCGAACTGCAGCAGGTGCGTTTCCGCAGCGACGAGCTGGCATTCGCCCGGGAGCTCCTGGAAGTGGTGCTGCAGCACTTCCAGGACGGCAGCGCCGGCGGCTTCTATTTCACCTCCGATGACCACGAGACCCTGATCCAGCGTCCAAAGTCCTTCAGCGATGACGCCACGCCAGCCGGCAACGGGATCGCCGCACTGGTGCTGCAACGCATGGGTCACCTTCTCGGCGAGCCGCGCTACCTCGCGGCGGCAGAGGCGACGCTGCGCGCGGGCTGGCCCGCGCTGACACGCCACCCACAGGCGCACATGAGCCTGCTCGCCGCGCTCGAGGAGCTCTTGTCGGCTGGCGAAGTGGTCATCATCCGTGGCGCGCAGGACGACATCGACTCCTGGAGCCGCGCGCTTGCCAAGGTGTTCGCGCCGCGGCGGCTGGTGCTGGCGATTCCCGCCGCCGCAACCGGGCTGCCGCCGGCACTGGCGGACAAGGCGCCCCGCGGCGGCCCCACCGCCTACGTATGCCGCGGCAGCGTCTGCAGCGAGCCGCTGCAGTCCCTGAACACCCTGCTCGGTGAGCTGGCTCGGCCGTGATGTAAGGAACTCGCAATGCAGCTCGCGCCGCCGCTACTCAGCCAGGACTTCGCCCGAGCCGCCGAAGTCTTTCGGGAAGTCCTTCAACTTCGGCAAGCCGTCCCGCATGCGCAGCACGGTCTCCTGGTAGTTCACGTGCACCGCAGGTTTGAAGACGGCGCGTGGTAGCAGCGCCGCCGGGACGTCCGTGAGCTTCAGCGGCGGGTGGTCGGACATCACATGTCCCCCGCACACCTTGCAGGCCTTGCGGTAGCTGACCGGGGTCTTGTTGTAGGTGCCGATCTTGTCCGCGCCCTTGGTGACCTTGACAGCATCGGGCTGCCACAGCGTGAACGCGTTGACCGGGCCTGCCGACCAGTGGCGGCACGATTCACAGTGGCAGTAGCCCATTACCGCGGGCTCCCCGGTGACGGTGATTTCCACAGCACCACAAAAACAGTGCGCCTTGTATTCGGCCATGAGTTTTCCTCCGGCAGCAGTGACTTTTCAGGAGAGCAATTCGACATTACCGCCGATGGCAGCGGTATTGATGGTGAGGGTACGCTCGTTCGCGAAGCGCGGCAGGTAGTGTGGGCCGCCCGCCTTGGGTCCGGTGCCCGACAGCCCCTGTCCGCCGAAGGGCTGCACACCGACCACCGCACCGATCATGTTGCGGTTGACGTAGGTGTTACCCGCCGGCAGGGAACGGAACACGTGCTCGGCCACGCTCTCGAGGCGGCTGTGGACGCCCAGTGTGAGCCCGAAGCCGGTGCTGCGGATCGCGGCCAGCACCCGTGGCAGATCCCCGCTGCGATAGCGCGCCACGTGCAGGATCGGACCGAACTCCTCGCTCTTGAGCTGATCGAGACTGCGCAGCTCGAACAGCTGCGGCGGAAAATAATGCCCGGCCGCGGTGAGACCGGGATTCACCTCGCAGGCGTAGAGCAGCTTCGCTTCGCGACTCATGCGCGCGGCATGCTGGGCGAGTCGCGCGCGCGCAGCCTCGGTGATGACCGGGCCCACATCCGTCGCCGGGTCCCCGGGCGCGCCAATAGTGAGGCAACGCATGGCACCGATGAGCATCGCGATCACCCGGTCGGCGACCTCATCCTGCAGGTACAACACCCGCAGCGCCGAACAGCGCTGTCCGGCGCTGGTGAACGCGGAGGTGATGACGTCGTCCACCACCTGCTCGGGCAGTGCGGTGGCATCCACTACCATGGCGTTCACACCGCCGGTCTCGGCAATCAGCGGCACGATCGCGCCGGGGCGGTTCGCGAGCGTGCGATTGATGGTGGCCGCGGTTGCCGTCGAACCGGTGAACGCCACACCGGCAAGCGCCGGGTGGGTGAGCGCGACCTCGCCGAATGCCGGGCCGTCGGCGGGGGTGAGTTGCAGCACGGCGGGGGGCACGCCCGCTTCGTGGAGGAGCAAGGTCATCGCGTGGGCGATGAGCGGGGTCGCCGGCGCGGGTTTTGCGACCACCGCGTTGCCGGCAGCCAGCGCCGCGGTGATCTGCCCGCTGAAAATCGCGAGCGGAAAGTTCCAGGGGCTGATGCACACGAACACGCCGCGCCCGTGCAGGGACAGCGTATTGCGCTCCCCGGTCGGCCCGGGCATCGCCTGCGGCGCGGCGAAAAGCTCGCGGGCGTGCGCCGCATAGTAACGGCAAAAATCGACCGCCTCGCGCAATTCCGCTACGGCGTCGGGAAGCGTCTTGCCCGCTTCGCGCACCAGCAGACTCAGGAACTGGCCACGCCGCTCCTCCAGGAGCCGCGCCGCCCGCTCGAGGCAGGCGGCGCGCTCGGCGGCCGGTGTCGCGTCCCATTGTGGCTGCGCGGCGGCCGCCGCTTCCATGGCGGCGCGGATTTCCGCAGCGCTTGCGTCGCGCGTAAGCCCGACGACTTCGCGCGTGTTGGCTGGCGAGGTTACCGGCACGTTCGCATCCGCAGCCAGCCGGCCGCTCAAGATCGGCCCGCCGGCGCAGCGCGAGCTGGCGTGCAAGCGCAGTTCTTCCCCGAGTGCCGCGAGCGTCACCGGATCACCGAAATCCTCACCCGCTGAGTTGCTGCGTTCGGGAGCATAGAGGGCGCCCGGCTCGCGGATGCGCGCACCCGGCGCCGCCTGCTCTTCTTTCACGGAAGTGATGGGATCGCGCACGACCTGCTCCACTGGGATTTGGCGGTTGAGAAACTGATGAACGAAGGAACTGTTGGCGCCGTTTTCCAGCAGCCGCCGCACCAGATACGGCAGCAGATCCTCGTGCGTGCCCACCGGCGCGTAGGCGCGGATAGACGGGAACGTCGGCAGCTCTGCGCTGGCCGCCTCGTAGAGGGCGTCCCCCATGCCGTGCAGGCGCTGAAATTCGTAAGCAGCGCCGGCCGGCGCAAGCCCGAGGACGGCTGCGACGGTGTAGGCGTTGTGGGTGGCGAACTGCGGATAGATCACATCGCGAGCCGCGAACAAGAGCTGGACGCACTGCAGATAACTGACGTCGGTCGCGGCCTTGGTGGTGTAAACGGGAAAGCTCGCGAGCCCACGCTCCTGCGCGCGTTTGATCTCGCTGTCCCAGTAGGCACCCTTAACCAGCCGCACCGACATGCGCCGTCCGGTCTCACGGGCAAGCTGCGCGATCCACTCCAGCACCATGGGAGCGCGGCGGCCGTAGGCCTGCACTGCAAGCCCAAGGCCGTCCCAGCTGCGCGTACGCGAGTCGCGCGCCAGCGTCTCGATGAGATCGAGCGACAGATCCAGGCGGTCCGCCTCTTCCGCGTCGATGGTAAAGCCGATCCCGGCGCGGGCGGCGCCGCGCGCGAGTCCGAGCATGCGCGGGCCCAGCTGCGCCGAAACGTGCGCGCTCTGCAACAGCGTATAGCGCGGCTCGAGCGCCGAGAGTTTCACCGAGATTCCCGAGCGGGTGTGGGTGGCGCCGGCCGGCTGCGCCGCGAGGGCCTCGATCGCGTGCGCGTAGGCATCCAGGTAGCGCTGCGCATCAGCTTCAGTGCGCGCGCCCTCGCCGAGCACATCGAACGAGCACAACGCGAGCGCCGGGTCTGACTTGCCGCGCGCCAGGGCCGAGGTGATGGTGTCACCGACAATGAAGGCGTCGCCGAGCAGATGCATCGACTGGCGCAGCGCCGCGCGCACGATGGGGGCGATCAGGGGCTTGGTAATGCTCGCAGCAGAGAAGTCCCCGGATAGCTCCGCCGATACGTCCGGCAGCATGCGTCCCGCCACGCCCAGCAGTGCGAACCCGGTGCGCAGCAGCAGGTCCGTGTTACCCGGCACGCCGGCGGCGCGCACGGTCGCGAGGCGCTCGGCGATCAGCTGATCGGCGCGCTTCGGATCAGGAGTACGCAGCAGCGCTTCGGCGAGACTCATCAGGGCCTTGCCCTGGGCGCT
This sequence comes from Steroidobacteraceae bacterium, assembly GCA_025451375.1. Classification (GTDB taxonomy): domain Bacteria; phylum Pseudomonadota; class Gammaproteobacteria; order Steroidobacterales; family Steroidobacteraceae; genus 13-2-20CM-66-19. The sequence goes on from JANWKL010000016.1 coordinate 10,865, forward strand.
GTCGAGCGGGAACTGCTCGAGCATGGTGTCCACCAGCGGCCGGGAGCGCTCATCGGCGCGCGCCACCTCGACCCAGCGGCTGGCCCGCGTCTGACCAGCCTCGAGCACCGCACGCACCGGCTGCAGCGCGGCCAGCATCCCCTCGATGGCCGCATGTTCCGGGCGCAGGGTGGCGGCGCGCAACTGCGAACGCAGCGCTGCAAGCGCGGGCGCGGACGCCCGCCGCGGCTCGTCAACCTGTCCGGCAACGGTCACGGCCATCCGCTACGTCCGCGCCAGAACTTCGGCCACCGAGCGTGCGAAATACTCGAGGTTCTCCTGCCGCAGCCCGGCGACGTTCATGCGGCTGTCGTCGGTCATGTAGATGTGGTGGCGCGAGCGCAGCTCACGCACCTGCGCGGTGCTGATGCCGAAATAGGAAAACATGCCGCGCTGCCTGGCGATGAAGCCAAAGTCGCGCTGCGGACAGTGCTGCTGCAGCTGCTGCACCGCGGCGCTGCGCAGCGCCCGGATGCGGCCGCGCATCGCCGCGACCTCTTCCACCCAGACCTGCCGCAAGCCCGCGTCGTTGAGAATGCCGTAAACGACTGCCGCGCCGTGATCCGGCGGCATGGACCAGATGCCGCGTGCGATCCGCACCAGGTTGCTGAGTGTGGCGTCCGCGGCAGCCGCGCTCTCGGTGATCACGTGCAGCGCACCGGTCCGCTCGCGATACAGGCCAAAGTTCTTGGAGCAGGACACCGCGCACACCACCTCGGGCAGCTCGGACGAGAACAAACGGATCGCAAACGCGTCCGCGTCGAGTCCGTCACCCAGGCCCTGGTACGCCATGTCGATGAAGGGCAGCAGGCGGCGACGCTTTACCAGGGCGAGAACTTCACGCCACTGTTCCTGCGACAGGTCCGCGCCCGTCGGGTTGTGGCAGGACGCGTGCAGCAGCACGACCGCGGCCGCCGGCAACCGCTCGAACGCCGCCAGCATCGCGCTGAACTGCACGCCCCCGGTCACCGCGTCGAAGTACGGATAGTTCTCGAGCTTGAGTCCGGCTCCGGACAGGAGCGGCGTGTGATTGGCCCAGGTCGGTGTCGGTACGTGCACGACGGACCCCGGGAACGCGGTACGGATGATTTCCGCGCCCAGGCGCAGCGCGCCGCAGCCCCCGGGCGCCTGCACGGTGCGCACGCGCCCGGCACTCAGGCACGGATGACCGGCGCCAAACACCAGGAGCTCCATCGTCTGGTTGAAGCCGGGATTTCCGGTCGGCCCCACGTATGCCTTGGTCGTCTGGCTCGCCAGTAGCGCCGTTTCGGCGCGCTGCACGGCGTTGAGCACCGGGGTCTCGCCGCGGTCGTTGCGATAGACGCCGATGCCCAGATCCACCTTGCGAGGATCAGGGTCGGCGCGATACGCCGCCATCAGCCCCAGGATCGTGTCGACAGCGATGGGTTCGAGCCGCTCAAACATGGCCTGACTCCGAAAAAATACTGCGCAGATTTTGCCCCGGCGCCGGTTGCGGAAGGTAGCACGCGGGCACTCGTTACGGCCCGACCGCGACGCCCCACGGGCCGTGGCCCGCCTTGACCTTGCCGAGGACAGTCAGTGTGCCGGCATCGATGACCGCAACGTCACCCGCCGGCCCATTAGCCGTGAGCAGGCGTTGGCCGTCCGGACTCAGCGCGATACCCCAGGGCCGGCCCCCAACGGCGATTTCGCTCTGCAGCGTGGCAGCCGGGAGCGCAACCACCGCAACGCTGCCCCCGCGGCCGGTACTCATGTAAAGCCGCGCCCGCGCGGCATCGAGCACGACGCCCATGGGGCGTGCCTCCTTGCGGAGTTTCAGCACCGGCGACGGCTGCGCGCCTCCCGGGATGGCGATGCGGTATAGCGATGCGTCCGCCTCTCCGGGCACGTAGGCACTGCGGCCGTCGCGTGAAAATGCGATATCCCGCGGTCGCGCGCCGACCATCACCGTCCGCAGCACCCGGTGGCGGTGCGCATCGACGATGGCAACGGAGCCCTCGCCCTCGCTGGTCACCAACACCCAACGGCCGTCGGGCGATGCCCGTACCCCTTCCGGCTCGCGGCCCACCTTGATCCGCGCCAGCACCGTACCGCGCCGGGTGTCGATGACCGTGAGCCGGGCGTCATCCTCGTCGGTCACAAACAACTGCCCGCCATCGCGACTGAGTTCAACGCGTTCCGGATCGGTGGCGCCCTCGAGGCGCCGCAGGACTTTCAGGGCGGTGGTATCGATCACGACGACCCCGTCCGCCTGCCGGTCGCGTGGCAGTTTCTCGCACTCCTCATCCGGCACCGGCGGCGGGCACTTGGGCATACCGCTCACCGCAACGTAGAGGAGTCTGCCGTCGCGACTGAGCACCATACCCCGGGGGCGCTTGCCGACTTCGAGGGTCGCGACGGCCTCAAGGCTCTCGACCTCAATCACCGTGATGGTGCCGTCATCCTCGTTGGAAACGTAGGCGCGGGCGGCGTTCGCCGGGCCGCCCAGGGTCAGCGCAGCGGCGGCAAGCAGGAGCGTGGCAGGGAGTCTGTACATACCTTGTGAATCATAGCCTTAAGAGGGTAAACCCTCACACGGGACGCAAGTCCCACAGCGGGCTCGCCGGCATGATAAGTTACCGGGCCTTTGCCACTCCTTAAGTAGGAACGCATGTCCGCAGCCACCCAAATCGAGCCCAAACCGCCCCTGGTCTGGACGAACGCTCTCATGTTCATTCTGACCGCTCTCGCGGCAGCGGTGCTGGTGCCGTGGTATGGAATGACCCACGGGTTCTCCGGTGCGGACATCGGCGTGTTCGTTTTTTTCCTGGTCGCCAACGGCATGGCGATCACCGCAGGCTACCACCGGCTGTGGGCGCATCGTACCTACGAAGCGCACTGGAGCCTGCGCGTGTTCTTCCTGATCTTCGGCACCATGTCGCTGCAGAACAGCGCCTTCGCCTGGTGCAGCGGGCATCGCACCCACCACCTGCACGTGGACGACGAAGACAAGGACCCTTACTCGGCGCGGCGCGGCTTCTGGTTCTCGCACATCGGCTGGATGCTGCGCGAGTATCCGAGCGGCAAGCCCGATTTCACCAATATCCCCGACCTCAAGAAGGATCCGATGCTGGCGTTCCAGCATCGCTACTACGTGCCGCTCGCGCTCGCCACCAACTTCGGCCTGCCGCTCGCCGCCGGCCTGTTGTTCCACGATGTGTGGGGCATGCTGATCCTCGCCGGGGTGCTGCGCCTCGTGTGGAGCCACCACGTCACTTTCTTCATCAACTCGCTGGCCCACATGTGGGGCAGCCGGCCGTACACCGAAGAGAACACCGCGCGCGACAACCCGGTGCTCGCAGTCCTCACCTACGGCGAGGGCTACCACAACTTCCACCATATCTTTACGCACGACTACCGTAACGGCGTGCGCTGGTGGCAGTGGGATCCGAGCAAGTGGCTGATCGGTGCGCTCGAGCACACCGGCCTCACCTGGAAGCTCAAGCGTACGCCGGTGTTCCAGATCCAGCGCGCGCTCCTGACCATGCAGTTCACGCGCGCACAGGCGCGGCTGTCGGCGCTGCCTTCCGGCGGACACGCACACCTTGAAGCGCTGCGTGCGCGCATCGCCCACGAATACGAAACCTTCCTTGCTGCACTGGCCGACTGGGCGCGGGTCAAGGAAGAGTGGCTCGAAGAAAAGAAGCGCGCCGTCCTCGAGCAATGGCAGCAGGTGGACCTGCAGAGCAAGTTCCTGGAAATCGAGCGGCGCCTGAATCTGCAGCTGCGGCGCATGCGCGTGCTGCAGGGACAACTCGCGTAGTATAGTTAGATTGGATGCAAGGGCCTGCGGCCCTTGCATCAGCCCAGCCCACGCACCCGTTCCAACTCGCCGGCAAGAGGCGTGACTCTTGCCGGCGAAAAACTGGGACGCGCCTGCGGCCCGTCCGGCAACCCCCCGCCTCGCCGTTGGCACGCCTCGCGTGCTTGGTGCACCATGCCGCCATGGGACGCATCTTCGAAGTCCGTAAACACACGATGTTCGCGCGCTGGAACCGCATGGCGAAGCAGTTTGCGCGTGTCGCCAAGGACATCACCATGGCGGTGAAGGCCGGCGGTCCGGATCCGACGTCCAACCCCACGCTGCGGCGGACCATCCAGAACGCGCGCGCCATCAACATGCCCAAGGACAAGGTGGAAGCGGCGATCAAGCGCGCCGCCGGGCGTGATGCCGCCAACTACAGCCAGGTGCTGTATGAAGGCTACGCGCCGCACGGCGTGGCGCTGCTGGTGGAAACCGCGACCGACAACCCGACGCGCACGGTGGCCTCGGTGCGCAACATCATCACCAAGGGCGGCGGTAACCTCGCCACCAACGGTTCGGTCAGCTTCCTGTTCCACAAGATGGGCGTGTTCCGCCTCAACCCCCAGGGCCTCGACCAGGATGACCTGGAGCTGTACCTGATTGATCACGGCCTGGAGGAAATGGGCGAGAGCACCGGCGAGAAGGGCGAGCTGCAGCTCGTGATCCGCTGCGCTTTCGCCGATTTCGGCAAGCTGCAGGAGGCACTCGAAGCGCGCGCAATTGCGCCGCTGTCCGCGAGCCACGAATACATCTGCACCGAGCCGACTCAGCTGCCGGAAGGTGAGGCCACCGAAGTACTCACGGTGATCGACCGCCTCGAGCAGGACGACGACGTGCAGCAGGTGTTCCACACCCTCGCCTGAAACCTGCGCCGTGGACGACTACCGCTTCACACCCGCTCGCCCCGCAGACGCTGCGCTGCTGGCGGCGATGTCACGGCAACTGGTGGAATCGGGGCTGCGACCCTCCTGGGGAAGTGAGCGCATCCAATCCCACATACGCCACCCGGAAAGCATCGTACTGGCGGCGCGCCGCGGCGGCCTGATCGCCGGCTTCGCCATCATGCGTTACGCCGATGACACCGCTCACCTGAATCTCTTGGCGGTTGATCCCCCGCACCGTCGTCGTGGTGTCGGCCAGCGCCTCGTCAGGTGGCTGGAGGAGTCCGCCCTCACCGCCGGCACCTTCACCATCGGACTGGAACTGCGGGCGGATAACCAGGGCGCACGCACCTTTTACGCCGTGCTCGGCTACCGCGAGCTGGCGCGGATTCCCGGCTACTATCAGGGCGTCGAAGCGGCTATCCGCATGGAGCGCGACCTGCGCGGTCCGCTCAGGTGCGCGGCTCGATCGTGAAATCGAATTCGTAGGAATGCGCGCCGTCGGGCGCGATGACAATACGCATCTTGCCGCTCAGGCCGCGCAGCTCACCGGCGCCGGAATCGGGCACTACGGTGACGGTGAGTTCCGCCGCGCCGCGGTTCATGGTGCCGTTGTGCTGCAGCACGAAGCTGCCGCTGCGCCCTTTCAGCTTGCCGGTCACGCGCTCGAGGGCGACGTAGCCTGCCGAACCCTTCATCTCGGTCTGCGCCGCGAGCATCTCACCCTTGGCGATTGCTTCGAGGTCCCCGTGGTAGCGCTTGTCGATGGTGAGCCGGCCGAGATTCGCGGCGCGCGCGATCTGGGTGTCCGGCTTCTGCGGAGTGATTTTTACGTCGAAGGGTCCGGTGACGCGCTGACTCATAGGCTTATCTTACGCGCACTGGATTCAATCCGGCATCGGTGTCATCTGTGCGCCGAGCGCGTCCTCGAAGCCGAAGTTGGCGAGGTCGCGCACACGCTGTGGAAACAGTATCCCGTCGAGGTGGTCCACTTCGTGCTGCACCACGCGGGCGTGAAACCCTTCGACAGTGCGATCAATGGGCGCACCGTGCGCATCGAAGCCGCGATACCGCAGCTGCCGCCAACGCGGCACGAGACCGCGCATGCCCGGCACCGACAGGCAGCCTTCCCAGCCGTCATCCTGCTCCGTGCCAAGGAGCGTGAGCACCGGGTTCACCAGCACCGTGTAGGGCACGGGCGTGAGGTGAGGATAACGTGGGTTGTCCTTGAGCTCGAAAATGACGACGCGGGCGCTGACGCCGATCTGCGGCGCGGCAATGCCCGCGCCATTCAGTGCGCGCATGGTGTCGTCCATGTCGGTAATGAGCGCCGTGAGCCCGGCGTCAAACTGAGTGACCGGGGCCGCCACCGCGCGCAGCAGCGGCTCACCCATTTTCAGCACGGCCCGGACGGTCACGTGCGTTTCTCCTCGATGACTACCGGAATGGATACGCGGTGGTCGCGGAACGTCAGCCCTTGCGCGCGCGCGCTCTGCGGTGCCGCAACGGCAGGCGCCGCGGCCGCGCGCTCGGCGCGCGCCACCGCCGCGGTCACCAGGTGGTGGTGCGGCGACAGATCGCACACCGGATCGGCATTGTCGGCGTCGCCGGTCAAAAGATACGCCTGGCAGCGGCAGCCGCCGAAATCCTTCACTTTTTCCGGGCAACTGCGGCACGGCTCCTTCATCCAGGCATCGCCGCGAAAGCGGTTGAAGGCCGGCGAGTCGTACCAGATCGCCCGTACGTCCGCCCCGCGCACGTTGGGGAGCTCAAGTCCGGGGAGCGTGCGTGCCGCGTGGCACGGCAATGCGGTGCCGTCGGGCGCGACGGCGAGAAACACCGAGCCGAGTCCGCTCATGCAGGCCTTGGGCCGGGTCTCGAAGTAGTCCGGCACCACGAAATAGATCTGCATCTTAGCGCCGACGCGTTCGCGAAACGCCCGCGTGGCGGCCTCCGCCCGTTCCAGCTGGGCGCGCGTCGGCAGCAGCTGCTCACGGTTCAGCCACGCCCAGCCGTAGTACTGGGTATTGGCGAGCTCGACATACTGCGCACCCAGCGCCTCCGCCATGGCAAGAATCTCACCCACGTGGTCGATGTTGAGTCGATGCAGCACGACATTCAGCACCATCGGGTAGTCGTGGGTGCGAATCAGCTCAGCCACCTTCGCTTTCAACTCGAAGGTGCGAGTGCTGCTCAGGAAATCATTCATCTCGCGCGTGCTGTCCTGAAAGGACAGCTGGATGTGGTCAAGACCGGCGGCCTTGAGCGCCTTGATGCGCGCTTCGGTCATGCCGATACCCGAGGTGATCAGGTTGATATAGAACCCCAGGGTATGCGCCTCGGCGACGATCTCCTCCAGATCATCGCGCGCCAGCGGCTCACCACCGGAAAGCCCCAGTTGCACGGCACCCAGCGCGCGCGCCTCGCGCAGCACGCGGATCCAGTCGGCCGTGGAGAGTTCGGGTCCGGTGTTGGCGAAATCAGTCGGGTTGTAGCAGAACACGCAATGCAACGGACAACGGTAGGTGAGCTCCAGAAGGAGCCACAGCGGCGGCCCAACTGTGTGCGAGCGCGAGCGCGTGCCACCGGGAGCCACGCCCGGCGCATCCAATGCATGCCCGACCGGCGCTGAGGTGTTCACGGCGGCGCCTCCAGCCAGCGCCGCTGCATCGCCAAAGCGACGAACGCAACCACGTCCGCGGTGAGACCGCTTTGCTTGTAGGTGCGCTCCAGGTCCGCGACGATGTCCGCGATGGTGCGCACCCCGTCGCAGCGACTCATGATCTGCCCGGCCGGACCGTTGAGCTTCACCATCCCTTCCGGGTACAGGAGTACGTGCGCATCCTGGGCCGGCTCCCACTGCAGGCGCATGCCGTGTGCAATTGCCGGCCGGGCGTCGAGCGCCATCTCGCCCGCCGGGTCACTCACCTGCCGTCACTCCATAGGCGCTCGCCATCGCATCATTCATCTGCCAGAGGATATCAAGCTTGAACTGCAGGATTTGCAGCGCCCGTTCCTGCGCCGCGCGGGTGGTGAAGCGCTCGAGCGTCGTCGCCAGCCCGAATTCAACGTCGCGGCGCGCGAGGGTCATACGGCTCTGAAAGTAACTGAGTCCGCCGTGATCGATCCACGGGTAGTACTCCGGCCAGCCGGCGAGGCGCTGCTTGTGAATCTCGGGGGCGAAAAGCTCAGTGAGCGACGCGCACACACTTTCCGGCCACGGCGCGCGGCGCGCAAAATTCACGTAGGCGTCCACCGCGAAGCGCACACCCGGGAGCACCTGGACCAGGCTCTCGACCTCGCCGCGCGGCAGACCCACAGCCGCGGCGAGCCGCAGCCACGCCTCGATCCCGCCCGGATCGTCCCCATAACCGTCATGATCGAGGATGCGCTGTACCCAGGCGCGGCGCACGGCACGCTCGTCGCAGTTGGCGAGGATGGCCGCGTCCTTCACCGGGATGTTGATCTGGTAATAGAAGCGATTCGCCACCCAGCCGCGAATCTGCTCGCGCGTCGCCTTGCCGGAATTCAACATGACGTTGAAGGGGTGATGTATGTGGTAGGCGCGGCCGCGCTCACGCAGCTGCCGTTCGAACTCCTCCCGCGTCCACGGCGTCGCCGTCACAGCAGTAGCTCCATGCCATCCCACGCGACCTCGATGCCGCGGCGGGTAAGTTCCGCGCGTTCGGCGGAGTCCTCATCGAGTATCGGGTTGGTGTTGTTCACGTGGATGAGAATCCTGCGGGTGCCGATTGGCAACCTGTCCAGCCACTCGAGCATACCGCCGGCGCCGCTTTGGGGCAGGTGGCCGATGTCCCGGGCGCGCTTTTTCGACAGCCCCATCGCGATCATCTCATCATCGCTCCAGAACGTGCCGTCGACGAGCACGATGGCGGCCGACTGCATGGCACGCCACACGGGCGCCTCCATGGCACCCAGTCCCGGCGCGTACACCGCGTGCCCACCGCTGACGCTGTCGCCGATCACCAGCGCGACGTTGTCGCCGGGCTGGGGCGCGTCGCGATGCGGGGAGAACGGCGCAGGCTTGCTGGCCACGGCGAGCGCGCGCCAGCTCACCCCCTCGATGCCGTCGATCGTGAACCGGGAGCCATCGGCCTTAAGCTCGCGACGCTCCACTCCGCAATAGTGCGACAGCACGCGGAAAATCGGGTTGCCGCCCGTGAGGTCCGCGTGGGCGCCATCGGTGCACCACACCTGCAGCGGCCGGTTGGATTCGCGCAGCATGAAAAGGCCGGTGCTGTGATCGATCTGCGCATCCACCAGTACGACGGCGGCGATGGCGGTATCGCGCGGCGTCCGCCCCGGTTGCAGCACGGGATTGGCCTTCAGCTGCGCGAGGATGTCCGGAGATGCGTTGACGAGCGCCCACTGCGTGACGTCGCGGCCGCTGACGGCAATCGAGGATTGGGTGCGACTGCGTGTGCGCAGGGTACCGGCGCGCACACCGGCACAGTTGCGGCAGTTACAGTTCCATTGGGGGAAGCCGCCGCCAGCAGCGGACCCGAGGACGCGGATCTTCACGGCCCATCAGGGCCCACGGGTTGCTTCGACAGCCGAAGGCACCCGGACCGCGCCCGTGCGCTCAGCGGCGCGCGATATACAGCGTGATTTCCATTCCGTAGCGGAAATCAGTCGCCTGAGGGGTTTCCCAACGCATAGTTACTCCTGATTCACGGCTGCGAAGATAGCGGATCTCATCCGCCCAGGCAAAGGCTCTGACCGCATTATGTCGCGGCAGCCCTCACGAGGGCCGGGGGCGCCGTCGCGGGCCCGGCCGCGTTCCCAGCCGCCTCAGCAGCGCGCGCAACAGCGGCGCCACCCGCCGCAGCTCGTCACGGTGCACGCGCGAGAGCCGCCTGAGCAGCCCGCGCGCGCGCGGGGTCACATCGACCCAGACCTGCCGGCGGTCACGCGCGCCGTGGCTGCGGCGCAGGAACTGGCGCGCCACCAGCCGATCGACCAGCCCCACCGCACTGTGGGGGCGCAAGCCGAGCCGCTCCGCCAGCGCGCCGACGGTGACCCGCCCGGTGCCCGGAAAGCCCAGCACGGCCAGCAGCGCCTGGTGCTGCTGCGCGGTGAGCCCGGCCCGCCGCGCGGCGCTCTCGCTGAATACCGCAAACTGCCGCAACAGGTAGCGCAGCTGCGCCAGCCCCTGGTAGTCCACGGTGACGGGTTGCTGCCGTGCGCGCTTTGCTCTCATGCGCAAACAATATCGTACTGCGATGTATACGGTATATTCACTTTTATGCCACATCGCCAGCCAACGCCCGGGTTCGATCCCGGTGCTGATTCTGACGCGCGCCCCACGCCGCACGCCACGACGCCGCAGTTGCGTGACTTCAGTTCCGACCGGCGCCTGCTGGTGCTGGCGGCCATGTCGCTGGTTGTCGGCACCGGGGGCGCGGCCGCAGCCTGGGGGCTGATACGCCTGATCAACCTGGTCAGCAACCTCGCCTATTTTGGCCGCTGGAGCGCGGCGCCGGTGAGCATCGCCGCCAACACGCTGGGCTGGTGGTCGGTACTGTTGCCCGTGGGCGGCTGCCTCGTCATCGGTCTCATGGCCCGCTACGCCTCGGAGAAGATCCGTGGGCACGGGATCCCGGAGGCGATCGAAGCAATCCTCATCGGACGCAGCCGCATCCAACCGCGCGTCGCCATCCTCAAGCCGCTGTCGAGCGCGATTTCCATCGGCACCGGCGGCCCGTTCGGTTCCGAGGGCCCGATCATCATGACCGGCGGGGCGATCGGCTCGCTGTTCGCGCAGCTCTTCCACCTCTCGAACGCCGAGCGCAAGACCTTGCTGGTGGCGGGGGCTGCGGCCGGCATGAGCGCGACCTTCGGCACTCCCGTCGCGGCGATCCTGCTGGCGGTGGAACTGCTGCTGTTTGAATGGAAGCCGCGCAGCTTCGTGCCGGTTACGGTCGCCGCGATCGTGGCTGCCGCCTGGCGTTTCTGGGCGGTGGGCAACGATCCGCTGTTCGCGCTCGCGGCGCACCCCGCCCTGTCCGGCACGGCCCTGATGTTGTGCGCGGTGCTGGGAGTGTGCGCGGGGTTTGCGTCGGGCGCCCTGACGGCGTTGGTGTACGGCGCCGAGGACCTCTTCGAGCGTCTGCCGATCCACTGGATGTGGTGGCCGCTCATTGGCGGACTGGTGGTCGGGCTGGGCGGTCTGATCGAGCCGCGCGCCCTCGGCGTCGGCTACGAAAACATCGCGGCGCTGCTGCAGGGCGATATGACCGCCGGATCGGCGGCGCGGCTGCTGGTGGTGAAGGCGGTGATCTGGTCGGTGGCGCTGGGCTCTGGAACCTCCGGCGGGGTGCTCGCGCCGCTCCTGATGATGGGCGGGGTCATCGGTGCGCTCTTCGGCGTCGTCGTGTCCCCCGGTGACACGGGCATCTGGGCGCTCGTCGGCATGGCGGCCATGATGGGCGGCACCATGCGCGCGCCGCTCACGGCGCTGATGTTCGGGCTGGAGCTCACACACGACATCAACGCATTGATGCCGCTGGCCGTCGGTTGCGCCACTGCGCACGCCACGACGGTGCTGCTGATGAAGCGCTCCATTCTCACCGAGAAAATCGCGCGCCGCGGACACCACATCGTGCGCGAGTACGTCGTGGATCCGTTCGAGACCATGCGGGTGTCCGACATCATGGCGAAGCCGGCGGAAAGCGTGCCGGCGAGCTGGACGGTACGCGACGTGGTGACCTTCTTCACCGCCGACGAAGCGCCGCGCCGCCACAAGAGCTACCCGGTGACGGATGGGGAAGGACACGTCATAGGCATCGTGTCGCGCGCCGACACGCTGCGCTGGATGCTCGGCGAGGTCGCCCCGGAGCGTTCTCTCGCGGACCAACTCGCGGGGCAGGAGCTGATGACGGGCTACGAGGACGAACTCGTCGGCCACCTGGCGGATCGCATGGCCGCGACCGACACCGGGCGCGTGCCGATCCTCGCCCGTGCGAACGGCGCGCTGGTCGGACTCGTGGCGCGCCGCGATCTGTTGCGGGTGCGTGCCAGTGCGCGCCGGCACGAACACGAGCGCGAAGCGCTCATCCGCGTGCTGCCGCGCCGCTAAGGGACGCCTGAAGTCGTTCAGTGATCGGGGGTGCGGCCGACGGCCACGCGGCGAGTGAGCCGCTCCAGGGCACGCCGCGCCGCCGCCTTGGCGATGTGCTTGCACCATAGCGGCTCGCGCTGGCCTTCCTGGCGACGGAACTTGTCGCAATCGCACGTCCACAGGATGCGGTCATCCCCGGTCTTGAGCACCTGCACCGTGCGACTCGGGAAGCTATAGGTTGCCAGCACTTCGTTGTCGACGGGCTTGCGACGGCGCAGTCGCATTGCCATGCGGATAGCCATGAGTTCAAGCCTAGCGTAATCGGACCTTCAGGAAGCCACAATCTTCGCCTTGATCGCCTCGTATTCGGAGTCGGTGATGAGCTTCGCGTCCAGGAGCTGCTTGGCCTCCTGCAGGCGGCGCACCGCATCACCCTCGAATCCAGCCGGGGCGGCCGCCGGCGCGGACATGACCTGGACTCCTCCGGAACGGGCGCGCAGCTCCTCGAGTTCGCGCACCCGCCGCTTCTCGCGCCACGCCTGATCCTGTGCCTGGCAGATGCGGTACACCGCCTGCGCCTGTTCCTTGCGCAGCCCCTGGAATTCCACGCGCTGCGCACCCGCCGCGCCCATGGAGGCAAGATCGGTCGCCTTGCCCGCGCGCACGAACAGCTCCGCCGCCAGCATGCCAACCCGCAGCGTGACCTCTTCGAGGTCCTGCCAGCGAATGGAGGTGACTTCGAAGCCACCCAGCAGGCGGCGTGTCAAGACGATGAGGCGGCCGCTGGTGGCGGCGATCAGAACCCGGCGATGTGTCAGCGCGTAAAGGCGCCGCTGGATGACCCAGGCCTCGAGCGTTTCCCCGGCAATCAATACGGAACGCAGCTGCGCCAGCGGTCCGCTGACATCCGGCGCGTTCGTGTCGGCAGATTCGCTCATGACTTGCCCTCGCGGGAGTTACTTCCTGTTGATGATTTCCGCACGGAACTCTTTCAGCTTCGCCTTGATGATGCGGGCGTTCGCCGGGCCCATGCGCACCAGCAGTTTCTGCCCGGCTGAGCGTGCCTCGAGGCTGGCGTCGGCGTATTCGTAGAATACTTTTGGCTGTACCACCGGGATCGGGGCGGGAACCTCCGGCGCCTCCAGCACGTGGTCGATGACTTCCACGAGCCGGTCGTTGAAGTACTTGTCGGGATAGCCCAGATCCTCGTAGGCCTGCTGAAACAGGGGATACAGGCGCTGATACACGACCGCCAGCGCTTTCACGTCCACGGACTGCGCGACCCGCGCCAGCGGCGTGTAGCGCGCGAAATTGGCTTCGCCGAGCGCCACCACGTCCCCCTGGGCCGCGGCCACGGTCTGTCCTGCGGTCGGCCGCAGGGGGCGCAGCTCCACCGCGACTTTCCTGCGGGGCAGGTTGTCGACCGTGACGACAATATGCCGCACGATGTTCTGTGGCACGAGAAACCGCGCCACCGGATCACGACCCAGTACCCCGGCGAGCGAATCCTGCACGAGCTGATCGCTGTCGGCGAGCGCGGGCAACGCTGCGGCCCCGGCGGCGTCGCCCGGAATCGGATGCGAGATTGCCGGCGCGGCATTCACGAGCGCGGCAGCGGGAGCCGGCTCCACGGGCACGGGTTCAGCAGTGCGATGATGCTTGGCGTACCACTGCCAGCCGCAGAATCCGACCACTGCGATAGTGACCACGGCGGCCACCCACACGACCTTGCGCCGCGCCGAATTTTCCAGATCGTCTTCCCACATACCAGGCGCCCCCGTCATGCGCGCGAAAAGAAGGCGCACTTTACTCTCCTTTGTTTTCCCATACAGCGGCACCGGCTGGCGGGCACTGTACGCAGCGTGAATTCGCACGCTCCTAAGCTCCTCGCCGGCAGCCGGTTGTGCTTCAATCAACAGATCATGCCCGCCCCCTTCCACCCAGCCGTCGAGCGCTGGTTCGAGCGTACTTTCGCGGCACCCACGGACGCCCAGCGCGACGCGTGGCCGGCGATCGCAGCGCGCCGCCATGTACTAATCGCCGCTCCCACCGGCTCCGGCAAAACGCTCGCGGCGTTTCTCGCGGCAATCGATGAGCTGGTGCGCGAGAGTGTCACCGCGGGTGCACTCAGCGATGAAACGCGAGTGGTTTACGTGTCGCCCCTCAAGGCGCTCTCCAACGACATCAACCGCAATCTTGAAGCGCCGCTCGCCGGTATCAGCGACGAACTGCGCGCGCTCGGATTGCCGGAAACGGGTATCCGCACCTTCGTTCGCACCGGTGACACACCGCAACATGAGCGCCGGGCCAGCGTCAAACGGCCGCCGCATATCGTGGTCACGACGCCGGAGTCCCTGTACATCCTCATGGGCTCCGAATCCGGCCGGCAGATGCTGGCCACGACCCGCACGGTCATCGTGGACGAGATCCACGTCATGGCCGGAACCAAGCGCGGCGCGCATCTGGCACTGACCCTCGAGCGGCTCGAGTCACTCGCCGGCGGCAAGCTGACGCGGGTCGGTTTGTCGGCCACGCAAAAGCCCATCGAGGATGTCGCGCGCTTCCTCGTCGGTACGCGCAACCTTAAGGCCGACGGCACCGCCGACTGCACCATCATCGACTCAGGTCACGTCCGCGCACGCGACCTGCAGCTGGAAATTCCGCCCGCGCCGCTGGAAGCGGTCATGTCCGGGGACGTCTGGATCCAGATCTACGATCGCCTGGCGCAGCTCGTGGCCGGGCACCGTACCACGCTGGTGTTCGTCAACACGCGGCGCCAGGCCGAGCGCATCGCGCGTCATCTTGCCGAACGCCTCGGCGAGGAACAGGTCACGGCACACCACGGCAGCATGGCGAAGGAATCGCGGCTGAATGCGGAAACACGCCTGAAGCGCGGCGAGCTGCGCGCGCTGGTTGCCACCGCATCACTCGAGCTCGGCATCGACATCGGCGAGGTTGACCTGGTATGTCAGATCGCCTCGCCGCGTTCCATCGCCGCTTTTCTGCAGCGCGTCGGCCGCTCCGGACACTCCCTCACCGGTACTCCGAAGGGACGCCTGTTTCCCTTGTCGCGCGATGATCTCCTCGAGTGCACTGCACTGCTGCTTGCAGTGCGCCGCGGCGAGCTCGACCGGCTGGTCATGCCCAACAAACCGCTGGACGTACTGGCGCAGCAGATCGTGGCCGAATCGGCCGCTCGCGAATGGGACGAGGACGGCCTGTTCACACTGCTGCGCGGCGCGTGGCCTTACCGGGATCTCGAGCGCCGTGAGTTCGACGAAATCGTCCGCATGCTCGCGGAGGGCTACACCACCCGCCGCGGCCGTCACGGCGCACTCGTGCACCACGACGGTGTGAACCATCGCATTAAAGGGCGCCGCAATGCGCGCCTCACCGCCATCACCTCCGGCGGCACCATCCCGGACACGGCTGACTACCAGGTCATCCTCGAGCCCCAGGCGCAGTTCGTGGGCACGGTGAATGAGGACTTCGCGATCGAAAGCCTGCAGGGCGATGTGTTCCAGCTCGGCAACGTGTCCTATCGCATCCTGCGCGTTGAGCAGGGACGAATTCGCGTCGAAGACGCGCGCGGCGAACCGCCGTCCATTCCGTTCTGGCTCGGTGAGGCGCCCGGGCGGACCGACGAACTGTCGGTGAGCGTGTCGCGCCTGCGCGAGAAGGTGGAGACGCAGCTGGCTGCGGGTCTAGAGGCGGCAGCGCAATGGCTGCACGCCGAGTCCGGGATTTCCGGTCCCGCGGCGCTGCAGCTGGTGAACTACCTCGCCGCGGCACACGCGGCACTCGGCGCGCTGCCGACTCAGCGCACCGTCATATTCGAGCGCTTCTTCGATGAGGCGGGCGGCATGCAGCTCGTCATCCACTCCCCCTTCGGCAGCCGCGTGAACCGCGCCTGGGGACTGTCCTTGCGCAAGCGCTTCTGCCGCTCGTTCAACTTCGAGCTGCAGGCGGCGGCCACCGAGGACGCCATCATCCTGTCGCTGACCACGGCGCACAGCTTCGAGCTCGCCGAGGTTGCGCGTTACCTGCATTCCAACACGGTGCGGCCGCTGCTGGTGCAGGCGCTGTGCGCCGCGCCCATGTTCCCGGTGCGCTGGCGCTGGTCGGCGTCGATCGCACTTGCCCTGCCGCGCTTCCGCGGCGGCAAGAAGGTACCGGCGCCGCTGGCTCGCATGGCCGCCGAGGATCTTCTGACCGCCGTGTTTCCCGACCAGGTCGCGTGCGCCGAGAACCTGCCCGGAGAGCTCGAGATTCCCGACCACCCGCTGGTGCGCCAGACCGTCCGCGACTGTCTGGAAGAGGCGATGGACATCAACGGTTTCGAGCGGCTGCTCAAGGGACTTGAGTCCGGCTCCATCAGTGTCATCGCGCGTGATCTCACCGAGCCCTCCCCGCTCGCGCTCGAAGTGCTCTCGGCAAGGCCCTACGCGTTCCTCGATGACGCGCCGCTCGAGGAGCGTCGTACCCAGGCGGTCATGAGCCGCCGCTGGCTCGATCCGCAAAGCGCCGCAGACTTAGGCAAGCTCGACGCCGAGGCCATCGCGCGCGTGCGCGAGGAAGCCTGGCCCGACGCGGCCAACGCGCATGAGCTGCACGACGCGCTCCTGTGGCTCACCTTCCTCACCGATGCGGAAAGCGAGCGCACGGGCAGCTGGTCCACCCTGCTCGCCGAGCTCGCGGCCCAGCGGCGGGTCACTCGCCTTGAGACCGGGGCCGCGCGCCTCTGGGTCACCGCCGAGCGGCTGCCGCTGTTTACGGCTTTGTTTCCGACCGCGCTCGCCGCACCCCACGTGGTGACGCCCGCGGCTGATGCGCAAACCGTCACCGCCGAGACCGCGCTGGTGGAAGTGGTTCGCGGGCGGCTGGAGGGACTCGGACCGACCACGGTGCTGGCACTGGCGCAGTCACTCGGACTTGGGGTTACCGCCATCGATGCCGCCCTCGCCGTGCTGCAGGCGGAAGGATTTGCCATGCGCGGCGCGTTCACCAGCGAGGCAGCTGCGGCGAACGAGTGGTGCGAGCGGCGGCTGCTGGCGCGCATTCACCGTTACACCGTGAAGCGCCTGCGCTCGGAGATCGAACCCATCGACGCGCGCGACTTCCTGCGGTTCCTGTTCGAGTGGCAGCGGGTCACACCGGCACTGCGCATGGAAGGCCCGGATGCGGTCGGCGCGATCCTGGCGCAGCTTGAGGGCTTCGAGTCCCCGGCGAGCGCCTGGGAGACCGAGATCCTGCCCAACCGCATCAGCGAATACGAGCCGGCGTGGCTCGATGAACAGTGTCTCGCCGGACGTTTTGTGTGGACACGGCTTGCGGCGCGCCACAGCGACCCGGAGCGGGGAGCGGCTCCCGTGCGCGCGACACCGATCGTGCTCCTGGCGCGCCGGAATCTGCGCCTGTGGTCCGCATTCACCGGTCCCGCAGACCGGCGGCAACTTTCGGCCGGTGCCCAGCGCGCGGTCGATCACCTGAGCGAGCACGGCGCGTCCTTCTTCGATGAAATCGCTTCCGGCACCGCTCTCCTGCCCTCGCAGGCCCAGGAGGCGCTCGCCGAACTGGTGGCGCTCGGTCTCATCAACTCCGACAGTTTCGCCGGCTTGCGGGCATTGCTCGTGCCGGCCGACCGTCGCGGTTCCTCCGCGAGCGGGCGCCGGCGTCGCCGCACCGCGCTCTTCGGCATGGACGCGGCCGGACGCTGGTCGCGAACCGGCAGATCCGCAGCATTCGCCGAGCCCGCTGGCGCCGGCGCTTCGCGGGGCGCCGCACGCGACGCCGCCGGTCGCTCTCACGAGGAGGAAGCCGTCGAGCACGCAGTGCGCACGCTGCTGCGTCGCTGGGGAGTGATTTTCTGGCGGCTGCTGGCGCGCGAGGCGGATTGGCTGCCGCCGTGGCGCGACCTCCTCATGTGTTGCCGGCGACTCGAAGCGCGCGGCGAAATCCGCGGCGGGCGCTTCATCGCCGGCTTCACCGGCGAGCAGTACGCGGCTTCGGAAGCGATCGCCTTGCTGCGCGAAGCGCGCCGCAAGCCGCGCGAGGGGCAATACGTGTCACTCTCGGGAGCGGATCCGCTGAACCTCGTTGGAATCATCACGCCCGGCGCACGCCTGCCGTCCCTGAGCGGCAACCGGCTGCTCTACCGCGATGGCGTGCCGGTGGCGCTGCTGGCCGGCGGTGAGGTCAACTTCCTTGAGACCTTGCCGCCGGGAGAACAGTGGCAGGCAAAGAATCTGCTGCTGCGCCGGCAGGTGCCGGCGGCGCTGGCTGATCTGGCCTGAAGAACACAAGCGTCTGTGGTCTTACGGATTCTTGCAGAAGAACCAAATGCGGGTCGAGAGGGATCGCCAAAAGAACGCTTAAGATCACGAGAATCAAAGATCCTGGCGACGCCCGCATTGCTGGCGCACATCACGACCGCGAAGTTCGTCGACGGGCTACCGCGCTGCCACCCGCGCCTGAGCTCTCGTTCTTGCTCCCGCTCGCGCGCCGCGCGCCGCTCGTGTTTGCCTCCACGCACGTGATCTACCCGGCGCAGGTGAACCCCTGAGGCCGGCCCGCGGCTGTCCGGCAAGGAATCTGCCAGAAAATTCCCACCGCGCCGGGAAGGACGCCTGGCAGGCACTGCATCACTCTCGGCCCCCGTACTAACCGCTGGGGGCTGCATGCGCCGGACTGCCAACCGCTACCTTCCGCCGTCACCGCGCGCCGTGACCGCGCTGTTCGTGTCCTGCGCCGTGCTGATCGTTGCGGGCTGCGGCAAGCCCCCACCGCCTCGCCCTGCCACCCCCGCAGCGCCGCTTGTCCCCGCGCCGCCTGCCGGCCAGCCCGGCCAGCCCGGCCCGGGTGGGATCACGAGCGACCTGTTCGAGCTCAAGGCGCATCCCGACGCCATGGTGCTGCATGCCCGCGACCCCGCCACGCTCACCGAGAGCGAGCGCAAGTTCGGGGTGGCGCCGCGGCGCGACCCCGCGGTCGAGTACCAACCGGACATCATTCTCATGGAGCACGGCGATCAGGCGATCCGCGCCATCGCCAGCGACGGGCTCACCTGGACCTTCGATGCGCACGCGCCGCAAGTCGCCGATTTCGCGCGCGGCAAGATCGTGTTCGCCACCGGCTTCGCGGTAGGTCGGGTCGCCGCCCTGAAACACAGCGGCGACAACGTGCAGGTGATCCTGGCGCCGGTGCAGATCACCGACCTGATTCGCAACGGCAGCTTCGCGATGGCCGAGAACGTGGACTTCGACAACATGCTGGTGCACGCCGCGCCGGATTTTCCGCAGCCGCCGCCGGAGGGTCCGCCCACAGCCAACCTCGACGGGCGCGATGCGTGGGTCGCATCCGCCGTGCGCGAAGCCGTGGAGGGCTCGCTGGTGCCGGTCGGCGTGATCCTGCCCGGGGCGCCGGGTACCGCGATACCCGACCTGCCGAGTGACGTGCATGCATTGGCGCCGCCGTCGAAAAACGTGCCGGTGCTCGAGATCCAGGACGTGCGCGTGCAGCCCATCGCCAGCAACAGCGGTATCGGGGTGCAGTACTACTACAACAAGGGCGGAGTCTCGGTGTTCGCCGGCAGCGTCGTGAACCTGAGCGGCTCGGGCCTCAACTTCTTCCTGAAGATCCAGAACGCCCGCATTATCAATGCCGGCTTCGCGCTGCGCGCTGCCTCGTCCGTCCGGCTGGTGATGGACGCGCGTGCCATGCAGGACTTCAAGATCAACTTCAAGAAAAAAATGTGGGTGCCGGTCAGCTTCAGCATCCCGCTTGGCGGGCCAGTGCCATTCGCCATCAACTTCGACACCGGTTTCGACATCGGCACCGGCTTCAGCGCCACCACCTCCACACTGCGGGCCGAAGGCGACTACGGCTTCAGCGGTGGCGTGTGGGCCGGTTACTACAACCAAAAGTGGGGCGCCGGCATCCCGGGCGAAGTCCACGCAACACTCGATCTCGGCCAGACGGCCCAGGGAGTCTCGGTCGGCATCACCTCGCTGGTGGTGGGGGCGGACGTGCGTGCCACTGCGGGTCTCGGCCTGTTCGGCTTCACCACTGGCGTGTTCGGCAATATCCGTTTCGCCGGCACGATGCTGCGCTCCTCGGACGTCGGCTTCGCGCCGCGCTGCCGGCAGGGCACGATCGTGGCAAATTTCGACGCCGGAGTGGGTTACTCGATTCCCGGCTGGGCGGCAGACGCCATCAACGGTTTTCTGAGCTTCGTGACCGACTACCGCCTCGACCGGGTCGGCGCGTTCCTGAAGCAGGATCCTCCGGTGACGCTGTTCCAGGGCAAGACTCAGGTGCCCGGCGGCTGCGCCTCCGCGAGCGCGGCGCTCGTGCCGCTGGCGCCGGCATTTCCAGTTCCCGCGCATGCGGCACCGGAGCCCGGCAACGTGCGCAGCCACCTCGGCACGCGCGAACGAAGTATCGCGTGAAGCCGATCATGCACGGCCACACACCGATGCCGAAGAACTGCGCGACTCCATACCGGCTCGCGCAGCCACCCAAACGAGATGAGGAGACACAACCATGCTTTCGCACCTGCACAACTCCCGCGCGCCACGCCGCGTGCTGCTGGCCGCCTGCCTCGCACTCGCGGCCCTCGGCACCGCTCACGCACAGCAGGGCAACTCCACAAGCGGCAATGCCGCCACTCCGAACCTCGGCGACGCGCTCGGCGGCTTTCTGAATTCCATGGGCGCGGCGATGGGCGGCAGCCAGCCGGTGGCTCCCGTCGACTTCCACTCGTTGCAGGCACTGTTGCCGGCATCGCTCCCCGGCATGAAGCGCGCCAACGGTGGCGGCTCCAATTCCCAGAGCATGGGGGTTAAGAGCTCGACGGCGCACGCCCAGTATCGCGGCGCCGGCAACCAGTCGATCCAGGTCAGCATCACCGACCTGACCGGCGTCGCCGGAGTCATGGGGATGTCGAACATCCTGCCCAAGGACACCGACTCGGAAAGTGACGACGGCTACGAGAAGGACGTGACCGTCGGCGGCCGACCCATGCACGAGAAATTCACCAAGGCAGGCCAGCAGGGCTCCCTGCAGGTGATCGTCGGTAAGCGATTCGAGGTTGATGTCGATGGCACCGGCGTCAGCATGGAAGCGGTGCACGCCGCCATGGGACAGATGGATCTCACCAAACTCGAGTCCATGAAGTCGCAAAGCGGCCCGACGCAGGCTGCGCAGAAGTAGCGCCATGGCAGAGACGCCTTCAGGTCAGGCCGCGCCGAGCGCCAGTGCCGGCAACGGCATGAGCCTCCGCGAGCGGCGCCGGTGGATCGTGGCGCTCGTCATCGCCTTCGTGCTCGGGTTCCTGCTCGCCTGGTATCTGCTGCACAAGCATCCTCCGCCCTGTCCGAAGCCCGTGGCAGAGAACGAGGCCGCACAGCAGGCCTCGCACGGTACCTCGGGGAATCACGGCGCTCCGAACCGGGGCAGTCCCGTGCACCTGGGCGCCCCGGACTCCGGCACCGCCGACCGCAAGGGCTCCAGCGGCCCGAGCCCCGCGGAGGGCGGCGGCGGTGGCGGGGGCAAGGGCGCGGGCGGGGACGGTGATCTGGGGGGCGGGCACCCGTGGCAGGCACACGGCGGTGACGAGACCTCCGGCAACGGCTCGAAAAGTCCGGCTGCCAAGCCGGCGGACGGGAGCGACGCGTCGGGGGATTCCCCCGACGGCGGCGGTAAGGTTGACAAGCTGGTGCCTCCCACCCAGGGGAAGCCACCGGACCAGCCAACAGGAGCGGAGCCCGTCCCTCGCGGCCCCGGCGGCGAAGCCAGCACCGGCGTCGCGCCGCCGCCGCTGGATCTGCCGAATGTGAACACGCCCGGTACGAACGCCGTGCAGGCGCTCGATTTCCGCTATGACAGGTCCGAGCTGCCCCGCTACACGAACGCCGTGACCAAGGTCGGCAGCGGCACGAGCCTGCTCCCCGGGACGCAGACGCCGCGCCCGGACGTCAGCGTGTCGGAGATCCTGACCACCGACGGACCGCAGACCGTGTCCGCGTGGTATCACGATCACCTGCCAGCGAACTGGACTGAGGTGAACGTCGGTCAGCTCATCATGTTCTGGCCGCCGGACCGCAAGGCCGACACGCGCACCGTGTGGGTCATCGTCGATCCCAAGACCAGCCAGACGGCGGCCCTCCTGTGGAAGGGGAAGAAGGGAACGCCCTGAACCAGACTGACATTCAGCTTCACGCTAAATGGAGGACCACACCATGCAACGCTTTGACGCCGCCCGCGCCGCCACCGTGGCGCTCACCCTGATCCTGGCCGGCACTGTGCACGCGGCCGGCGATGATCAGAACACGACCGGGTTGCCGACCTACCCGCATGACGAGCACCGCAAGATGGACGCGGTGGCGCGCTCGATTCCCAATGGGCAGCACTGCACTCACTACGCGAGCAGCAGCAAGGATGCGCTCGGCACCGTCATCGACTGGTACAAGAAGGCGCTGCCGAACGCGAAGGTTGAGGACGTTAACAACGACTCCCTCTACGGCAACTACTTCAAACTGGACGGCGTGAAGCTGCTCGTCGGCAATGACATCGTGAACGTGTACCGCACGCCTGACATGCACCTGCCGTACCTCAAGAAGGAAGATCTCAACAAGACCTCGATCGAAATCTTCAAATGCAAGGACGCGCCGCGGCCCAAGCAGAACTGAGGCCCGAACGCCGCGCGGGTTCGTCGTGATGGCGAGCTGTGCACGTCGATACGCCGCGCGTGCGTGGCCGGAGGGGGCCATGCGGAAACGCTCGGCGCCCGAGCGTGTAGTGCAACAGGCGATCAGCAGGCGTGCTTTCGCCCGCCGGAGTTAGCCGCTCAGCTCTTCCTATGCGCGTCCTGCCACTTCTTCACGGCGGCCATGGTGTTGGCAACGTGCTTGTCCGGATCCATCGCCGTGTAGGAATACACAATCTCACCGGTTGGCGCGATCACGTAAGAGGTGCGGTTCGCATAGGCCGGGTGCTCGGCCAGCACTGAGTCGTAAGCTTTCATGATGCCGCCGTCGGCGTCGGAGGCCACGGCGAACTTGTTGCGGCATTCGCTCACCGAGAAGCGGTCGAGTTTCTCAATTGGATCGTGCGACACGCCGATCACCGTGGCGCCGAGAGCCGTGAACTTCTCGGTCGCTTCCGCGAAGTCGTGGGCCTCGACGGTGCAGCCGGAGGTAAACGCCGCCGGGTAGAAGTACAGCACCACCGGCCCCTTTTTCAACGCATCGGCCAGCGCGAAGTTGAATTCCTTGCCGGCGAGGGTCGCCTTGGTGCTGAAGTCGGGCGCCTTGGCGCCGTCCGGGAGCGCGGCATAGACGGGAATCGCAACCAACAGCGCGGCCAGGGTTGCTGCAAAAGAGCGTTTCATGATTGCCTCCGTCTCCGGCGTTAGGGCAGTTTGCCCGGGGGGGCACATCATCAGCCAAGGGGCGCAGCTACGCCAGTCACGCGACCGCTTGGCTCGCGATACCGCGCGTTCCCCACCAGCAGTCAATTGCGGCGCCATTGTGGAAACACGGTCACTTTGGCACTGTACCGGGCACAGTGAGCGAAACCGAATGGCGGCTGCTGACGACCTTGCCGGACCTGCCGTCAGCGCAGTCGCTGGCGGAAATACTCATCGGCGACGGGGTTACCGCCCGCGTCATGTCGGACGCGAGTGTGCTGGGACAGGCGGCGCCCTCGCGCATCTACGTCGACGCCGCCCATCTGCACCGAGCCCGGTGGTTCATGGCCCAGCGCCAGTTCACCGACGAGGAACTTGATTACCTCGCCACCGGCGAGCTGCGCAGCGCAGATACGCCTGAATGATCACCGTCCATCACCTCAACAACTCGCGCTCGCAGCGCATCCTGTGGCTGCTCGAGGAGCTCGGCTGCGAGTACGAGATCAAGAAGTACCAGCGCGACGCGAAATCGCTGCTCGCGCCCGCGGAACTGCGGCGCGTACATCCGCTCGGCAAGTCACCGGTGATCACCGACGGGGCGGACACCGTCGCCGAATCAGGCGCGATCATCGAATACCTGGTTGATGCCTACGGCAAGGGCCGGCTGCGTCCCGCGGAAGGCACGCCTGAACGCCGGCGCTATACTTACTGGCTGCACTACGCCGAAGGCTCGGCGATGACGCCGCTGCTGCTGAAGCTCATTTTCAGCCGCCTGCCCAAGGGGCCCATGCCGTTCGTCGTCCGCCCGGTGGTAAAGGCCGTGGCCAAGCGCGCCCAGGACACCTACATCGATCCGCAAATCAAGGCGCATACCGACTACTGGGAAAGTGAGCTCGGCAAGTCGCAGTGGTTTGCCGGCGAGGAATTCACCGCCGCGGACATCCAGATGAGTTTCCCGCTGGAAGGTGCCGCAGCGCGCGGCGGCGGCAAGGCGGGCCTCAAGACCCAGGCATTCCTCGACCGCATCCACCAGCGGCCCGCTTACCGGCGCGCGCTCGAGCGGGGTGGGCAGTACGAGCTGCTGGTTTAAAAACCGCAGCGCCGTGGCGCGCGATCGGCGAAACTGCGCGCCCGAATCGCATGCCTTCAAGAGGTCCCCATGACTTTGTCAGCGCCCCGCCGCGTCCAGGCATTCCTCACGGTCACGGCCGCAGCGTTTGCAGCTTTGCTCGTCGGCGCCACGCCGGCGCGCGCGCAGCAAGGCGCGGCCGCGCCGGCCACCGCCCATAGCGCGAGCGCCGACAGCTACAGCCTGGGGGTCTCTTTGGGCGGACAGCTGCACGAGTCAGGTATCGCAGCGCAGGATGTCAACGCCGAGCGCGTCGCCACCGGCGTACACGATGCACTGGCGGGCAAGGCCAAGCCGGCCCCGGAGGATCGCCAGAACATCGACGCTCTGGTGGGCCGCACGCACCAACAACCGGCGGTCCCCAACACACCCAGCACCAGCAGCGCCGCCAGCCACAGTGTGGGCGTCGTCATGGGCGCGCAGCTGCACGCTGCCGGTGTGACACCGCAGGATGTCAGCAACGAGCGCCTCGCTGCCGGCCTCAACGATGCGCTGGCGGGCAAAGCCAAGCTCACCCCGGAGGACCAGCAGCGCATAACCAACCTCATGAGCCGCTCGCGCGCCGAGGCGGGTGAGGCCCATCACCGCGCCGCCGCAGCTTTTCTCGCCGACAACGGCAAGAAGCCAGGTGTCGTCACGACGGCGAGCGGCCTTGAATACAAAGTGCTCACCGCGGGCAGTGGCGCCTCGCCGAAGGCGACCGACGAAGTGGTGGTGAACTACCGCGGATCGCTTCTCGATGGCACCGAATTCGATAGTTCCTACAAGCGCGGCGAACCGGCGACCTTCCCGGTGAACCGGGTCATTCCGGGCTGGACCGAAGCCCTGCAGCTCATGAAGCCCGGCTCCAAATACCAGTTGTTCATCCCGCCGCAGCTGGCCTACGACCTGCACTCACCCCCGGGGATTCCGCCTGGTTCGCTCTTGCTGTTCGACGTGGAGCTGCTGAGCATCAAGGCGCCGGCGGCAGCCGCGCCTGCGCCCGTGCCACCGGCGACGAGCAAGTAAGTCGGTGGCTCAGTCTTCGGCGTTGGCGCCGGGGGTGAAGCGCATCGGCTTGGTCACCCCGAGCCGCGTCAGCTCGCGCAACACCCCGTCCGCCAGCTCCTGGCACGACGCGCGGTCGAACGCCGGAGCCGCCGTCCAGTCATAGGCCCAGGGCTGCGCGCTGCGCAGCGCCTGCGGCTCATCGAGGTAACGCGGGATGACGTGCGCGTGCAGCGCCGGCTCCTGATTGCCGAAGATCGCGTAGTTGATGCGGGCCGCGCCCGTCACCTTGAGCAAGGCATCGCCAAGGCGCGACATGTCGGAAAGAAACGCGATGCGCTCGCGCGCCCCAAGCGAGTTCAGGTCCGGCACCACCGGGTCCGGCAGCAGCAGCGCGTAGCCGCGCACGAACTGCCGCTCGCCGAATACCGCCCAGCCGGTGAAGAGGCGCGCGATCACACGCGGATCGCGCCCCTCGCGCGCGGCGCTTACCTGGGTGTGGATGGCGGTCAGCGGTTCGGCTGCGGTTTCGTTCTTCATGTGGTGCCCGGCGACCGGAATACGAAATATACCGCAGCCAGGATGCACAGCGCCGCCCACAGGTAATCGAGCTTCAGGGGCTTGTTCATGTACAGCACCGCGAAGGGCACGAACACGCTGAGGGTGATCACTTCCTGCAGAATCTTCAGCTGCGGCAGCGACAGGCGTGTGTAACCGATGCGATTGCCCGGCACCTGCAGCAGGTACTCGAAGAACGCGATCCCCCAGCTCACCAGCGCCGCCACATACCAGGGGCGCCCCGCCATGTTCTTCAGGTGCGCATACCAGGCGAAGGTCATGAACACGTTCGACGCGATGAGGAGCAGGGTCGCCGACAGGACCGGGCTCATGGCGCGATGACGCTGCCGGTGTCGCCCGCAACGGCATTCACCGTCACCACCGTGGCCTTCGGGAAGAAGTTGAATTCCGAGGCGCTCGCCCAGGTATAGGCACCCATGGCGCGGCCGATGACCAGATCGCCAATCTTCAGGGGCGGCAGCATGAGATTTTCAGCGATCACGTCGATGCTGTCGCAGGTAGGTCCGGCGAGCACCGAGGGCAGGAGCTCGCTGCCTTCGCGCAGCACCTCCACCGGGTAGCGTGCGTGATCGAACAACTGGCCGCTGTAGCTGCCGTACAGCCCGTCATCAAGGTAGTACCACCAGTGCCCCTCGCGGCGCGCGCGTCCCATCACCGTGGCGACGCCGATGGCGGCGGGACCGACGATGTAGCGGCCGGGCTCCGCGATCACCCGCACGCGCTGCGGCAGCTTCGCGAGCGCCGCACGCAGCGGGGCACAGAAGCGCTGGATGTCCTGTACCGGCTGCGCGTAACTGATCGGGAAGCCGCCACCGATGTCGAGCGTATCGAGGAGCCCAAGCTTCTCTCGGCGCCCGCTCCTGATGAGCCGCGCGCATACCTCGAGTGCCTCGACGTGCTTGGTTGCGGAAGACGCCTGCGAACCGGCGTGAAATGACAGGCCGCGCACGTCGACACCGAGGTCCGCCGCCAGTCGCGCCAGCGGCAACACATCTTCCGGGTCGCAGCCGAATTTGCGTGACAGATCGCACACCGCACCGGTGGCGCGAAACGACACGCGCAGCAGGAGCTGCACCTGGCCTGCAAGCTGCGCGAACTTGCGTACCTCGTCCGGATTGTCGGCGACGAAGGTGCGCACGCCGAATTCGAGCGCGTTGGCGATATCCCGCGGACGCTTGATGGGATGAGTATGAATACACAGCTCGGGGTCCACGCCGAGGCTCGCGACCAGCTGCACCTCACCGGTGGTGGCGAGATCGAGGCAGCCGCCCTCGGCGATGACCGTCTGCACGACCGCCGGGTGCGGCATGGGCTTCAACGCGTAGTGCAGCGCCACCCGTGGCAACGCCTTCGTCAGGGCGCGCCACTGCAAACGCACACGCTCGCAGTCGAGGATAAGCAGCGGCGAGCCAAACTCCCGGACGAGGCGGCGGACTTCGGCAGGTTCGAACGGATCGATGAATCGCGGGCGGCGCACCAGCGCAGTTTACCCATGGCCCGTTAACACTGCCGGACCAGCCGCATGGGCTCCGCCGCAGCCGGCCAAGACGACGCTCTTGGCCGGCGGAAGCGTCTGATGTCCGCTGAAAGCGCCGCAGGCTACTTTCAGCCAATGGAGCTAGGGCAAGGCGGCCATGGTGCCTGTGACATCGTCGCTCTCGGCGATGTTGCTCGCGGCACGCAGCAGGCGATCACGGATCGCATCCCAACGATCTCCGTCGGGCACGCCCTGCACGAGAATTTGCTGACAGCCCGCTCGGTCGAGGGTGCGCAGGTTCGCGTAGAGGTCACGGCCGTAACTTTCGGGTCGCCGGCCGGCGTTGATCCAGGTGACGTACTTGTGGGCGCGCAGTGGCAGGCGCTGGGCGAGTACCGCGACGCGGCGGCCGCCTGCAGAGGCCGCGTCCGCCAGTGCGTCGATCTCCCCCGGCGGCACCAGCGTCAGGGGCGTGTTGGGCGCGTAGTGAGTCGGCGTGCCCCCCGGAACCCGCGGCGACTCCGGTCCCGGGCCGATCAGCACCTCGCCGGCGACCGCGCGCACTTGAGCCGCCGTGATGCCGCCCGGCCGCAGCAACCGCACCGTGTCGCCCTCAAAGGCGACGATGGTGGATTCCAGGCCGAGCTGACACTCCCCGCCGTCGAGGATCACCCGCACCGCATCCCCAAGCTCCTCGCGCACGTGTTCGGCGCGGGTCGGGGAAAGCCGCCCGTAACGGTTGGCCGACGGCGCGGCAATGCCGCCGCCGAAGGCAGTCAGAAGCTGCTGCGCCATCGGATGCGCGGGGACGCGGATGGCGATGGTGTCCTGGCCGCCCGTGATGACGTCATGTACGTGGGCAGCCCGCGGCATGACCATGGTCAGGGGACCCGGCCAGAAGGCCTCCGCAAGGCGCGTCGCCGCTTGCGGCACTTCGCGCACCCAGCGATGCAGAAAGCGCGGGTCGTCCAGATGCACGATCACCGGGTGGGTCGGCGGACGCCCCTTGGCCTCGAAGATCCTGCGCACGGCGGCCGGGTTCTGCGCGTTGGCACCCAGCCCGTAAACGGTTTCAGTGGGAAACGCCACGAGTTCGCCGTCGCGCAGGGCCTGCACGGCATTCTCGATCTCGACCTGGGTTGCTCTGACTACACGAACCATACATAGCAGCCTGTCGGACTAGCCGACCCACGAAACTTGACACTGGGCAGCCGGCAAAAGCCACGTCTTTTGCCGGCGAAAACGCAGCCGCGGTCCGAAAAAGCGCCGCAGGCGACTTTTTCCCATCGAGTAGAGCGATTCTACCAAGCCGCAAGCGACCGGCGCCCACGTGTTGCGTCAAAGCCGCGCTTGCGTCACACCAGGCGCAAATGCCAGTGGAAAAGAGCGCCAGTTCTGTCGCGAACCGCAGACGGCGCGGTCATTCGAGCGCGCGCCGCCGCCAGGTACCGTCCGGCGAACGAGTCAGCTCGTAGGTGGGCCAGTAGTGCTTGTCGAGTTTCAGCGTGATCACTTCGGGGGCGTTGTTCCAGGTGATGGTCTTCAGGCGCACCGAGGAACGATCCGGACGGCCGGTCACGATCTTAAGAAAGGTATCCAGATCCGGGGTCGGGGTGCCGTCAACCTCAACGATGCGCCGGCCCGGGTACAGCCCATAACGGGTCGCGGGCGACCCATAGGCAAAATAACCCACGTACACACCGACCGGCGCGATGCCGCGCTGCACACTCATGGCCCGGTGCGGTGCCTGCAGGGTCGCCCCGCCCCACTGCACCAGCCGGTTCACATCCATGCCGGGCAATTCGGCGGTGGGTACATCGAAGGATTGCTCGCCCTTGCCACGCCATACCGTGACGCGCACGAGTTCCTTATCGGCCGCCGCGCGCTCCACCTCGCGGATGCGTGTCACCACGTGCCCATCGATGGCCAGCAGCAGATCGCCCTGCTGCAGCAGGCGCGAGGCGGCCGAGCCGCCCACCATACGGACGATGGACAACGCCTGGCGGCGCGTCGGGTTGTGCTGCGCCAGACGTTCCGTCCAGGTGTCCGGCAGACCAATCTCGCGGGCGTTGGCCAGCGGCACCGCGGTGAGCTCGGCTTCGAGGGAATGCAGCGGACGATTGTCGCGCACGCGCTCGAGCATGTCCGCCACGAGCTCGATCGGCACGCCGCGGGTGTCCTGGGCGATCTCGCGCGCGGCGTCGTAGGCAAAGCTCGACCAGGTGCCGAGTACCTTACCCGCCGCATCCGCGAGCACGCCATCAAACTCCTGCGGCGGATTGACGAGCTGAATGGTCTCGATGTTGCTGTCGCGGAAACGCATGGTGCGTGACTGCGGCAGCTCCAGAGGTTCAATGCTCGCGATCTCGGTGCTACGCGAGTGGATCTCGCTGTCCCCGCCAAGGCCTACGACCCACACGTGCTCGCCCGCCGAGAGCTCACGCGACACGAGTTTCGCGGCCCGCACCGGAGTAGCGCCGATGAGCTTCGGGTCGTACGCGACCACGGCGAAATTGTGTTGCGGGTGGATGTAGACCACGCGGCCCGGGACCTGCACGGTGCCCGCGAAGGTCACGGTTACATCCCCGATCGCCACCGGCACGGTGTTGCGATCCACCACGACGAGGCCGCGCTGCGCATCCACCACCAGTCCCGTGCCGTGGTAGTTGTGCTCGGTGATCCCGGATACCGAGTACGGCATGTCGAAGGTCACCAGGGCGAGCGACGGCGCGAGCGCATCCAGCCGCGGATCCTTGAAATGCGGGAAGGTCGTGGCGCTGACGGTGGGCGTCGACGGCGGCGGCCCTGCGGCGAGGGGCGTGCAATCCCACAAGCCTTCCACGTCGTTGCGGTTGCAGTGGTTCCCCGGGAACCACAGGCGGTTCATGCGAATGGAGCGCAGCTGGCTGCCGTTCGGATCGTCCATGGTCACGTAGCGGGCGGCGGCGCGATCACCTTCGCCCAGATGTGCGATGCCAGCCTCAAAATCCGCCAGCGTGTTGGTGGGCGCGCCGTTGAGCGCCAGGATCACCGCGCCACGCGGAATTCCCGCGGCACCAAACACGTAGCCGGGGTTGGCGACGTAGACTCCGCGCGCCGGCCGGTTGAAATAGCGCGCCTGCTCGTACGACAGCGTGTGCACCACCGCGTCACCAAACTCGGCGTACGCGCTCGGGGTGATGGCATGCAGATCCCCCACCGGCAGACGGGCCGTCACGGCCTTGCCGCCCCGCACGAGTTCCACGTCCACCTGCGCGCCGACGGCGTCGTCGAGCACCTCCTCGAGCGGCTCGAACTGCGTCACGTAGCGTCCGTTCAGGCGCACCAGGATGTCACCGGGTTGCAGCAGGTTTTCGCTCGGGCTGCCGGGCAGCACCTCGTTCACCACCAGCATGCCGGTGTAGCGGGGAAAGGTTTTGCGAACCCGCGCCTCGGTGCCGGCATCCAGCCCCAGCCGCTCGAGCTCATCGTAGGGCAGGTAGTTGAATACGGTGTAGAGCGTGCCACGCGTGACCGGTTTGCCCTGCTGGATGAGTTCGAGCGCGCGGCGCACGCGTCCGAGCGGCAGGTAAAAACTGGAGGCCGAACTGCTGGCGCCGCCGGCATTGAGTCCGACGACGCGGCCCCGGATATCGATGACGGGCGAGCCGGAGGAACCCCCCGAGGTTCCGGAAGCCGCCTGCAGATAGAACGTGTTGAAGTCGTTGTAGTGCGCGACGCCGTAGTCGGGCGCATCGCGGTCGAGGCGCGCCAGCGTGCCGGCAAGGATCGAGAGCTGCTCGCCGGCGTTGTTGCCGACGACGCGTATCTCGCGCCCGATCTGCGCCCCTTCCGGGTACAAGGGCAGCGCCTTCGGCGTGATGAAGCGCAGCTTCTTCGGATCGAAGCGGTAGAGCCCGAAGTCGTGAACGGGGTCGCGGTACACCGGGTAAAGCTGCACCTCCTCGCGATCGAGGAACGTGGCTTCGGCCGTCACCGGACCGGGCGTCACGACGTGCCGGTTGGTGAGAATCAACCCCCGCTCGGCGTCCACCACGAAGCCGGTTGCCTGCGCGGTCGCGTTCCACTCGGTATCGAAGGCGCGGGTCGCATCCACGTTAATCGACACGACACTGCCGGCGATGCGTCCGAGGGTGACCGCCCAGTCCGGGTTGGCTTCGGCAGCCGCAGGCGGAGCAGGCGTCGCCGGCGCGGTCGCGCCCGGAGCAGAAGGTCCGGGGGCGGGTTCAGTCCGCGTCTCGCCCGGCTGCGCCGGCTGCGGAGCCGGTGTGGCGGTGGGGACGGCGCGCGGCGGATCGGCCGCCTGCACGGCAGCGCACCACAGGAGCAGGCCCATCGTAAGCACGCGCGGGGATCGCATCTTGCGGGTTTATTCCTTAACGACCGAGAAGCACCAGCAGCCACACCGCCACGAGCAGCACGAAGGACATGAACACCGCTGCGGAGCCGATGTCCTTGGCCAGTCCCGCGAGTGCATGCCGTTCGAAGCCGATGCGGTCCACCGTCGCCTCGATGGCGCTATTGATGAGTTCCACAATGAGGATGAGCAGCACCGGGCCGATGAGCAGCGCGCGCTCAACGCCGCCATGTCCGAGCCACAGCCCCAGGGGTATGACGAGGATGGCAAAGGCGAGTTCCTGGCGAAATGCGGCCTCTTCGCGAAAGGCGCCCGCAAGTCCGTCGACGCTCGAACGCAGAGCGCGCAGGACGCGTGTGGCGCCGCGAGGCTTGTAACGGTCTACGGCTGTGCCGCCGGCTTCCATGTCAGATCCAGTTGCCTGGCCGCCCGAACGTCATCAAGGCGGCGCACCGGCATGGTATGCGGCGCGCCCTGCACGCGCTCGGGTTCCTGTTCGGCCTCTTTCTGGATCTGTGACATGGCCGTCACAAACGCGTCCAGGATGTCCTTGCTCTCGGTCTCGGTCGGCTCGATCAGCAGGCATTCCGGCACCAGTAACGGAAAGTAAGTGGTGGGGGCATGAAAGCCGTAGTCGAGCAGGCGCTTGGCGAAATCCATCGCGGTCACGTTGTGCTCACGCGCCTGGCGCTTGAGCGTCACGATGAACTCGTGGCTGGCGCGCCGCTGCGGGTACGCCGCATCAAAGCCGGCGGCCTTGAGGCGGGCGAGCAGGTAGTTGGCATTGAGGGTGGCGTACTCCCCCACCCGGCGCATGCCGTCACGTCCCAGCAGCCGCATGTAGATGTAGGCACGCAGCAGCACCCCGGCGTTGCCCATGAATGCCGACAACCGGCCGATCGACTGCGGCAGGTCGACCTCGGTGAGCCAGCGAAAACGCTCGCCGTCCTTGCCGACGATCGGCAACGGCAGGAACGGCATGAGGCGCGCACCCACTCCGACCGCTCCCGCACCCGGTCCGCCGCCGCCGTGCGGCGTCGAGAAGGTCTTGTGCAGGTTCATGTGGAGACAATCGAACCCCATGTCACCGGGACGCACTTTTCCCAGGATGGCGTTGAGGTTGGCGCCATCGTAATAAAGGAGGCCCCCGGCCTCGTGCACGATGCGCGCGACTTCCTCGATGCGTCGTTCGAACACCCCGAGTGTGGACGGGTTGGTGAGCATGATGCCGGCGGTGTTGGGGCCGACGGCGGCCTTGAGCGCCTCGACATCGACATCGCCCTGCGCGTTGACGGGAATCTCACGCACCACGCAGCCGCACATGGTGGCGGTGGCGGGATTGGTGCCGTGCGCCGCATCAGGGACGATGATCTCGGTGCGCTGCAGATCGCCGCGCGCGCGGTGATAGGCGCGGATCATGGCCACGCCGGCAAACTCCCCGTGGGCGCCCGCCATCGGGCTCAGGGCCACACCCTGCATGCCGGTCACTTCCTTCAGCATTTCCTGCAGCTCGTACATGCAGGCGAGGAATCCCTGGCCGTTGGATTCGGGGGCGAGCGGGTGGCGGCCCAGGAACTCCGGCAGCATCGCGTACTGGTTACAGGCCTTGGGGTTGTACTTCATCGTGCACGACCCGAGCGGGTAGAAGTGCGTGTCGATGGAGAAGTTCAGCTGCGAGA
>JANWKL010000017.1 GCA_025451375.1 Steroidobacteraceae bacterium
ACTCGATATTAAGAAGCCGTTTACCTTCGAACTCTCGGCGGGCGCGGTGTACGCGGACCTGCCGTCCAAGACCGACCCACAGCTGAGCGCGCTGCTCAACTGGCACAACGATGACTCTACTTTCGGCGTCCTGTTGCAGGGGTTTTCCGAGAAGCGTCATTTGCGCCGTGACGGCGTGGAACTGCTCGGCTACGACACGATCGGGGCTTGCAGCCAGATGGTGACCGGCGTCAGCGGTGGCAACGGGACGCCCGTCGCAGGCGGCTGCAGCGGCACCGGGGCAGTGACGCTCACTCCGCATCCCAACCTGGCCAACGTGCAGTACCCGACTGATATCGGCGCGGCGTTTTTCACCCAGGAGCGCAAGCGCACCGGCGGTGTGATCGACCTGCAGTGGAAGCCAAACGACAATCTCGGGTTCGACCTGAACGGGTTTTACTCGAACGTGGATGCGCCGAACTACAACCGCAATTACCTGTTGTGGAACACCCACTACATCAATTCCGGGGCCGGGCAGGCGCCGGACCCCGGCTACGTCGTCAGCAACAACACGCTGGTGTCTGCCAACTTCACCGGCGTGCCCGGAACCTTCTATGGCGTCTACGATCAGATTTCCCGTCCCAATGAGAGCGAAAGCGCGAACTACATCGATCTCGACACGACCTTTAACGTCAACGACGCGTTGAATTTCCTCCTGCAGCTCGGCACCTCGAAGGGCGAGGGCAAGACCCCGACGCAGGATGTTTCCGAAACCCAGCCGGACCAGGGCAACGGTGCCGCCTATCAGCTGAACGGCACTTCGAACGGGCCGAACTTCAGTTTCGGCAACACCAACAATACCTCGCCGCTGTTGGGCGGCGCGGGCGGCACGCCGGTGGCGTTCGGCTGGATCTTCGGTGCGCAGAACGTCGCCGTGAATGACAAGGAGGACTGGGCCAAGCTCGACGGCACGTTCAAGGTGAACAACGGCGCCTGGACCGACCTCAAGTTCGGGGGGCGCTGGGAGAGCCACGACCGTACCTCGTTCGGTGCAATCGGCCAGGGACCGCTGCCGCCGGCGAGCGGCCCGGGTTTTGCGGCCGCCTACCCGACTGGCTTTCTTAACTATCCTTCGAACTTCCAGTCGTTCGGCGGGTCGATTCCGACCGGTATGTGGTACTGGACGCCGGCGCAGCTCGCGGCATACGACAATCCGGCTAACGTGAATCGCAATCTGATCACTCGCGTCTACATCCCCGACGGCTGGTTCGCGTTACACGAGAAGAACGACGCCGCCTACGTACAAGGGGATTTCAAGGGTGACGGCTGGGCAGGCAACATCGGCCTGCGCTACGTGCGAACTTCGGAAGACACGCTCGTCTTCGCGCAGGACAGTTCGGTGACGGCGACCACACCCGGTGCCGTGACCACCTCGGCGTTCGGGCCGTACGTTGCCCGCCCCGTGGATCACACCTACAACGACTTCCTGCCGAGTGCGAATCTGCGGCTGGATCTGGCCCCGGATCTGCTGGCGCGCTTCGCGGTCGCCGAGACCATGACGCGCGCGGACTATTCGGCGATTGCCGCGAACACGAGTCTCGGGGCTCCGCCGGCGGGTGCGACCCCTGGCACCGGCAGCACCGGCAATCCGGACCTGAAGCCGATCCGCTCGACGAATCTCGATGCCGGGCTTGAGTGGTACTTCGCCAAGCGCTCGCTGCTGTCGGCGACACTGTTCTACATGGATTTGCGCAACTACATCGGCTACGGCTCGAAGCCGCTGAACGAGCTCTCGTTTAGCAACCAGTTCCCGGCGGGCCAGAATCTCAACTACATACTCACGGTTCCCGTCAACGCCAAGGGCCGGGTGGGCGGGCTGGAATTGGCCTACCAGCAGGCGATATCCGAGCACTGGGGGGTCGCGGCAAACTACACGTACGCCGACGGCAAACAGACTTCCCAGGGCGAGCAGGCTGCGGGGGTGCCAGCTACAACCGATACGCGGCTGGTGGGAACCTCGAAGAACACCTACAACATCAACGGCTACTACGAGGACGCGCACTTCAGCGCACGGGTGGCATGGAACTACCGCTCGGCGTTCTACAGCGGGCTCGATCGCAGCACCGCGTTCTCACAGGACTCGATCGGCTACCTGTCGGCGTCGTTTGCCTACACGTTCAACGACAACATCGGCGTGACGCTGGACGGGCAGAACCTGAACAACCCGACGCTCAAGTACTACGCGCTTAACACGACCCAGCCGCGAGCGTTCTATGTCAATGGCCGGCAGTACTATCTGAACGTGCGCGTCAAGTTCTAGGCGCAGTAAGGGACGAGGGTGGCGGCGCAGCGCTCACTGCGCCGCCGCTCCTTAAGCGGCCGCCGCGGACCGCCAGCTTCGTAGCGAGCGCCTCACGGGCGGGGTAACGTTACGTCATGACCACCGCCACTCTCTTCAACCAGACCTTCAGCCCGACAACCGGCAGGAACCCGCATCCCGCCCCGCTGCCGGTGCGCAGCGTCGTGATCGTGGGCGGCGGGACGGCGGGGTGGATGACCGCGCTCATCCTGGCGCGTTCGCTCATCGGGCGCGGGGTTGAGATCACGCTGCTCGAGTCCCCGACGGTGGGCATCATCGGCGTGGGCGAGGGCTCAACACCCTGGCTGCGCGGCTTCTTCGACAGCCTCGGCATCGAAGAGTCCGAGTGGATGCCGGCCTGTCACGCGACCTACAAGTGCGGTATTGCCTTCGAGGGCTGGTCGACCAGGCCCGGATTCGAGCGGTACTTCCATCCGTTCGCCTCCATGCTGGACAACCTGACCATGAAGCAGTTTGTCCACAACGTGGAAGCGCGCGTCAATGGTGCCCGGGTCGAGGCGCATCCGGACCGCTTCTTCATTGCGGCGCGCCTCGCCACGCAGCGCCGCGCACCCAAGGCGCCCGACAGTTTTCCGTTCGATGTCTGGCACGGCTATCACTTCGACGCTGTGCTCCTCGGGCAGTTCCTGCACCAGAAGGCGCTCGAACGCGGCGTGCGCTACAAGAGCTGCCACGTCACCCACGCCAGTCTGGATAGCTCTGGCGCCATTGCCTCGGTCGCGACCCGGGAGGGCGAGACCATCGCCGCCGAGTTCTTTGTGGACTGCACTGGGTTTGCGGGACTCCTGATAGATAAGGCTCTGCATACCCCGTACGTCAGCTTCGCCAGCAACCTGTTCAACGACGCCGCGGTCGCACTGCCCACGCCGATTGGGGACTCGATCCCCTCCGAGACTGTGTCCATCGCGATGAAGCACGGCTGGGCCTGGAGAATCCCGCTCACCAGCCGTTTCGGCAACGGCTACGTGTATAGCAGTCAGTTCTGTTCGGCGGACGAAGCCGAGGCGGAACTGCGGCGCGAGCTCGGGCTGCTCGAAGCAGACGTTCCCGCGCGGCACTTGAAAATGAAAATCGGCCGGGTCACGCGGCACTGGAACCGCAATTGCCTGGCAGTGGGGCTGGCGCAGGGCTTCATCGAGCCGCTCGAGGCCACGGCGTTGTTGTTTATCCAGCAGACCGCTGCCCAGTTCGTCGACTTCCTCGAGCAGGGCGATGTGAGCGAGGCGGCCCAGGCGCGTTTCAACGCACGGGTGAACGAGCACTTCGAGGGTACGCGCGACTATATTGTCACGCACTACAAGACCAACACGCGCCAGGACACCGACTACTGGCGCGCCAACGCCGCCAACCTCAATTTGTCCGACGACCTGAAGCAGCTGTACTCGCTATGGATGGCCGGCAAGAGCATCGCGCCGGCGGTGCGCCAGCAGGCACTCGGCAAGGGCTACCCGGTGTTTTCCTGGTACGCGATCATGGCCGGTGTGGGAATTTTCCCCGACGCGCAGCAGCTGCGCGAGCCGTCCGCGCTCGAGGCGTGTTACAGCATGGCGGAGATCGACAACCTGCTCGATCGCAGCGTGAGCAACTACCCGGACCACGCCCAGGCGCTGCAACGCATAGCGCCGCGGCGCACCGATCCCTCGCTGCAGATCTATTTCTGGTAGCGCGGCGGATTGCGCAGCGCGATGTCTTCCGGTCCCGCAGCCATCCGTGAGTTCCCGGCATCGGACAACGCCGCCATCCGCCGCGAGGTATTCGGTGCGGGTGAGCCGCGCGTGCTGCGAGGCTTGGTCAAGGACTGGCCGGTGGTGGCGATCGGCCGCCGTTCGCCGGCCGAGCTCATACAGTACCTCGCGCGCTTCGACAGCGGTGCGCCGGTCGATGCAATCATGACGCCGCCGGAGTTGCAGGGCCGCATCTTCTACAATGACACCGTGACCGGCTTTAATTTCCTGCGCAACCGACTTACCATCGCCAAGGTCGCCGAGCAGGTATTGCGCTATTCGGCCTTCGAGCATCCGCCCGCGGTCGCCGCACAGAGCGCGCTCATCGCGGAGTGTCTGCCGGGATTTGCCGCGGAAAATGTGCTCGCCTTGCTGGATGCGAGCACGCAGCCCCGGATCTGGCTCGGCAACGCCATCACGACACCCACGCACCTGGATGAGTGGAACAACATTGGCTGTGTGGTGTGCGGACGGCGGCGCTTCACGCTGTTTCCGCCCGGGCAGATCGGCAACCTCTACATCGGACCGCTCGACTTCGCGCCGACCGGAGCGCCGATGAGCCTGGTGCAGCTGCGTGCGCCGGACTTCGCGCGCTTCCCGAAGTTTCGCGTGGCGCTTGGCGCGGCCGTGACCGCCGAGCTCGATCCCGGTGACGCGCTCTACATTCCGCCCTTGTGGTGGCATCACGTTGAATCTCTCGAGCCGGTCAACATGCTGGTCAACTACTGGTGGCACGCGGCCGGTGGGGCCGACATCGGTGTCGCCTCCGGTTACGACCCGCTGCTGCATGCCATCCTTAACCTGCGGAACCTTTCGGCTCCGGATCGGGCGGCCTGGGCGGCACTCTTCGAGTACTACGTGTTTGGCTCACAGGAGGGCGTCACCGAGCACATTCCGCCCGAGCGGCAGGGGATTCTCGGCGCACTTTCGGACGAGGAGATGGGACGCGTGCGCGCCATGCTCGCGCAGCGCCTGACGACATGAACGGCACACTTACCTCGCGTTGCGCCTGGATCTGTGCCTTAGGTCTGGCTAGCGTTGATTCGACTGCGCTGGCCGGCAATGTCACGTCTGCTGCGGAGCCGC
>JANWKL010000018.1 GCA_025451375.1 Steroidobacteraceae bacterium
TTAAGGTTTCACGCCGCGCCGCTGAAGGGGCAGTCCGGACGCTGTTGCAGTGGGCTGGGGAGGATCCCCGGCGCGAGGGCTTACGCGATACACCGCAGCGCGTCGTCGATGCCTACCGCGACTGGTTTTCCGGCTACGAGATCGACCCGGCCGCGTACCTGCGGCGCACCTTCGAGGAGGTCGGCGGCTACGATGAGATGATCGTGCTGCGCGACATCAGCTTCGAGTCGCACTGCGAGCACCATATGGCGCCGATCATCGGCCAGGTGCACATCGGCTACCTGCCGGCCAACAAGGTGGTCGGCATCAGCAAGCTTGCGCGGGTCGTGGACGGTTACGCGCGGCGATTCCAGGTTCAGGAAAAACTCACCGCACAGATCGCCGGCTGCATCACCGATGTGTTGAAGCCGCGTGGCGTTGGCGTGGTGGTGGACGCCACCCACCAGTGCATGACCACCCGCGGAGTGCACAAGCGCGGCGTGTCGATGGTGACCAGCCGCATGACCGGCGCATTCCGTGATGATGCCCGCACGCGCGCGGAGTTCCTGCGCTTCATTGGCATCTCAGGCGGGCACGAGGCCTAGCAGACCCTTAATGAGCAGCCGGCAAAAGTCGCGCCTTTTGCCGGCGGAACCGCAGCCGAGGTCCCAAAAAAAAGCGCCGCAGGCGACTTTTTCCCATTGATCAGGACCCGGTGGCGGCGGTGGCGTCGCGGCGCGAAGTGCGCTTGCGGTCCTGTTCCTTCAGGAAGCGCTTGCGGATGCGGATCGAGGCGGGCGTGACTTCGACCAGCTCGTCGTCCGCGATGAACTCCACCGCGTACTCCAGGTTCAGCTCAATGGGCGGCGTGAGCAGGATCGCATCGTCCTTGCCCGCGGCTCTGACGTTAGTGAGCTTCTTGGTCTTGATGGGGTTCACGACCAGGTCGTTGTCGCGGCTGTGGATGCCGATGATCATGCCCTCGTAGAGCTTCTCGCCGGGGCTGACGAACATGCGGCCGCGTTCCTGCAGGTTGAAGAGTGCGTACGCCACGGCCTCGCCCTGCTCGTTGC
The DNA here is from genome assembly GCA_025451375.1 of Steroidobacteraceae bacterium. Taxonomy (GTDB): domain Bacteria; phylum Pseudomonadota; class Gammaproteobacteria; order Steroidobacterales; family Steroidobacteraceae; genus 13-2-20CM-66-19. Next base: position 1,053 of record JANWKL010000018.1, read on the forward strand.
TGACCAGTACGCCGTTGTGGCGATCCGGGATCTCGCCCTTCACCGGCGCGAAGCCATCAAAAATGTGGCTCATCAGGCCGGTGCCGCGGGTCAGGGTCATGAACTCGCCCTGGAAGCCGATGAGGCCGCGGGCCGGCACCCGGTACTCAAGGCGCGCGCGGCCGTTGCCGTCGATGCTCATGTCGGTCAGATCCGCACGGCGCGGGCCGAGTGCTTCCATGACGGCGCCCTGGTGCGTGTCTTCGATGTCGACGGTGAGCGCCTCGTAAGGCTCGTGCACCTCGCCATTGACGATCTTGGTGAGTACCTGGGGTCGCGACACCGCGAGCTCGTAGCCCTCGCGGCGCATATTCTCGATGAGAATGGTCAGGTGCAGTTCGCCGCGGCCGGAGACGCGCATGACGTCTGGCTCTTCCGTGTCGTCCACACGCAGGGCAACGTTGCTCTGCAACTCGCGATAGAGGCGTTCGCGGATCTGGCGGCTGGTGACGAACTTGCCCTCGCGGCCGGCGAGTGGGGAGTTGTTGACCTGGAAGTTCATGGTCAGCGTCGGCTCATCCACGCTGATCGGCGGCAGCCCTTCGGCATGCTCCCGATCGCAGACGGTAAGACCGATGTTGACGCCTTCGATGCCCGTCACGGCGACGATGTCGCCGGCGCTCGCTTCCTCGACCGGGTTGCGCTGCAGTCCCCTGAAGGTCAGCACCTGCGCGATCCTGGCCTCGCCGCGATCCTCGTCGCCATAGCGAAGCGCCACCATCTCACCCGGGCGCACCACGCCGCTGCGGATGCGGCCGATGCCGATGCGGCCGACGTAGGAGTTGTAGTCGAGTGTCGAGATCTGCAGCTGTAGTGGCCTGTCCATCTGCGCCGCCGGCGGCGGCACGTAGGTCAGGATCGCTTCAAACAGGGCCGACATGTCGGGACGGCGTTCAGTGTGGTCGGTGCTCGCCCAGCCCTGTAGCGCCGAGGCATAGATCACCGGGAAGTCGAGCTGCTCATCGTTCGCGCCGAGCTTGTCGAACAGATCGAAGGTCTGGTCGACCACCCAACCCGGGCGGCTCCCCGGACGGTCGATCTTGTTCACCACCACGATGGCCTTGAGCCCGAGCGCCAGCGCCTTCTTGGTGACGAAGCGCGTCTGCGGCATCGGGCCCTCGACCGCATCGACGAGCAACAGTACGCCGTCGACCATCGACAGCACCCGTTCGACCTCACCGCCGAAGTCGGCGTGCCCCGGGGTGTCCACGATGTTGATGCGCGTGCCGCCGTACTCGATGGCGCAGTTCTTGGCGAGGATGGTGATGCCGCGCTCGCGCTCGATGTCGTTCGAATCCATGATGCGTTCGCCCATGCGCTCGTGGGCGGCGAAGGTTCCGGACTGGTTCAGCAGGCAATCGACCAGCGTGGTCTTGCCGTGGTCGACGTGCGCGATGATGGCGATATTACGGATCGGGCGATTCATGGTTGGCGTGGGCCCAAACGGGCGTGCGGTGCAACGACAGGCTCAAGGCCCTTGGTTGCGGTCCAAAAAGGGTGCGCAGGGTAGCAGATTCACTCGCGGAGCGCTTAGCTTATAGGGCGCGGCGCGGCAGACCGGTTGCTTAAGCCTGCGGCAGGCCGATCCGCAGCTCCCGCATGGCGAGCCGCACTTCGATGAAGAAGGTGATGAAGGCGGCGGACAGGCACACCATCGCGCCCACGAACAGGAGTGCGATCACCAGCCCGAGCTCGGAACCCAGGAACGCGTTGGCGAACAGCGTAACCACCACCAGTGCTACCAGCAGAGCCGCGATGGCACACAGTGAGATGGCGACGTTGATGTAGCCGGCGCGTCTTGCCAGCACCAGGAGGGGCGGGTGCAGCTCCTTGGCCCTTTCGGGATGGGCCTCGACGCGCTCTTCGAGTCGGCGGGCGCGATCGACGATCCGGCCGAGGCGATTGGTCAGCACGCCGAGCGTGGCGGCGACCCCGGACAGGAGGAACACCGGCGCGACGGAGGCCTGGATGAGGTGCGCGATATCCATACTTCAATAGTGTGGCGGCGCCGGCGGGCGCCGCGCGTGTTGTATCACAAACACGTCCGGGCGTACGAGGCGTGTAGCCGCCCGATCTTGCGCCGCTCTTTCATCTTGTTGTACGATCGTTCAATAACGTAACCGGCAGGTCAAGATCATGAATAGTGCCACCGCGCCGCGCCGCGCCCCGGCCGCCACCAGCAACGACGCCGCTAGCGGCGCGCGCAGCCTGCCGGCGTGGATCTACCGCGACGCGGAGTTTTTTGAAGCCGAGCGCGAGGCTGTTTTCCGCAACAGCTGGCAGCTCGTGTGCCACCTGAGCGACGTCCCGCAGCCTGGGGACTTCCATACGCTGGAGCTCTTCGGGGAATCGGTCGTGGTGCTGCGTGCCGAAGACGGCGCGGTGCGGGCGTTTCACAACGTCTGTCGCCACCGCGCCGCGCGCCTGCTCGACGGCCCCCGCGGGACCTGCGGCCGGCGCATCACCTGCCGCTACCACGCCTGGACCTACGCCCTCGACGGCCGCCTCGTCGGCGTGCCCAATCGCGAAGCCTTCCCGGGACTCGATACGGCCCAGCACGGACTCAAGCAGCTCGAGCACGAAGTATTCATGGGCTTCATTTTCGTGCGCTTTGCACCGGGGCTGCCGAGCGTGCGCGAAATGGCAGCCCCGTACGCACAGGAGCTCGCCGCCTACCGGCTCGAGGAGCTGGTGCCGCAGGGCAGGGTGACGCTGCGTCCGCGGGCCGTGAACTGGAAGAACGTCGCCGACAACTATTCTGACGGACTGCATATCAACATCGCGCACCCGGGACTCACGCGCCTCTTCGGCCGGGACTATCGCATCGAAGCGCGCCCCTGGATCGACAAGATGTCGGGCCTCCTGCGCGAGGCGCCTTCCGGTAACTGGTCGGAACGGTTGTACCAGCGCACGTTGCCAGCGGTTGATCACCTGCCGCCGGAGCGGCAGCGTCTGTGGATCTACTTCAAGCTGTGGCCGAACCTCGCCTTCGACATCTACCCGGACCAGGTCGACTTCATGCAATTCCTGCCGGTGTCGCCCACGCAGACCCTGGTGCGCGAGATTGCCTACGTGCATCCTGACTCGCGCCGCGAGATGCGCGTCACGCGCTACCTCAACTGGCGCATCAACCGGCGGGTGAGTCTCGAGGACAAGGCGCTGATCGAGCGCGTGCAGGCGGGCATGGCCTCGAGCGGTTACACCTCAGGGCCGCTGAGTAAGGACGAGGTGTGCCTGCGCAGCTTTGCCGCGCGCATGCGCAGCGTCATTCCCGAGAGCGCCCTGGAGCAGGCGCCGGCGCCAGGCTGGAGCCATGGCTGAGGCGGCGGGGAACGGCGCGCGCTGCGATGCGCTGATCATCGGCGGCGGACACAACGGTCTCGTGTGCGCGGCGTACCTCGCGGCCGCGGGGCTCAAGGTCACCGTGCTCGAGCAGCGCGCAGTGGTCGGCGGCGCGGCTGTCACCGAGGAATTCCATCCGGGGTTCCGTAACTCGGTTGCTGCCTACACCGTGTCGCTGCTGAACCCGAAGATCATCCGCGATCTGGATCTTGCCGGTTATGGCCTGCGCATGGTCGAGCGTCGCTGCGCGAACTTCCTGCCGACCGAGGACGGGCGGTACCTCCTGACCGGGGAGGGCCGCACGCAGATGCAGGTCGCGCGGTTCTCCGCGCGCGATGCGTCCCGGCTTCCCGCCTACGCTGAGCGCCTGGAAGCGATCGCGGACGTGCTGCGCGACCTGGTCCTCACGACGCCGCCGAATGTGACTGCCGGCAGCTGGCGCGAAGCGCTGCCGGAGCTCCTGGGCGCGGCGCGGCTCGGCGGGCGGCTGCGCAAGCTTGACATGCCCTTGCGGCGCGAGCTGCTGGCGCTCTTTTCGATGTCCGCCGGGGACTACCTCGACGGCTGGTTCGAGAGCGATCCCATCAAGGCGGTCTACGGCTTTGACGGCGTGGTTGGCAACTACGCCAGTCCCTACAGCCCTGGCTCCGGGTACGTGCTGCTGCATCATGTCTTCGGCGAGGTGAACGGCAAACGCGGCTCCTGGGGCCACGCGATCGGCGGCATGGGCGCGATCACCCAGGCAATGGCGAAGTGCGCGACGGCGCGCGGCGTGGTGATCCGCGTGAGCACGCCGGTGCGCGAGGTGCTGGTCGAAGGCGGCCGTGCGGTCGGTGTCGTCACGGCATCCGGGGAAACCCTGCGTGCCGCGGCCGTGATTTCCAATCTCAACCCGAAGCTGCTGTACGGCAGCCTGATCGCGCCCGCCGCACTGCCCGCGGAGGTGGTCGAGCACATGAGCCGCTGGCGCTGCGGCTCGGGCACCTTCCGCATGAATGTGGCCCTTAAGGAGTTGCCCGATTTCACCTGCCTGCCGGGCAAGGCGCCGGCCGATCATCACACCGCCGGCATCATCATCGCCCCGACGCTTAGCTACATGGAGCGGGCCTATTTCGATGCCCGCACGCTCGGCTGGTCGCGTCAGCCGATTGTTGAATTGGTAATCCCCTCGACACTCGACGACTCCCTCGCCCCCGCCGGTCAGCACGTCGCGAGTCTGTTCTGCCAACACGTGGCGCCGCAGCTGCCAAATGGCGAGTCCTGGGATCAGCATCGCGACACCGTCGCGGATCTGATGATCGAGACCGTGAATGCGCACGCCCCAAACTTCAAGGCTGCGATACTCGGGCGGCAGATCATGAGCCCGCTGGATCTTGAGCGCACCTTCGGGATGGTGGGCGGTGATATTTCTCACGGCACGCTGAGCCTTGATCAACTGTTCTCGGCGCGGCCCATGCTGGGGCTTGGCAACTATCGCGGCCCGCTGGCCGGCCTGTACATGTGCGGCGCTGGCACGCATCCGGGTGGCGGCGTCAGCGGCGCCCCCGGCCACAACGCCGCGCGTGAGATCCTCACCGATTTTCGCCGCGGACGGCTGCGGCGGGTGGCGTGACCCCGCGCCAGCGCAGCCCGAAGCAGCCACGCTTCCGGCGGCAATTGCCCGAGGAGCGGCGCCAGGCCCTGATCCTCGCCACCATCGAGTGCCTGAAACGTTACGGTCATGATGGCCTGTCCGTGCGCACCATCAGCGCGGCGGCGGGCGTCTCGGTGGGTCTCATCAACCACCACTTTCCCAACAAGGATGAACTGATCGCGGCCGCCTACCGCTATTTCAACAACGAGCTCGTCGGCGCGATGCTCGCCGCCGTGGCGCGAGCTGCGGATTCACCGCGTGAGCGGTTGCACGCGTTTCTGACTGCCTCGTTTTCGCCGCCGAACCTCGACGCGGACGTGCTCACGGTATGGGTCGTGTTCTGGGGTCTGTACCGGCACTCGCGTCTCATCCAGCGCGTGCACCAGGAGACCTACGAGGACTACGTGCGCCTCGTGCGCGGCATGCTCGCCGAGCTCATGACGGAGGCGCGCAGCAAGGAATCACGCAGCAACGCAGCCCGCACACCGCGGGCCGACCTGCGCCTGGCTGCGATCGGATTCACAGCGCTGGTGGACGGCCTGTGGCTTGAATGGTGCCTCGAGCCGGGGACGTTTCGGCCCGCTGAGGCCATCGCGCTGTGCGAGGCGTGGGTCGGGAGCCTTACCCGCCGCACCCGCGGACCCGCATTGGAATAGCTGATAATTGCCCCCACATCGCACTCTTAGATGGCGACGCCTACCCATCCACCCCGCCGCGCCCACGTCGTCGCCGACCGCGAAGGCGTAACGCTGCGCGGGTTCTTCGGCGTGTTCCGCTATAGCCGACGCGCCCTTGAGCTGGTGTGGACGACTAACCGCAGCCTGACGCTCGCGCTCGCAGCGCTCACCGTGATCGCCGGCGTCCTGCCGGCGGGCGTTGCCTACGTCGGCTCGCTGATCGTCGATGCCGTCGTCAACGCCATCCGCACTCCGGGCGTCACGGGGCGCGTCGTCGATCTGGTGGTGATCGAGGGGGTGCTCGTGGCCCTGATTGCAGCTGCCCAGCGCGGACTGTCCGTGTGCCAGTCGTTGCTGCGCGCGCAGCTCGGGCAACGGGTCAATGTCATGATTCTCGAGAAGGCGCTGACGCTCGACCTGCAGCAATTCGAGGACTCGGAGTTCTACGACAAGCTGACGCGCGCGCGGCGCGAGGCGTCCACGCGGCCTCTGAGCCTGGTGACCCGTACCTATGGGCTGGTGCAGAACGGCATCTCGCTGGTGAGCTACGGGGCGCTGCTCGCGCACTTTTCACCGTGGGCGGTCGCGGTGTTGTTGCTTGCTGGCGTGCCGGCGTTCGTCGCCGAAGCCAAGTTTTCCGGAGATGCCTTTCGTCTTTTTCGGTGGCGCTCGCCCGAGACGCGCATGCAGCTGTACCTCGAGACTGTGTTGGGACGCGAGGATCACGCCAAGGAGGTCAAGCTCTACGGACTCGGACCGCGCCTGCTCGAGCGCTACCGCGACATCTTCCGGCGCATTTACAGCGAGGACCGCGCGCTCACGTTACGGCGGGACGCCTGGGGATTCGGTCTCGGGCTGATCGGCACTGCGGCCCTCTACGGGGGCTATGCGTGGATCGCCGTCAGCACGGTGGCGCGCGCCATTACTTTGGGTCAGATGACCATGTACGTGGCGCTGTTTCGTCAGGGACAGTCGGCGGTGTCTGCGATCCTCGCGGCGATCGGCGGCATGTACGAGGACAACCTGTATCTGTCGACCCTGTACGAGTATCTGGAAACACCGGTGCCGCACGGTTCGGGCTCGGCCCTGCGCGGGCCGCATCCCGAGGACGGCATTCGCTTCGAGGACGTGAGCTTTACGTACCCGGACGCGGAAGATGCGGCGCTCGAGCACATCACGCTGCAACTGCGTCCGGGCGAGAGCCTGGCGCTGGTGGGTGAGAACGGCTCGGGCAAGACCACGTTGATCAAACTCCTGACGCGGCTGTACGCGCCGACGAGCGGACGCATTCTGCTTGACGGGCAGGATCTGGCGACCTGGGATGAGGCGGCGCTGCGCGAGCGCATCGGCGTCATCTTCCAGGACTTTGCCCGCTATCAGATGCTGGTGGGCGAGAACGTCGGCGCAGGCGATGAGCGCTTTTTCGAGGACGAAGCGCGCTGGCGTACCGCCGCCGACAAGGGGCGCGCGAGCGAATTCATCGAAACCCTGCCGCAGGGCTACAACACGCAGCTTGGCAAGTGGTTCCGCGACGGGCGCGAGCTCTCGGGTGGCCAGTGGCAAAAAATCGCCCTGTCACGCGCCTTCATGCGCACCCGTGCGGACATCCTGGTACTCGATGAACCCACGGCGGCGATGGACGCGCAGGCCGAGGCTGAGGTGTTCGAGCATTTTCGCCAGCTCTCGCGGGAGCGCATCACGATCCTCATCTCGCACCGCTTCTCCACGGTGCGTATGGCCGATCAGATTGCGGTACTCAACCGCGGCGCAATCGTCGAGCGTGGCAGCCATGAGGAGCTGATGCGCCTGAACGGCAGCTACGCGCGCCTGTTCAGTCTGCAGGCGCGCGGCTATCGCTGAAACCCATTGCCCAGCTCTAGTGGGCCTGGGGTAGCGGCGGCGCTGGCACGGCTGGTGGTGCCTGCGTCGGCACCGGCGCAGCAGTCTGTGCCCGCAGGTCCGCTCTCATGCGCTGATAGTCGATCTTGCGGATCTCATCGATCGGACAACGCCAGCGGCCGGTGGAAGGCGAGTTGGTGATGACCGAATCCAGGTGCGCCGTTACGGTGCGGCCGGTGGAGCTGAGGCCGATGCCGTTGAAGACGAAGCGCATATCGCACGGCGGCCAGATCTTCAGCAGGTAGGCGTCGTTCGGGGTGGTGAATATCACCAGCTCATCCTTGCCGAGCGCTTCCCAGCCGTCATACCGGCCGAGCCAGGTGAAGGAAGGAATCGGCGGACCAGCGTAGGCGGCGTAGCGATCTCGCGTCTGCTGCTGCCCCAGGTGCCGCGGGATGCCGCCGGCGCAGGCGGCGCACAGGACCAGTGCCAGGGAAAGTACGGCGGGGGTCCGGAGATTTCGGCGCATACGAGGCTCCTGTCGGATGAGACGGGGTGCGATTTTACAACGCGCCCGCGCTTGCTGCGTTTACCGCGGTTGCTGCTGCCTGGCGCGCCGCAGATCCGCTTTCATGCGCCGGTAGTCGAGCTTGCGGATCCCGAGGATGCGGCAGCGCCAGTCGCGAGTGGTGACCGAGTCGAGGCGCGCGTACACCGAGCCGCCGGTGGAGGTGAAGCCCACGCGCGCGGCGCCACGCAGGTCATGGCAGGGCGGGCTTACCTTCAGCAGATAGGCGTGGTTCGCTGAGGTAAACAGCACCAGTTCGTCGGCGCTCAAGGCCTCCCAGCCGTCGAAGTGTCCGAACCAGGTGAAATGATCGACCGCGGCGCCTGCGTACGCCTCGTAGTGATTGCGAACTTCTTCCGGATCCTGGCGCACCGGGATGCCGGTGCTGCAGGCAGCCAGCGCAGTCAGGGCAATCGCGAACGCGGCGCTGCGCGCCCGGGTGTAACGCATGGCTGGCTTCGTTCCTATGAATCTAGCCCTGCGGTGTCAGCACCACAATCGCCAGTGGCGGCAGGCGCAGCGACAGGGACTGCGCCTGGCCGTGCGATGGCGTGGGGATCGTGCTGAGCGCGCCGAGATTCCCCAGATCGCTGCCGCCGTAGACGCCCGCGTCGCTGTTGAGACGCTCCTGCCACACTCCACTGCGTGGCACGCCCAGACGATAGGCTTCACGCGGCACGGGTGTGAAGTTGCAGACCACCAGGGCGGGCTCGCCACTGCGGCTCTTGCGCAGGAATGCGATGACGCTGACATCCGCGTCATCGCAGTCGACCCACTGAAAGCCGCCTGCAACGAAATCCTGTTCGTGCAGGCTCGGCGTGGCGCGCAGCAGGCGGTTCAGGTCACCCACCCAGCGTTGCACCCCGGCGTGCAGCGGGTACTGCAACACGTGCCACTCCAGACTCTCGTCGTGCTGCCATTCACGGCGCTGGCCGAACTCCCCGCCCATGAAGAGGAGCTTCTTGCCGGGGTGGGTCCACATATAGCCGAAGAGCAGCCGCAGGCTCGCGAACTGCTGCCACTCATCCCCGGGCATCTTGCCGATGAGCGAGCCCTTGCCGTGCACGACTTCATCGTGCGAGAGCGGCAGCACGAAATTCTCGGTGAAGGCGTACCACAGACTGAACGTGAGGCGGCTGTGGTGGTACTTGCGGTGCAGCGGATCCTGCTGAAAGTACTTCAGCGTGTCGTGCATCCAGCCCATGTTCCACTTAAGTCCAAACCCCAGACCCCCGAAGTTCGTCGGCCGTGACACCATCGGCCAGGCGGTGGACTCCTCGGCGATGGTCTGGGTGTCGGGATGATCGCGGTAGACGGCGAGGTTCAGCTGCTTCAGGAACTGCACCGCGTCGAGGTTCTCGTTGCCGCCGAAGCGGTTCGGGATCCACTCTCCCGCGGGCCGCGCATAGTCCAGATACAACATCGACGCGACCGCATCCACACGCAGCGCGTCCACGTGGTAGGTATCGAGCCAGAAGAGCGCGCTGCTGGCGAGGAAATTGCGCACCTCGGCGCGGCCGTAGTTGAAAATCGAACTCTTCCACTCCGGGTGGAATCCCTGGCGCGGGTCTTCGTGCTCGTACAGGTGCGTGCCGTCAAACTGCGAGAGCCCGTGGGCGTCGGTCGGGAAGTGTGACGGCACCCAGTCAAGAATCACCCCGATGCCGCGCTGGTGCAGGTGATCGACGAAATACATGAAGTCCTGGGGCGTGCCGTAGCGCGAGGTCGGCGCGAAGTAGCCGGTGACCTGGTAGCCCCAGGAACCGTAGAACGGGTGCTCCATCACCGGCATCAGCTCCACGTGCGTGAAACCCAAGTCGGCCACGTAGTCGCCGAGTGCGTGCGCGAGCTCGCGGTAAGTGAGAGAACGGTTGTCTTCCTCGGGGACGCGTCGCCACGAGCCCGGGTGCACTTCGTAAATCGACCAGGGAGCATCCAGCGTGTTGGCGCGCCGACGGCCCTGCATCCAGGACGAATCCCCCCACTCATAGTCGAGTTTCCAGACCACCGAGGCCGTGCGCGGCGGTACCTCCGCGAAAAACGCGTACGGATCGCATTTCTCGACCGCCGCGCCTCCCTGTCGGGAGACGACGTGATACTTGTAGAGTGTCCCCGGGCCGACCGCGGCTACCGCGCCCTCCCAGATTCCTGAGGAGTCCGTTCGTGGGCGCAGGGAGTGCCTGCCCGGACGCCAGCGGTTGAAGTCACCGACCACGGACACCGCCGTGGCGTTGGGTGCCCAGACGGCAAAGTGGGTGCCGGGCTTGCCGGCGGCGTCGGTTATCGCGTGGGCGCCGAGCTTCTCGTAGGCGCGGACGAAGGTGCCTTCGCGGAAGTGATAGATGTCCTGTTCCGTGAGCAGCACGGGGAAAGTCTAGCAAGTCATCGGCGGCGGTGCCCAAGATGAGCCTGCGACCCTCGCGAGTACCGGCGCAGCCGGCCAAAGCCCCTGCGCCAGCCTCGCTTTGAAGTGCTCGGCTGCCGAGGTGATTGGAACAGTTGCGTGTCGAGCCGCGCCCAAGGCCTTCGGAAACGCAGCTGCTGTCCGCCGAAATCGCCGCAGGCGATTTCGGCCAATTGTCTAGGGCCCGCGGCGGCGAGCGGTGCCCCCGAGGAATACCAGTGACTCGGCGTTTTCGGGCTGGGCCGTGCGTCCCGCCTCATCGAGCGCCTGTCGGCCCCGCGCCCGTGCTTGCTGCGCTTCGCTGACAGTTGCGGTGGCGTCAACCGGGCGCGCCAGGAGGTAGCCCTGCACGCTGATCGGACCGCAGCGCGAGAGAAAATCCAGCTGCGCCGGTCGTTCGACGCCCTCGGCCACGACCTGCAGCCCCAGTCCATGACACAGCGCCACGATCGAACGCACGATGGCGGCCGAGCGCGGATTGGTGTCGACACCTGCCACCAGCTGGCGGTCGAGTTTCACGCGCGTGATGGGCAGCTGCTCAAGCGAAGTAAGGGAGGAGTAGCCGATGCCAAAGTCATCGAGTGCAATCGCGACGCCGAGCGCGCGTAAGCGGCGCAGTGATTCGACCGTTGCAGGACCGGTCTGGATGACCGTTTCGGTGATTTCAAGTTCGAGTGCGCTCGGGGGCAGCCCGGTCGCCGCCAGTGTGCGCGCAACGTGATCGACGAAATCGCTCTCAAAGAACTGCGGCGCGGACACGTTCACAGCCACACAGGCCTTGTGCCAGCCCTGGGCACGCCAGCCGGCCGCGGTGGTGGCCGCCGAACGCAGCACCCAGTCAGTCAACTCGTGGATGAGGCCGGTTTTTTCCGCGATGTGGATGAACTCGTGAGCGGTTGCGATGCGGCCGTCGGACTTACGCCAGCGCAACAAGGCTTCCACCGTGTTCGCCTCAAATGCCGGCAGCGCCACCTGCGGCTGGAACATCAGGAGCAGATCCCCGTCCTCGACCGCGCGGCGTAGCGACTGCTCCATGCGGAAGCGCTGCGCGGCAGCGTCATAGAGGGCGGGGCTATAGATGGCGGCGCGATTGCGGCCGAGTTCCTTGGCGCGGAACAGCGCGACGTCGGCGGCGCGCAGCAGGCCTTCGGCATCGGTGGCGTGATCCGGGTACATGCTCGCCCCCAGACTCGCCGTGATGATCAGCACGCGGCCGTCCACCATCAGAGGTTCCTGCAGGGTGGCAACGATCTGCTCCGCGCAACGCTGTACCTCGGCGTCAGACGTCACATTCTCCAGCAGCACGGTGAATTCATCGCCGCCGAGCCGCGCGAGGAGCGACGCGGCACCCGCGGTGGCGGTATGGAGGCGTCCCGCAATCTGCTGCAGCACGCGATCTCCGAAGCTGTGTCCCAGGGTGTCGTTGATCGACTTGAAGTTGTCGACGTCGACGAACAGGAGCGCCAGGCGGCTGTTGCGGCCGGCACGCGTCAGCGCTTCCGCCAGGCGTGCCGACAGCTGGCGGCGATTGGGCAGCTGTGTGAGCGGGTCGTGATGCGCCAGGTGATGTAGCTGCTGAGTCCGCTCGGCGACGTGGCGCTCGAGCTGCGCCTGGTGGGCGCGCAGCTTCGCCTCGGCGTGCGCGATGCGATCCGCCATGGTGTTGAAAGACTCCGCGAGATCATCAACCTCGGCGGAACCGCCACGCGGCGCCCGCGCCACGCGGTCGCCGCTCGCCAGCAGGCGCGTGGCCGCGGTCAGGCGGCGCACCGGCAGGCTGATGCCCATGACCAGGAACAGTGACACGAAGATCAGGAGCAGCAGCACCGCGGCGCCGGTGTTGACCAGCGTGCGTTCGGCAACCTCGGCAGACCGCGCGGTGCGCTGCGCCGCGAGCAGCAGCTCGCGCCGCGCTGGCTTCTGCAACAGGTCATCCACGCCCGCGGTCAGCGCGGCACTCTCCTCGAGCAGCGCGTGCCACTCCGGTCGACTCACGGCGTCATAGCGTGCCACCTCCAGACGCAGGCGCGTCGCGAGCCTCATGTCCTCGCGGATGATTGCCAGCCAGGCGCGTCCCGGGGAGGTCTGCAGCTCCGCGCTGTGCGCTGCGAGTACGGCGGCGAAGTCCCGTTCGCGCTGGCCTAAGGCGGCGGAGGTGTCCGGTTCGCCGCGCACCGCATCCACCGCGGCTGCGAGCTCTGCGAGCGAGCGGCGGGCGATGACCTGGGTGCCGTTGATGACGAGTCCCGAACCGCCCGCGGACGCAATGCGTTGATAAATGCGGTTGAGCGCCGCCTGGCGCTCCTGCGCCCACTGGACGCGCTGTGATGCGCGGCTGGCAAGCTGGCGGGCGTTGGCAATGTGATGGGTAAGTTCCTCGCGCAGCCTGGCGGTTTCCGGGTCAAGCGGCGGGCTCGGTTTGCCCTGGAAGTCAGCGCTGACGGCGGCTTCGAGTGCGTTTCCGGCTTCCGTGAGGTTGGCGAAGTCGGCGCTCGAGCGGGCCTGCACGGACTCGCCCACCGCGCGATCGTAAGCGACCAGTTTTTCCATGACCGTGCTGGCGTGGCTGGCAAGCGGCTCGTGCTCGTCTTCCATGCTGTGGATGGCAGCCAGCGCCTCGTGCGCGGTGCGTGAGGCCGCCACTTCCCCGATAATGAGTACGGTGGCGACCGCGGCGAGCCCGAGACCCAGTCGCGAGCCGATCCCGAGGCGCAGTTGCCAGGCACGCCGCGGCGACAGCGCCGGCGGCGATTCGGACTCGATCATGTCAGCGAGTGGATCCATACGACATAAGCCGCTTACGAGCGGATGACGCCACTTTCTTGGTTAGTCCGTCAACCCGCCCCCATCATGCGCGATGGGGTCGAGGGGCTTCCGTGGGGCAGGTCCCACAACGTGCGTGCGGGACGTGATCTACCGCGCGGTCGGGAATCCCAGGAGCCGGCCGGGTATCGGTGCGGGTGATGCGAGCCGCGGCCCGTGCCCGCAGGCCGGCGCGCGCGGTCTTTGCCCTATACTAGAGCCAATGATGAAGGGCGGCCATAAACCATGACCGAGCTGGCTGATACATTCGATGCCGCGTTCTCCAAGGCTGTGGATCTGGGAAACCGGATCGCGGACAAGGATAAGGATGCCGATCTTTGGGATATCGCCGACGGACTGCTCGCCGGCGCCATCCAGTACTGGCTGTATTCGCGGCAGCCATGCGGCGACCCGCGCTGCCAGGACTGCATGCCGATCAGTACCGCGCAGGGACGGATGGCCGAGCTGAAGCGCCTCCTCGAGCAGCTGGCTTCGGAGAGCGAGTACTTCCACACCCCGACCGACGCCAACGCCGGCCGCGCCTGATCCATTGGCCAA
>JANWKL010000019.1 GCA_025451375.1 Steroidobacteraceae bacterium
GGATGATCGCGGTTCTCGATGCGCCCGTACATGTGCACACCGCAGCCGCTGCAGGCGTAGCGCTGGATGGGCGCCTTCTCATCGAGAATCTTGAGCTTCGCGCCGTTGGCCGTGACACTCAGGTTATCGCGCCCGATGACGGCCACCTGCGAAAACAAGGCGCCCTTGGGCTTCCAGCACTTACTGCAGCCGCAGACGTGATTGAAGGCGGAATTGCCTTTCAGGGTCACGGTCACCGGTGCGCTCGTGCACAGGCAGGTCAGCGTGCCGCCGGCGAAGTCCGGCACGCCCGCTTTGACGCCGCCATCGACGGCGGGATGAATCGCAACAGCCATGAGATGTTCTCCTGCGCTTGGTAAGCGCTTGTCAGAACGTGACCACCGAGCGGATCGACTCGCCCTTGTGCATCAGATCAAAGGCGTCGTTGATCTTTTCCAGCGGCATCACGTGGGTGATGAGGTCGTCGATGTTGATCTTCTTGTCCATGTACCAGTCCACGATCTTCGGCACATCGGTGCGGCCGCGCGCGCCGCCGAACGCCGTGCCCTTCCATACCCGTCCCGTCACCAGCTGGAACGGCCGGGTCTTGATCTCGTGGCCGGCGCCGGCGACGCCGATAATCACTGACACGCCCCAGCCGCGATGGCAGCATTCCAGCGCCTGGCGCATCAGCTCCACGCTGCCGACACACTCGAAGCTGTAGTCCGCGCCGCCATCGGTCAGCGCGACCAGGTGCGCAACCAGATCACCGCCGGTCTCCTTCGGGTTCACGAAGTGCGTCATACCGAAGCGCGTGGCGAGCGCCTGGCGGCGCGGGTTGAGATCGACGCCAATGATGCGGTTGGCACCCGCCAGACGCGCACCCTGGATCACGTTGAGTCCGATGCCGCCTAAGCCAAACACCACCACGTTGGCGCCGGGCTCGACTTTCGCGGTGTTGATCACCGCGCCGATGCCGGTGGTCACGCCGCAGCCGATGTAGCAGACCTTCTCAAAGGGCGCATCCTCGCGAATCTTCGCCAGCGCGATCTCCGGGAGCACCGTGTAGTTGGAGAACGTCGAACAGCCCATGTAGTGATGCACCATCTCTTTGCCGAGGGAGAATCGGCTGGTGCCATCGGGCATGACGCCCTTGCCCTGGGTGGTGCGGATCGCAGTGCACAGGTTCGTTTTGCGGGACAGGCAGGACTTGCACTGCCGGCATTCGGGGGTATAGAGCGGAATGACGTGGTCACCCTTTTTCAGCGTGGTCACGCCGGGCCCGACGTCCACCACCACCCCTGCCCCTTCGTGGCCGAAGATCACCGGGAAAAGCCCTTCCGGATCCGCACCTGAGCGCGTGAACTCATCGGTGTGACACACCCCGCTGGCCCGGATCTCGACCAGCACTTCTCCGGCCCTGGGACCATCCAGGTCCAGGGTGACGATTTCCAGCGGCCTGCCGGCGGCGTAGGCGATGGCGGCTTTGGTCTTCATCCGGCAAAGTCTACGCGCCTGCACGCACGGCGGCGATGCGCGACAATGAAACCTCGAGCGCAGCCATTTGCGAGGACCGCGACCGTGGCAGACAGCATATTCGGCAAGATCATCCGCGGTGAGATCCCGTGCCTCAAGGTCTACGAGGACGGGCGCGTGCTCGCGTTCCTCGACATCAATCCCCTGAGCCACGGACATACGCTGGTCATTCCCAAGGAGCCAGCCGAGACCCTGGATCAACTGTCGGATGAGTCAGCCGCCGCTATTGGCCGCGTGCTGCCGCGGATCTGCCGTGCCGTGATCGCGGCCACGGGCGTGAAGGAATACAACGTACTCGAAAACAACGGCACGGGTGCCCACCAGGCCGTCCCGCACGTACATTTCCACGTGATTCCGAAGCCCAATCCACGCGAGGGCCTGGGCGTCGGATGGCCGCTACGGGCGCTTGATCGGGAAACGGGAGCGTTATTGGCGGCACAAATCGCCGCAGGAATTTCTTCAGGCTGAACACCGACTTGCAGCAACTCGGATGCGACTTGCTGCGCGGGGGCAGCGCTTGTAGAATGCGCGGCCCAACTGGTGCGGGGTGGAGCAGTCTGGCAGCTCGTCGGGCTCATAACCCGAAGGTCGCAGGTTCAAATCCTGCCCCCGCTACCATTGAATTTCCTACTTTCTCAGGCACCGGGTAGAGCCATATCCCGCCGCACCCGCGCGTGGCTCTAAAGAACGACAGGCCTGCAGTGGCCTGCCGCTCGTGTTTCCCCTTTTTGTTGGAAACAGTCAGTGCGCAGCGGACGCATTGACCGCTGCTGCCGCATTTGCGTCGATCCCGCCGTGACTACCGGCGCTGCGAGCCGTCTCGGCAACATTGCTTGCACCGTCAATTTTCGGTTGCGCTGGCGTAGCCGACGAGCGCGGCCGACTGCCCGCCCTGTCAGGCTTCACCGGCTCAACGGCTGAGGGCTTCGAGATGCCCCTTTCCGCTTTCGTGGCCGACACTTCAGTGGTCGAAAATCTGCCTGCAGCCACGCCAGCTGCATCCACGCTGCGGACCTGCGCTTCGCCCTGTCTTGCAGCAGTTACACTAGTGGCGCTGGTCGAACTGGCTGCAGAGCGAGTCGTGCCAAGAGCAACATCATTTGCCTTGGACGCTTCCAACTTTCCAGCGTCCACGGCGCCCCGGCCCGCGACGACGGCATCGGCCTTGGCGCGCTCGGCATCCAGACCCGCCTCTTGCGTCTCGGTTTTCGCGGTTCGATCGACGCGACCGAGCCCATCCACTCGTGCGCCCGTACGAGCAGAGGCCGAAAGATCGGTCTGTCTGCTGACGGCACTATGCGTGGGGGGAAACCCACCACCGAACCTGGCTGACTGCATGCTGCTTACTGCTCCGTGCAGGCCGCCACCCAGACTCTGCGCATGAACGGGCAGCGTCACAACCAACACAGCACCGATCGCGGCGCTCGCGAAAAGATGATTCCTCTTCATGGTCGTCTCCTCTTGGGGCCGCGGCCATTCCGCGGCCTTCTAAGGAGTACTACGAGTGGGCGGCGACGAATCTTCCGTAGCACCTTCGAGATTTATTTTTTAACTTAATCTGCCCGAAGCGTCGTGAGTACGGGCTGACGCCTGAGCGCCTCGCCCACCAAACCAAATCCATACACTGGATCGAGTCCGGGAGACCCAAGATCTACCGCTTCCTGCGCCAGTGTCGCGACGGCGCGATCCGCAGCCGCCTTGTCGGGAGCTGGGAGGTTAAGTGCCAGGAGGCCCGCCACAATAGGCGCGGCAAAAGAGGTTCCGCGAACCAGAGTGTAGCCCGACGGTAATTTGGCGGCCGCCATCTGTGCACCCGGTGCAGCGAACTTCACCTGCGCTCCGCGCTCCGCCTCGACCAGCACGCGCCGATGCGCGTCGACGCCCGTCACGCCAACGACTCCGGGCCACGCCGCAGGGTAAAGCGGCGGCGCCGCCGGACCGTCATTCCCCACCGCCGCCACGACGATATGCCCCCCGGCGATCACGCGCTGCACGACGCCCTGCAGCACACGGTTGGGTGGTCCAACCAGACTGACATTAATGACCGGTACTTTTTCCTGCACGAGCCATGAGAAGGCTTCGGCCACCATATCGGCCGCGCCTCCCGTCGGCGCTCCGCAATACACATCCGCCGCATAGAGCTCACTGCCTGGGGCTGCGCCGTGAAAAGTCGGCGCGCGGCCGACCATGAGCGATGCGACCGCGGTGCCGTGCTCGTGCGACACGAAGCGACCCGAGCACCCGTGTTGGTGCAGCGCCAATCCACTGAACACCTCGTGAGCGGGATCGACACCGCTATCGATAAGACCGATGTGCGTGGCGCCGGCCCCGGAAGCCACACTCGCTTTTTCTTCCACCGGTGGCGCCTGCGGCCCTGCGGTGCTTGGCGGGCTTGCTACTCCGCTCTCGATGTAAATGTGGTTGAAGTCATAGATACCAGTGGGGTCCACAGCTTGCAGCCGGGCAAGCGAGCGAGCCGTGCCGGAAGATACTCGTAACACGACGACGCGTAATTCAAGTGCATCAAGGGTCGATTCCCGCGCGACGGAGAAACCGGCCGCGGCTGCCGCCTGGAGGGCGGTTGCGCTGGGAGCTACCACCAGGACCTCCCCGCGAACAATCGGGTTGCCGTGCGGATCGGCCTCGATCACGTCGCGGTGAGCGCGCAGCAGCGTGCGGATCTGTAAAGCCCGCAGACCGCGCAGGTCGGTGCCACGAAACTCCGCGTCGAGGTTCGATTCCAGCGGCAGAGCAGTCGTCGGGAGGCTCGGCAATCCGGCGCCCGGTAGCGGCACACGCACAGGAGGCAAGCCGATCTGCGCGTCCGCAATCTGCGCACCGAACAGGCACAATATGAGGGTGAACAAGCGCATGTGCCCACCTTAGTAGAACGTCGCGATGCCGGGAAGTGATGGAAGAAGATGGCACGCTGGTTCGTATACACCCGTAAGAGTAGCGTGTGTCGCCCCCTGACCTGAGTGCGGAACTCGTCACGCTATTGCCCAGGCTGCGGCGCTTTGCGCGTACCCTCACGCGAAACCCGCATGACGCGGACGACCTGGTGCAGGTGGCACTCGAACGAGCTTTGGCGCGCGCGCATCAATTGCGTCCCGATGCCGCGTTGGCGGGCTGGGTATTTGGCATCTTGCGGCATGCGTGGATCGACGAGCTGCGGGCGCGCGCCCGCAGAGAGCGGGTGTTCGCGCCGGAGGAAAGCGGGTTGCACGTGGGGGATGCGGGACAGGGTGCACAGGCGGAAAGGCTAGCAGTGCAGGACGCAATGGGACGTCTGCCGCAAGAGCAGCGCCTCGCGGTGGCTTTGGTACTGATCGAAGGCCTCTCCTATAAGGAGGCAGCCCACGTAATGGAGGTGCCCATAGGGACCCTGACGAGTCGTCTCGCGCGAGCTCGCGAAGCGCTTCAGGCGATGCTTGGCGAGGGCTGAGAATGCGATGATGACCTTCAGCGACGAGACAGTCATGGCCTACGTCGACGGCGAGCTGGATGATGCGGCGCGGGCAGCCCTGGAAGTTGCCATGGCGACGGACGCGGACCTCACCGAACGGGTTGCGCGCGAGCGCAGATTACGCGCACGGCTGCACAGTGAATTCGATCCGGTGCTAAGAGAGCCCATCCCGGAACGGCTGCTGGCTGCGGCCAACGCTACCTCTGCGAAGGCGCGCACCGGCAACATCACCTGGGTCAAGCGCATCCCGGCGAGAGACTGGAGCTGGCCGCAGTGGAGTGCGATAGCGGCCAGCCTCATACTTGGCGTCCTCATTGCGCCGCTGTTGCGGCACGGGCCGGGTCAGGGACCGCTCGGTATCCGGGATGGAAAGGTACTTGCCTCCGGAGCCTTGGCGCATGCACTCACGGAGCAGCTCGCCAGCAACCAGGTTGCGAACGCCCCGGTACAAATTGGCGTCAGCTTTCTGACGCGCAATGGCGACTATTGCCGCACTTTCATGTTACGCGACAAAAGCGCAGTTGCCGGACTCGCCTGTCGGGAGGGGGGAAGTTGGCGTCTACAGGCGTTCGCGGCAACGGATCGTGCGATTTCCGGATCGGGTGAATATCAGCCCGCGGCCTCCTCATTGCCGCCAGCCATTGAACAGTCGGTTGATGCACTCATCGCGGGCGATCCGCTCGACGCGAAAGGTGAGGCTGCCGCCCGAGGAAACGGTTGGCACCCCTGAGCGGAGAGCTCTATCCCTGTTGAATCACATAGTCGCAAGCTTGCGCCAGAACCCGGAGTGGTCGGCGCGACAGGAGCAGATCGGGCAGCAGCTCGCCAAAGGCGCGATGGCCCGCTGGCAGGGTGAGCAGCGGCAATTCCAGCAGATGGACGATGCGATCACCGACACCGCGCATTTCGTGGGGCCCGACGGTCACCGCTACGACCTATAGTAGTAGTCGATGATATCGAGCTCGATCGTGCGGCGCCGCAGCGCGCTGTGGAAGCGCAGATGAGCGTGAGTCCGGCGCGCGGTTTGCAGCCCGGGTACAACCCGATCGTCCGACTCGAGAAGGATGTGCTCTGTCTGTCGCATTCGCGCCGCATTAGCTGCCGCACAGGCACCGCAGGTCCGGCAATCCCGCCTCCGCAGAGCGGCCCAACGTCATCGGGCGGTGATTGACGGGCTGAACGCTACTGCCAGCGCGGCACCGGAACGGTGAAGAGCGTCAAAAAGCTGCTCATGAATGCGCGGGTGCTTCCCGGGTGCCGCCACTAATCGGCGGCGCCTTACCAAGGGCACATCTCGTATATCAATGTGTAGCACGCCCCCGCTATCACGTTCTGCGGCGCGGCAGCCGCAGCAAACAACGCCACAAGCGGGCCCCCGCTAC
>JANWKL010000020.1 GCA_025451375.1 Steroidobacteraceae bacterium
AAATCAACCTCGCGGCCGTAGAGATGATTGAAGCGGCGCGCGGTTTCGCGCGTCAGCTCCACGTGCGCCACCTGGTCCTCGCCGACCGGCACGAAGGCGGCGCGATACATGAGGATGTCGGCGCTCTGCAGCAGGGGATAGCCCAGGAAACCGTAGGTGGCGAGATCCTTCTCTTGCAACTGTTCCTGCTGATCCTTGAAGCTCGGCACGCGCTCGAGCCATCCCAGCGGGGTGATCATGGACAGCAGCAGGTGCAGTTCCGCGTGCTCGGGCACGTGCGACTGGATGAAGAGCGTGGCGACGCCCGGATTCAAACCCGCCGCCAGCCAGTCGATGAGCACTTCGCGTATATGCTCCTGCAGCTGTGAGGTGTCATCGTAGCCGGTCGTCAGCATGTGCCAGTCGGCGACGAAGAAAAAACACTCGTACTGGTACTGCAGCTCCACCCAGTTACGCAGCGCACCGTGGAAGTTCCCGAGGTGCAGCCGGCCCGTGGGGCGCATGCCGGACAACACGCGCCGCGCCGGCGCGGGCGAACTCACGGGACAATAACGCGGTGGCTCACCCGCGAATTATAGCGCACGGCCCGTGATCCGGCCGAGCGGGCCCTTGCCCTGGCGCACGATGAGCGGCGGCGTTACCGACAGATCGACGACCGTGGTCGGCTCGACACCGCAATCACCACCGTCAAGGATGGCATCGATTTCGTGATCCAGGCGCGCCTGGATCTCGCGCCCGGAGGTCAGCGGTTCCGCATCGGCGGCCAACAGAAGTGTCGAGCTCATCAGGGGCTCGCGCAGCTCCGCCAGCAGCAGCTGCGGCACCGGGTGATCCGGGATACGCACGCCGATGGTGCGCCGCCGCTCGTGCTGCAGGCGGCGTGGGGTCTCGCGGGTGGCGCGCAATAGAAAGGTATACGGTCCGGGCAGGCAGGCGCGCAGGATACGGAACTGCCAGGTCTCCAGATGCGCGAACCGGCCGACCTGGGCCAGATCCGAGCACACCACCGTGAAATGATGATGGCGGTCCGCCTGGCGGATGCGCCGCACCCGCTCGAGCGCGCTCTTGTCACCGATGTGCCAACCCAGGGCATAGCAGGAGTCAGTCGGATAGGCGATCAGGCCCCCGCCCCGCACGAACTCCGCCGCCTGACGGATGAGCCGCGGCTGGGGGTCGATCGGGTGAAGTTCGAGGTATTCGGCCATGGGGCGCGCGCGGTGCGCCTTAATGGAAAGTACGCGCGGCGCGTGACAATATACGCGGCCATTTTGCCCCGTATAGGGATCCATGCAGGCTCTCGCCGAGTTCGCGCCGCTGCTGGCGTTCGCCATCGCCTATTACCTGCGCGGGTTGTACACCGCCACCGCGGTGCTGATGGTGGCCATGCTCATCCTCGTCGCCGTCGATTGGCTGCGCCTGAAGCGCGTACCGCCGATGCACGGACTGTCGGCGGTGTTGGTGGTGGTATTCGGCAGCGCGACGCTGCTGCTGCACAACAAGCAATTCATCCAGTGGAAGCCCACGGTGTTCTTTTGGCTGGCAAGTGCCGCCTTCCTCGGCAGCTTCTGGATCGGCAAACGCACCCTCACCGAACGCCTTCTCGGCCCCACCCTGGGCGCGCACCTGCAGGTGACTCCCGCCTTGTGGCGCACACTGAACAGCTGGTGGGTGGTGTTCTACGCCCTGCTTGGCGCGCTCAACCTCGTCGTCGTGTACTACGCCAGCGAGCGGGTCTGGGTTGCCCTGAAGTTCGTCGATATCGTTCTCATGCTCGTATTCGTCGTCGCCCAGGTGCTGTGGCTCACCGCCCGGCAGACGCGCACGCCGGGGGAATCGTCGGCCTGATGAACGCCAGGAGCGAAACAGTCACCGAGCAGCTGCGCGCAGCGCTCGAGCAGGCCCTGATGCCGCGTTCGCTCGAGATCATCGACGACAGCGCCCGCCATGCCGGACACGCCGGCGCGCGCGCCGGCGGCCACTTCCGCGTCACCCTGGTCGCGGAAGCCTTCCGCGGCCGTTCGCGCCTCGAGCGCCACCGCCTCGTGTACGACGCGGTCGCGCCGCTTTTGCAGGACCGCGTGCATGCCCTGAACATCATCGCACGCACGCCCGATGAAACTTAAGTGACAGATCGAACGTTATCCATTCAACAACCCACCGGAACTGACAGCATGAATCACTCGCGTTTCCTCCTTCTGGCCGTCGCACTGGCAGCCCTCGCAGCCTGCCAGCCCAAGACCGCCACGACGACCGTCGCAGCCGCAACTTCCCCGCCGGTCGCCACCGTCAACGGCGTGCCGATCAGCCGCGACTTCTACGACTTCTACATCAAGGGCATCAGCGGCAAGGCCTCCACGGAGCTGACTCCGGAGCAGCGCGGCCTGGCGCTGGATAACCTGATTCACGCCGAACTCGTCGGCCAGCAGGCCACGAAAGACGGCCTGGATAAGACCGGCGACACCGGCTATCTGCTGGAGATCTCGCGCCTCAACGTGTTGCAGCAGGCGGCGTCCGAGAAGTACCTGAAGGACAAAAAGCCGACGGATCAGGATCTGCGCGCCGAATACGACGCCCAGATCGCGAAGCTGCCGAAGGAGGAGTACCACGCGCGGCATATCCTGGTCGCGACCCAGCCGTTCGCGCAGAAGATCGTCGAGCGCCTGCAGAAGGGTGAGAAGTTCGAGGAACTCGCGCGCACCCAGTCCATGGACTCATCCGCCAAGACGGGCGGGGACCTCGGATGGTTCGGCCTTGACCGCATGGTGCCCGAGTTCGCCGCGGCCGTTGCCACCCTGAAGCCTGGTGAGTACACCCACACGCCGGTGCAGACGCAGTACGGCTGGCACGTGATCCAGCTCATCGCCACCCGCCCGCTGACGCCGCCGCCCTTCGAGCAGGTGAAGCCGCGGCTGGCGCAGATGGTGGAGGCGAAGAAGTTCCACGCGTACATGGATGAAGTCGCGAAGAACGCCAAGATCGAGAAGTTCCTCGATCAGCCGGCAGCAGGCGCCGCCGTACCGGCCGCCCCTGCGGGTGCGGCCCCTGCGGCTGCTGCCCCTGCAGCGGCTGCGCCCGCGGCTGCCGCGCCTGCGGCTCCCGCGTCCAAGAACTAGCGACTAGAACGAACTGAAAAAGCTGCGCCGGCGGGTGCGTTACGGCCCGCCGGCTTCCAGCAGCTTCAGGAACTGCTGCTCGTCGAGCACCGGCACGCCGAGCTCCACAGCCTTGGCGAGCTTCGAGCCGGCTTCGCTGCCGGCGACCACGAAGCTGGTCTTGCGCGAAACACTGCCGGCGACTTTCGCGCCCCGCGCTACCAGTGCCTCCTGGGCCTCTTCGCGTGACATGCTCGCGAGCGTCCCGGTCACGACGAACGTGCGCCCGGCCAGGTCCCGGGCCTCCGCACGTGGCCTCTCCACATCAGGCCATTTGACACCTTTATCTTGTAACGCTCTGATAACGTTACGGTGTTCATCGGACGCAAAGAAGGCCGCCACCTGCGCGGCGACCACTGGGCCAATGTCCACGACCTGCTGGATCGCGTGCTCGTCGGCCCGCATGAGCGCATCGAGTCCACCGAAATGCCGCGCGAGGTTCAGTGCGGTGGCTTCGCCCACTTCGCGAATCCCCAGCGCGTAGAGAAACCGCGCCAGGGTCGTCTGCTTGCTCTTCTCAATGGCGGCGATGAGATTCGCCGCCGACTTCTCGCCCATGCGCTCAAGCTCCGCGAGCTGCGCAGCATTCAGGGCATACAGATCCGCCGGAGACTTCACCAGGCCCTGCTCCACCAGTTGCTCGATGATTTTGTCTCCCAGGCCCTCGATGTCGAGCGCGCGGCGGCTTGCGAAATGCCTGAGACTTTCCTGGCGCTGCGCGCGGCAGGTAAATCCTCCGGTGCAGCGCGCTGCAGCCTCGCCCTCGACCCGTAACACCACCGAGCCGCATACCGGGCAGCGCGCGGGGAGCACCACCTCGGTCGAGAACTGCGGGCGTTTGTCGCGCACCACGCTCACGATCTCGGGGATCACGTCCCCGGCCCGGCGCACGATGACCGTGTCACCGATGCGTACGTCCTTGCGGTGCAACTCATCGATGTTGTGGAGCGTCACGTTGCTCACCGTCACGCCACCGACAAAAACCGGCGCGAGCCGTGCGATCGGCGTCAGCACGCCGGTGCGGCCGACATTGAACTCAATGCCGTTCACGAGCGCGCTCGCCTCTTCCGCGGGAAACTTGTGAGCGATCGCCCAGCGTGGCGCGCGGGATACGAAACCCACACGCTCCTGGGCGGCGCGCGCGTCGAGTTTGTAGACCACGCCGTCGATCTGGTACGGCAGAGCGCGGCGGCGCGCACCGATGTCATGGTAGTACGCGAGACACCCGCAAACGCCCCGCACGGCACGCACTTCGGGAGACACCGGCAGGCCAAGTTCACGCAGCCATTGCAGCAGTTGCCACTGCCCCGGCGGCAAGTCCGCGCCAGAAGCTGCGCCCACGGCGTAGAAAAACACATTCAGGGGACGCGCGGCGCTCACGCGCGGATCAAGCTGGCGCAAACTCCCGGCGGCGGCGTTGCGTGGATTGACGAATACTTTCTCGCCGCGCTCCGCCGCGCGCGCATTCATGCGCTCAAAACCTGCCGTCGGCATGAACACTTCGCCGCGGGCTTCCAGGAGCGCCGGGGCCTTGCCGCGCAGCGTGTGCGGTACGGCGCGGATGGTGCGGACATTGGCGGTTACATCCTCGCCGGTGACGCCATCGCCGCGGGTGGCGGCCTGTGAAAACTGCCCCTCCCGGTAGATCACCGTCACCGCCAGCCCATCGAGCTTCGGTTCGGCCACGTAGTCGAGCTCGCCCTCCGTCCCGATACGTTCGTGGAGGCGGCGGTCGAAGGCCACGATGTCTTCATCAGCAAAGGCATTGTCGAGCGACAGCATCGGCACCTGGTGCACGACCTCGCCGAAGGCCGCGCTCGGGGTGCCCGACACGCGTTGTGTCGGGGAGTCGGGGGTAACCAGCTGCGGGTGGGCGCTCTCCAGCTGGCGCAGCTCGATCAGCAGCCGGTCGTATTCGCCGTCCGTAACCTGCGGGTCATCAAGCACGTAGTAGCGGTAGTCATGTTGCGCCAGCACTGCGCGCAACTCGGCGGCGCGCGCCGCCGCCGCCGTGGTCCCCAGGGGCTGTTCATACTTGCGGATACGAAATCCTCAGGGGCGCAGCCGGCAAAAACGACGCTTTTTGCCGGCGCACTACGGAGCAATGTCCGCTGAAAGCGCCGCAGGCGACTTTCAGCCCATCGATTAGGGCGACTCGCTGCTGACGCGCTCGCGCAGCCAGGCGATGCGCGCGGCGGTGAGCGGACTGCCGCGTTCGTCCTGCAGCACCCCGTGCAGCCGGTCATTCAGGTTGCGGGCGGCGCTGATGAGATCCTCGAACGCCTGCGGCGCGGGGCGCGGCCCCGGCAGCACGGCAAACAGCGACAAGCCACCGAACTGCTGTGAATCCATGGTGTCGGCGTCGAAGGTGCCCGGCCGCGTGAGGCTCGCCGCACTCAGGACCGCGCGCTGCTCATCGTCGGGCTTGTGGAAAATGGCGAAGCGCCCCAGTACGAAGCCCTCAGCCGCCAGCGCCTGGCGCAGCGATCGGCCGACAAAGCGCTCGGAGGTCGCCACCAGGCGCAGGGAGACGACCTGCCGCTGCGCGTCCGGCGGCCAGTCCACGACCGGCGAGGGACCGGGCGGCAACCGCGGCAACTCCTCGCGAACGGTCCCGGGTCGCGACTCAACCGCGACCGCTGGCGCCGGGTCGCTGCCTGCGGGGGGCGCCGCAGTGACAGCGGGCGGTGAGGCCACGACAAACTCATCGGAGTCGTGCGGTACAGCGTCGGTGCTCACCGACTCAGACGGGCCAGGGTCATCCATATGCGCAACCACCAGGGGAGCGAACGGTGACAACACCGGCACCGCCGCGCTCTCGCGCACCGCCTCCACGACCGGCAGCGGGTGATCCGCAAACGACTCGCCGGCGTGCATCTCCGGCAGCGTGAGACTCGGCTCGCGTGCTGGCCGCGGGGCCGCCGCAGCGCTGGCTTCCGGATCGCGCAAACCGAAGCGCTCGGCGCCATCAGCGCTCGCCTGACGCGGACGCCGCCGCTCCCACCAGACGAGCGCGGTGATGAACACCACGCCGAAAATCAAAAGCGTCAGGCGCAGTTGCGACATCAGGTCACACCGCCGCCATGCGCAGCGCCGCGTCGACGTCCACGGTCACCAGACGCGACACACCCGGTTCGTTCATGGTCACCCCGATCAGCTGTGAGGCGAGTTCCATGGTGGTCTTGTTATGCGTGATGAACACGAACTGCACCCGTTGGGACATCTCGCGCACGATGTCGCAGAAGCGACCGACGTTGTGCTCATCCAGCGGCGCATCCACCTCGTCGAGGAGACAAAACGGCGCCGGGTTCAGGTCGAAAATCGCGAACACCAGCGCCACCGCGGTCAGGGCCTTCTCGCCGCCCGACAGGAGGTGAATGGTGCTGATCTTCTTGCCCGGCGGGCGCGCCATCACCGTCACGCCGGCGGTGAGCTTGTCATCCCCGGCCAGCTCCAGGAACGCACTGCCACCGCCGAAGAGGCGCGGAAACTTCTCACGCAGACCCAAATTAATGCGGTCGAACGTATCCTCGAAGCGCGAGCGGGTCTCCTTGTCGATGCGCCGCATGGCTTCATCAAGCGTATCGAGCGCGGAACTCACGTCGGCGAACTGGCGGTCGAGGTACTCTTTGCGAGTGGTGTGATCCTTGAGCTCGTCGATGGCGGCCAGGTTCACCTGGCCGAGCTTCTCGATGTCGGCGCGCGTCGAACTCAGGGTCTCTTCCCAGACCGGCACCTGCGCCTCCGGCGCCAGCCGCGCCAGCACCTCTGGCAGCTCGCAACGCGTCTCCGCGAACTGCTCGGCGAGCGCCGCGCGACGCACGTGGGTCTCCTGGGCTGCGAGGCGCGCCGCGTCCAGGCCTTCGCGCGCACTGTTGACGCGTTGCAGCGCCGCCAGGCGCGTTTCATCCAGTCCCCGCAGCTCGCTTTCGGCGTCCTCGAGTGCGCTGCGGGCGGCGGCGAGCTCCGCCTCCACTGTCAGACGCAGCGCCAGAGTCGCATCCAGCCGCGCGCGCGCGGCGAGAATCGGCGCATCGCCCTCGGCCAGTTCCTGCTCCAGCTCTCCGCGTCGCCGGGTCAGCTGCTCATGTTGTTCCGCCATGCGCGCGACGCCCACCGCAACTGAACTCGCAGTGGAGCGGCGGCCTTCGGCCCGTACATGCAGGTCGCGCGCCCGCAGCTGCGCCGCCTGTGAATGCGAGCGCGCCTCGAGCAATGCACCACGCCGCGCTTCACGCGCGCTCTCGAGCGCGGCGCGAGCGCCGAGCAGCGCCTGCGCGTCGGCGACTCCGCGCGCCAGTTCCGCGCGCGCCCGGGTCAGGGCCTCGTGCGTCGCAGCGTGATCGCGCGTCACTTCGTGCGCGTCCTGCTGCAGCTGCAGGCGACGCGCCTGCGCGCCCTCAGCCCTGGCGCGGCCCGCCTCGAGCGCCGCGAGAAGATCCGCGTGCGTGCGATGGGCGTGATGAATCCCGGCCTGCGCTGCATCACGGCCGCTTTCCGCCTGCGTGAGCTGCGCCCGCGCGGCGCCAAGTTCCGCCTCGCGCTGCGTGGCCTGTGACTCAGCTGCCGCCACCGCCACGCGCAGGCTCTTCAGGCGCTGCTCACGCTCGATGACGCCGCCACGCTGCTCGGCCGCGCGGCTGACCCGCAGCCAGTTGCGTCCGACCCACTCCCCGTCGCGGGTGATCCGCGATTCACCCGCCGCCAGTATGGCGCGCCCGCGCAGCGCCTCCTGCAGCGACTCGGTGGTGAGCACCCCGCTGAGCCGTTCGAGAACGGCAACCGGGCCGCGCACGCGCGCTGCGAGCGTCGCGCCTTGCGTGCCGCGCGCGGTCTCGCGGCTCTCAACCAGCGTAACCCGGCCCGCGTCGAGCGTGCCGAGCGCGCCGACCGAGGCGTCGAGTTCGTCCACGCACACCGCTTCGAGATACTCACCGAGCGCGGTCTCAACCGCCCGCTCCCACCCCGGATCAACCTCGAGCGCCGCCGCCAGTCGTGGCCGGCCCGCAAGCCCTGCGGTGTTCAGCCAGGCACTGGCCTTGCCGGCGTGATCCGACAGAGCCGCCGCCTGCAGCGCCTCGAGGGAGGTGAACTCCGCGCGCGTGGTTTCGCGGGCGCTGCGCGCCGCCTGCAACGCCTCTTCGCTCTGGTGCGCGGCGCTGCGCAAGGTCTGCACCTCCTGCAGCGCCGACTCGTGCGCGCGCGCCAGGTCCTCGCTGGCGGCGCGCGCCCGCGCCTCCTGGCGAGTGAGTTCCTGCAGCTGCTGCGCGCCGTCGGGTGCGCCGGTGCTGTCATGTTCGGCGGCCAGCCGCTCGGCCTGCGTCGCGAAGCGCTGCAGCTGGGCTTCAAGCTGCTCAATGCGCGCGCGCTCAACCTCGGTCGTCTGGTCCGCGGCCCCCTGCGCCTGGGTATGTTGTTCCCAGCGTTGCTGCCATTCCTGCACGTCAGCCTCGGCAGTCTCCAGCGCCGCGGCCGCCTGTGATTCCGACTGCTGCGCGGTGGCAAGCTGCGGCTCGAGGGTTACGATCTCCGCCTGCACCAGCGCCAGCTGCTGCCCGTCGCGCGCGATGTGCGAGGCGAGGTCGGTGAGCGTGCTGTGGGTCTGCGCAAGATCGGTCCGCTGCCGCTCACGCAGCTCGCGCGTGTGCTCGATGCTCTGCTCGAGACGGGAAATGTCGGCGCCGACCTCGTAGTAGCGCCCCTGGACGCCCTGCAGGCTTTCGGTATGCCCGCCATGCACGGCGCGCTGCTTCTCGATCTCGGCTTCTGCGGCGCGCTGCGCGCTGAGTTCGGCCTGCATGGCCAGTTCCCGCTCGCGCACCGCCGCATCGTGCACCTGCCCGCCGCTGTCCAGCTCGCGCAAACGTAACGCCAGCAGCTCCGCGGTCAGACGCCGCTCCTCGTCCTTCAGCCCCTGGTAGCGGCGCGCCGTGGCGGCCTGGCGCTGCAGATGGCGGATCTGCTTGTCGACCTCATCGCGCAGATCCTGGACGCGTTCGAGGTTCTCGCGGGTTTCCGCGACGCGCAGCTCGGTCTCTTTGCGCCGCTCCTTATAGCGGGAGATGCCGGCGGCCTCCTCGACAAAGGCGCGCATGTCTTCGGCCCGGGCGTCGATGACGCGCGAGATCATGCCCTGCTCGATAATCGCGTAGCTGCGCGAGCCTAGGCCGGTACCGAGAAAGAGATTGGTGATGTCCTTGCGCCGGCAGCGTCCACCGTTGATGAAGTACGCCGAGGTGCCGTCGCGCGACACCTGACGGCGCAGGGAAATCTCGCTGTAGCCTGCGTAGGCGCCGCCGATCTTGCCGTCGGCGTTGTCGAACAGCAGTTCAACTGAAGCGGTACCGACCGGTTTGCGCGCCGCGGAGCCGTTGAAGACGACGTCCGCCATGTTGTCGCCGCGCAGGTGCTTGGCCGACAGCTCGCCCATCACCCAGCGCACCGCGTCGATAACGTTCGACTTGCCGCAGCCGTTCGGGCCTACGACACCGGTGAGATTACTGGGGAAGCTGATTTGAGTCGGATCGACGAAGGACTTGAAGCCGGCAAGCTTGATCTTGGTCAGCCGCATCTCTAGTGTCTTCCCCGAGGTCCGTTATAGTCGCCGAGCGCAGGCGGCAAAAGCCACGCCTTTTGCCGCCGGCAACGAAGCCGATGTCCGGCAAAAGCGCCGCAGGCGACTTTTGCCCAATCAACGAATTGTAGAGGAATATGCCGACCGCGCCCACAACTGAACTTGAGACTTTTCAGAACCCGCACGTCGCAAGCGACTACACCATCCGCATGCAAATCCCTGAATTCACGTGCCTGTGTCCGCGCACCGGTCAGCCGGACTTCGCGACGCTCGAACTCGAGTACGTGCCGGGCGAGCTGTGCGTGGAACTCAAATCACTGAAACTCTATATATGGTCCTTCCGCGATCGCGGCGCGTTTCACGAGGCCGTGACCAACGAAATCGCAGACCATCTGCATGGCGCGGTGCGGGCGCGGTTCCTGCGGCTCACCGCCCGCTTCAACGTCCGTGGCGGGATCTACACCACCGTTGTCGCCGAGCGCCGACAGACCGGATGGCAGCCCGCGCCCGCGGTAACCCTGCCGTCCACTGGCTGAAATCGCAGGAAGCGATTTCAGCGGACTGTGGCTTCGTTTCCGAAGGCCTTGGGCGTGGCTTGATGCTCATCGGTTGCGATCACCCCGGCAGCCGAGCACTTCGGTAGCGAGGCCGGCGCATGGACTTTGGCCGGCTGCGAAGCTTCTGTGGGAACACCTGTACACCGCGAGGTCGGCCGGTATAATCGCGCGTTCTTCAAAGGGGCCACCCCTTCCAGGAGCCATTGAATGTCGGCTAAAAGACCCGCGCCGAAGACCGCCAAGGCCAGGAAACCGGCGAGTCGCGCGAGCGTGAGAAAGACCGTCGCCAGGAGCAAACCTGAGCCCGTCGCGCGCGTCAGGTCCGCAGCGGCCCGGACCCACAAGCCCGTCGTAGCGCCGAAAAAGGCTGCCTCGCATGCGCATACGCACGCGGCGCCGACGGCCGTGGATAACGAAGTGAAGAAACCCGTGCGACCGCCGGCACCAGCTGCAACCGTGCGCGGCGCCACGGCCGTGGCCATGCCCCGCACGGTGGTTGGCGCGAGCAGCGCCGACGCCGACGACAGCGAGGAGCCCGGAAGCCTGCTGGCCGGCCCGCGTAACGTACAGCCGTATATCGTCAAGCGCGGCGAGCTGTACATGAGCAAAGCACAGCTCGAGCATTTCCGCACCATTCTCAACAGCTGGAAGCGCGACCTCATGGTCGAGGTGGATCGCACCGTCTCGCACATGAAGGACGAGGCGGCGAACTTCCCCGACCCGAACGACCGGGCGACCCAGGAAGAGGAATTCAGCCTCGAGCTGCGCACCCGGGATCGCGAACGCAAGCTGATCCGCAAAATCGATGAGGCGCTGAAGCGCACCGAAGACGGCTCCTACGGCTACTGCCTGGAGACCGGCGAGGAAATCGGCATCAAGCGCCTCGAGGCCCGCCCGGTGGCTACCCTGAGCATCGAGGCCCAGGAGCGGCGCGAGCGGCGCGAACGCCAGTACGGCGATCGAGACGATCGCTACCGCTAAGGAGCAGCCGGCAAAAACCCCTGCGCCAAGCCTTGCCGCGAAGTGCTCGGCTGCTGAGGTGATCGTAGCAGGTGCGCATCGAGCCCCGCTTTTTGCAGGCGGCAACGAAGCCGATGTCCGCTGAAAGCGCGGCAGGCGCCTTTCAGCCAAATTATGTGGGCCGCTTTGCGCCCTCGCCTACCGGCTCCCTGCACTTGGGATCACTGCTGGCCGCGGTCGGCAGTTTCGTCGACGCCCGTCATCACGGCGGACGCTGGCTGGTGCGGATGGAGGATCTGGATACCGCCCGCGTAGTCCCCGGCTGTGCCGACGAGATGCTGCGTGCGCTCGAGGCCTTCGGGCTCCACTGGGACGGCGCGATCGAGTACCAGAGTACCCGCAAGCATCACTACCTCGAGGCGCTCACCCGGCTCAGCGAGCGCAATCTCTCTTACCGGTGCAGCTGCACCCGGGCCGAGCGCTCGGCGCAGGGCGGGTATCCCGGCACCTGCCGCTCAGGGGCCCGGCTCACCGGCCCCACCGCCACGCGCTTCCGCGTCGCCGACGAGCCCGTCAGGTTCGCGGACCGGGTCCAGGGCGAATGCGTGTTTGACCTGCGCCAGCTCGGAGACGTCGTCGTGCGGCGCCGCGACGGGACGTTCGCGTACCAACTCGCGGTCGTCGTCGACGATGGCTTGCAGGGCGTGACGGACGTAGTCCGCGGCGCGGATCTCCTCGACAACACGCCCTGGCAACTCGCCCTGCAACGTGCGCTCGATCTCCCCACGCCACGCTACGCGCACCTGCCGCTGGTGGTTGAACCGCGGGCCGGCAAGCTCGCCAAATCACGCCGTTCGCTCCCCCTGGTCCCGGCACACGCCAGCGTCCTGCTGCACGAGGTCCTGACACTGCTGGGCCAGGCGCCTACGGCAGAGCTTAAGTCTGAGCTGCCCGAGCGGATCCTGGCCTGGGCTACCGGGCACTGGAATTTAGACGCGGTCGCAGGGATCAGGGAGGTTCGCGCACCCTAGTCGATGGGAAAAAGTCGCCTGCGGCGCTTTTTCGGACCGCGGCGGCGCTTCGGGTCGGCTAGTCCGCGAGGCCGCTAGCCCAAGGCAACTTCAACAACCGAAGTTGGGTTTGCCGCGCAGTTGTAATAAGGTGTGACCTGACACGTACGCACTATGGAAGGTGCCTAACTCATAGTGAAGGACGTGCGATGAATGAACCGCGGACTATTAAGAAGTATCCGAACCGGCGGTTGTACGACACGGTAAAGAGTCGTTACATCACCCTCGACGACATTCGTACGCTGGTAATCGAGCGTGTGGACTTCGTGGTCATCGACAAGAAGACCCAGGGGGATATCACCCGCTCCATCCTGCTGCAGGTGATCGCCGAGCAGGAACACGGGGAGGAGCCGCTGATGAGCCGCGACTTCCTGTCGCAGATGATCCGCTCCTACGGCGGCACCATGCGCGGCATGGTCGGCAGTTACCTCGAACAGAGCCTGAAGCTGTTCGCGACCCAGAACGGACACACCCCGCCAACCTGATACAGCGGGTCCCAGCCCTGCTGCCGCCGTCGCAGCCGGCCAGGCCGGCGGAAACGGAGCTACTGTCCGCGAAAATCGCTTCGAAGCGATTTTCGCCAATTGACCAGGGCCGTTCCGGCCACTTTCGGCCAATTGAACTACGCAGCGTCGACGTCGCGCATCGACAGGCGGATGCGGCCCTGCCGATCCACCTCGAGCACCTTGACGCGAATCACGTCGCCTTCCTTCAGCTTGTCGCTGACGCGCTCGACGCGTTCGTTCGAGATCTGCGAGATATGCACCAGGCCGTCGCGGCCCGGCAGGATGGTCACGAAGGCGCCGAAGTCCATGAGCCGCGCGACCTTGCCTTCGTAGATCTGGCCGACTTCAACATCAGCCGTGATGAGCTCGACGCGCCGTTGCGCTTCGCGCCCGGCAGCCCCGCTCACCGAGGCGATCTTCACCGTGCCATCGCTCTCGATGTCGATCGTAGTGCCGGTCTCTTCGGTGATCTGCCGGATGACCGCGCCGCCCTTGCCGATGACGTCGCGGATCTTCTCCGGATCGATCTTGAGGGTGATGATGGACGGCGCCCACTCAGACATCTTCTCGCGCGGCGCGTGGATGACCTTGTTCATCTCATCGAGGATGTGCAGCCGTCCGGCGCGCGCCTGGTCGAGCGCAACGCGCATGATTTCCGGCGTCACGCCTTCCACCTTGATATCCATCTGCAGCGCAGTCACGCCGTCCTTGGTGCCCGCGACCTTGAAGTCCATGTCGCCGAGATGATCCTCGTCACCGAGGATGTCAGTGAGCACCTTGAAGCGCGCGCCTTCCAGCACGAGACCCATCGCAACACCTGCCACCGGCGCCTTGATCGCCACCCCGGCATCCATGAGCGCCAGCGAGGTACCGCAGACGCTGGCCATGGAGCTCGAACCGTTGGATTCGAGAATTTCCGACACGATGCGGATGACGTACGGGAAGGTGGCCATGTCGGGCATGACTGCCTTCAAACCGCGGCGCGCCAGGTTTCCGTGGCCGATTTCACGGCGCTTCGGGGACCCCATCATGCCGGTCTCGCCCACCGAGAACGGCGGGAAGTTGTAGTGCAGCATGAACGGTTCGCGCCGCTCGCCCTCAAGCGCGTCGATGAGCTGCGCGTCGCGACCGGTGCCGAGCGTGGTCGCCACCAGCGCCTGGGTTTCGCCGCGGGTGAAGAGCGCCGAGCCATGGGTACGCGGCAGCACGCCGACCTTGACGGTGATGGGACGCACCGTGAGCGTGTCACGGCCGTCGATGCGCGGCTCACCGTTGAGAATCCGCTGGCGGACGAGCTTGCTCTCGAGCTTGAAGAGCGCGTCTTCCACGCCCTCGGCGCCGAACTTCGGCGCCTCGCCAGCGCTCAAGGTCGCCAGCGTCTGGGTCTTGATCTCGGTCAGGCGCGCATGGCGCTGCTGCTTTTCGGTAATGGTGTAGGCCTGCGCGAGCGCGGTCTGCGCATGCAGCGCGACAGCACTCGTGAGCTCGGCGTTGTCCGCGGCCGCTTCCCATTTCCAGCGCGGCTTGCCCGCCTGCGTGGCGAGTTCCTTGATGGCGCGGATGGCGACCTGCATCTGCTCGTGGCCAAACACCACCGAACCCAGCATCACTTCTTCCGAGAGGCCCTTGGCCTCGGACTCGACCATGAGCACCGCGTGCTCGGTACCCGCAACCACCAGGTGCAGATCCGACTCGGCCAGATCCGGGGCCTTCGGATTCAGCAGGTACTTGCCGTCCTTCCAGCCGACGCGGGCCGCGCCGATCGGACCACTGAAGGGAATGCCGGAGAGCGCCAGCGCCGCCGAGGCACCCAGGAGCGCGGGAATGTCCGCATCGATCTCGGGGTCCAGCGACAGCACGGTCGCAACCACCTGCACGTCGTTGTAAAAGCCGTCCGGAAAGAGCGGCCGGATGGGCCGGTCGATCAGACGCGAGGTGAGCGTCTCCTTCTCCGTCGGCCGTCCTTCACGCTTGAAGAACCCACCGGGGATGCGTCCCGCGGCGTAGGTCTTCTCGATGTAGTTGACCGTCAGGGGGAAGAAGTCCCGCCCGGGGGTGGCGGTGGTCTTGGCGCAGGCGGTAACGAGTACCACCGTGTCGCCCATGGAGACGCGCACCGCGCCTTCGGCCTGGCGGGCCATCTCGCCCGTCTCAATAGTTACTGTGTGCGGTCCGTACGGAAATGACTTGCTGACTGCGCTCAAGGGCTCGATCCTCGAAAAGTTGGAAGTGGCGGGCGAAAACACAAAGGCCGCGCGTCGAAACGGCGGCCCTTGGATTTCAGCGGCGAAGACCCAGGCGCTCGACGAGCTCCTGGTACTTGTCGGGTTGCACGGCTCTGAGGTAGTCGAGGAGCTTGCGGCGCTGGTTCACCATCTTCACCAGCCCGCGGCGCGAGGAATGATCACGCTTATGGGCGGTGAAATGTTCACCGAGGCCATTGATGCGTTCGGAAAGCAGCGCGACCTGAACTTCGGGTGAGCCGGTATCGGCTGGTCCGCGGCGGAAATTCGCGAGTATTCCGCCCTTTTTCTCGGTGCTTAAAGCCATTGCGCGATTGTCCTAACTACTTGGTCTATAGAGCCTTTTGGTAAGCCGTGCATTGTACCCGGCTTACGCCCTGCGCTTCAAGCAAAGAACCGGCGCGGAACGCCAGCCGCTCATCCTGCCTCTAACGGTCAACCGGGCTGCCTTGTACGCGTTTAACGAGGGGCATAGGCTCGCCCTGAGGTGCTCGTCATGTGGAAAAACACGTTCATTACTGCCGCCCTGGCCCTGACCCTCGGTGCCTGTGCGACCCATCCCGCGGCGCAGTCCCCGCCCGCCACGGCGAGTACCTCCAGCCTGAAGCCCGGCTGCGGACCGACCACGGTGTCGTCCGGTCTTACTAATACCTGCACGGCTCCCGGCAGGACCTACTCAGACGAGCAGCTGCGCCGCACCGGCGCAGGCGGCAATCTCGGGCAGGCGTTGCGCGAGCTCGATCCGACGATCACCCGCTGATCGCACTCCCGGCGGCCTTGAGGAGTCGGCGCGGCTGAACGCCGCCCGACCCGTCGGCAGTCCCGATCCCTAAGAACTCCCCGGAATCCTCGTAGAGCCGCACGCGCGTGCTGAGTGGCGGTACGTCCGCAGCTACCCGCTGGCCATGTCGCAGCCGCTCGGCCGACACCGCTGACAGCGTGACCGCCGGCAGGTGCATGAGCGCGGAGTCTGCGGGCAGTAACGCGGGGCCCGGCCCTGCGGCTCGCGCCTCGGTGAGCGCCTCGAGGGTGTGCATCGGTTCGCTCGCGAACGGCTCAACATACACGCGCCGCAGCTGCGTCACGTGTCCGCAGGTGCCCAGCGCTGCGGCAACATCCTCCGCCAGCACGCGCACGTAGGTGCCCTTCGTACACAGCACCTCAAGATCAAGCGACGCGGACGAAACCGCACTGAGGATGAGCGCAAAGATCTCGATGTCGCGCGCGGCGCGCTCCACGGTCACACCAGCGCGTGCCAGTCGGTACAAGGGTTGACCGCCCTGCTTGATCGCGGAATACATGGGCGGCACCTGCCGCTGCAGTCCGTGAAAGCGGCTCAGTACCGCCTCCACCGCGCCGTGCGAGAGCTTAGGCACGGCGGCCGTGGCGATTACCTCACCCTCGGTGTCCCCGGTCGCGGTCCGCTCGCCCAGCGCCACGCTGAAGCGGTAGCACTTACGACCGTCGAGCACGTCGCCCGCCACCTTGGTGGCCTCCCCCAGACAGATCGGCAGCATGCCGGTGGCGAGTGGATCGAGACTGCCGACATGGCCGGCCTTCTCGCGATCGTAGAGGGTGCGCACCCGCTGCAGCGCGGCGTTCGAGGACAGGCCCAGCGGCTTGTCGAGCAGCAGGATTCCGCTCGGCATGCGCTCAAGAGCTCAGCGCGGCGGAATGTCGGTGTCGGCGGCGGGCTCACTGGGCCCGGCCGCAGCGTCGCCTGCGGCAGGGCTTGCGGCGTGGGCGCGATCCCTTGCCACCGCCTTCTCGATGAGGCTCGACAGGCGCTCCGCCCCCACCGCGCTGTCGTCGAACACAAACTCCAGCCGCGGCGCGTGTCGCAACTGCAGGCGCCGGCCCAGTTCCCCACGCAGGAAACCGGCGGCACGCGTCAGCCCTTCGCGCACCTGCTCCGGCGGGTTGAGTGAGGCAAACGGGGTGAAGAAAATCTTCGCCGTGGCCTTGTCGGCCGCCATGCTCACCGCCGTGATGGTGACGTTCCCCACCCGCGGGTCCTTGACCTCGCGCGCGATGAGCGCGGCGAGCACCCGCTGGATCTCCGACTCGATGCGTTGGTTGCGGGCCTGCGCCATTACTGCAGCGTTCTCGCCACCTCGACGCGCGAATAACACTCGATCTGGTCACCGACGCGCACGTCCTGGTAGTTTTTCACGCCGATGCCGCACTCGGTGCCGGCGCGCACTTCACTTGCTTCGTCCTTGAAGCGGCGCAGCGACTCGAGCGCACCCTCGAATATCACCACGCTCTCGCGCAGCACGCGGATTGGATTGTTGCGCTTGACCACGCCCTCGGTCACCAGACACCCGGCAACTACGCCGAACTTGCTGGAGCGGAACACCTCGCGCACCTGGGCGACGCCGAGGATCGTCTCCTTGATCTCCGGCTGCAGCATGCCGGACATCATCTGTTTCACATCATCGATGGCCTCATAAATGATGCTGTAGTAGCGCACCTCGACCCCGCTCTCCTTGACTGCATCACGGGCGCCCGCATCGGCGCGTACGTTGAAGCCGATGATCAGCGCCTTGGAGGCCGCCGCCAGCTGCACGTCGGAGATGGTGATGGCGCCCAGGCCCGCGCCCAGCACTTTGACCGAAACCTCATCGGTGGAGAGCTTGTTGAGCGACTCGCGCAACGCCTCGGCGCTGCCGCGCACGTCGGTCTTGATGAGCACCGCCACGACGCCCGCCTTGGCTTCGCCCATCTGCGAGAACGCATCCTCGGCACGCGGGCTCTGGCGCGCGAGATTGGTATCGCGAAACTTGCCCTGCCGATAGAGCGCGACTTCACGCGCCTTGCGCTCGCTTTCCACCGCCAGGAGCTCATCCCCGGCGTTGGGTGCGGTCGACAGTCCCAGCACCACCACCGGCATGGAAGGCGCCGCCTCGGTCACCTGCTTGCCGTTCTCATCGAACATGGCGCGTACGCGCCCGAACTCGGAGCCGGCGATGATCGGATCACCGGTGTGCAGCGTGCCGCTCTTCACCAGCACCGTGGCCACAGCTCCCCGGCCCTTCTCGATGCTCGACTCGATCACGATTCCGGAAGCAAGCCCGGTGCGCGGTGCCCGCAACTCCAGCACTTCCGCCTGCAGCAGGATCGCTTCCAGCAGCTTGTCGATGCCCTGACCAGTGCGCGCCGAGACGTTGACGAACATGTTCTGCCCGCCCCACTCCTCGGAGATGACTTCCTGCTTGGACAACTCGGTGCGCACGCGCTCAAGTCCCGCATCACCCTTGTCGATCTTGTTGATCGCCACGACGATGGGCACGCCCGCGGCACGCGCGTGCTGAATCGCCTCAACCGTCTGTGGCATGACGCCGTCGTCGGCCGCAACCACCAGCACCACCACGTCCGTGGCCTTGGCGCCGCGGGCGCGCATGGCGGTAAAGGCCGCATGTCCCGGGGTGTCCAGGAAAGTGATCGCGCCCTTGGGCGTCTCGACGTGGTAGGCACCGATGTGCTGGGTAATTCCGCCGGCCTCGCCCGCGGCCACCTTGGTGGTGCGGATATAATCAAGGAGTGAGGTCTTGCCATGGTCGACGTGGCCCATGACGGTCACGACTGGCGGACGCGGTTCCCCTTCCGCCTCGTGTTCGTGACTCGGCTCGCCTTGCAGACCCTCTTCAATCTGATTCTCTTTGACCAGCTTCGAGGTATGACCCATCTCCTCCACCACCAGCACCGCGGTGTCCTGGTCGATGGGCTGGTTGATGGTAGCCATCACGCCCATGTTCATGAGCACCTTGATGACCTCGGTCGCCTTGACCGCCATTTTCTGCGCGAGCTCTGCGACGGTGACGGTCTCACCGATACTCACCTCGCGCACCACCGGCGCGGTAGGCATCTCAAAGCCATGGCGTCCGTCGGCAGTCCCACCGGTCGGGCGGGCCTTGGTGCGGCGCTTTTTCTTGTAGCGGGAGCTGATGTCACTGGTGACGTGCAGTTCCTTGCGGCCATAGCGGGTGGCCTTGTCGTCGACCACCGCGGCCGGCGCGACGGCGACCGGCGCACGCTCGCGGACCACCGCCGGTGCGGCCGCGCCCGGCTGCGGACGCTCGCGCTCCTCGCGCTCACGGGCGCGGCGCGCCTCGTCGTCACGGCTGCGCTGTTCGGCGCTGCGGCGCGCATCTTCCTGGGCGCGACGCTTGGTTTCCTCTTCCTCAACGCGGCGGCGGTTTTCCGCTTCCAGGCGCTCGCGATCGCGCCGCTCAGCCTCGGCGCGCTCGCCCTCGGCGCGCGCCGCGTCTTCCGCCTGGCGGTGGCGCTGGTCGATCTCATCCTGCTGGACGCGCGCCTGCTCCTCGAGCACGTCGCGCTTGATGTAGGTGCGCTTGCGGCGCACTTCGACGCTCACCGTGCGGGCACGCCCCTGGGTGCTCGCCAGCTTCAGTTCGCTCTGGGTTTTGCGCTTGAGGGTAATCTTGCGCGGCGCGCCGTCGCTCTCGGCTTCGCTACCGTGGCTGCGGCGCAGATGGGTCAGCAGTTCCAGCTTGGCATCGTCGCTGATGCGCGCGTCGGGGCCGGAGACCTTGATGCCAGCCTGGTCCAGCTGCACGAGCAGCCGGTCGACCGGTACCTTCAAAACCTCGGCAAACTGGGAAACACTTACTTCCGCCATAGGCTCAACCCTCGTCCCGTTTCACTCAGTTACCCGCCTCGAACCACGGGGCGCGCGCCGTCATGATGAGCTTGGCCGCCCTGTCGGCGGCGAGTCCTTCGATATCCGCGAGCTCATCGACCGACTGTTCGGCGAGATCCTCGCGCGTGCGTACGCCACGGCGCGCGAGCGTCAGCGCCAGGTCCGGACTCATGCCCTCGAGGAGCAACAGGTCGTCCGCCGGCATCGACTGATCGAGCGTCTCTTCGCTGGCGATCGCTTGCGTCAGCAGCATGTCGCGGGCGCGATTGCGCAGCTCCTTGACCATGTCATCGTCGAACTCGTCGATGGCGGCGAGTTCCGCCTGCGGCACGTAGGCGATCTCCTCGATGGTGGAGAAGCCTTCCTGCGCCAGGATGGTCGCGACGTCCTCGTCGACGTCGAGCTGCTTCATGAAGTTCTGCACCAGCTCCTTCGACTCGGTCTCGCTCTTGGCCTCGGCGTCCGACTCGGTCATCACGTTCAGATCCCAGCCGGTGAGCTGGCTTGCGAGGCGGATGTTCTGCCCGCCGCGGCCGATGGCCTGCGAGAGTTTCTCCTCGCTGACCGCGATGTCCATGCTGTGTGATTCCTCATCGACCACCACCGACATGACTTCGGCGGGGGACATGGCGTTGATCACGAACTGCGCCGGATTCGCGTTGTGCGGAATGATGTCGACGCGCTCGCCGGCGATCTCGTTGGAGACCGCCTGCACGCGCGAGCCGCGCATACCGACGCAGGCGCCGACCGGATCGATGCGCGGGTCGTTGCTCTTGACGGCGATCTTGGCGCGCACCCCGGCGTCGCGGGCCGCGCCCAGGATCTGGATCAGGCCCTGGCCGACTTCCGGCACTTCCAGCTTGAACAGTTCAATGAGGAACTCAGGCGCCGTGCGGGTGAGAAACAGCTGTGGGCCGCGCGGCTCGGAGCGCACTTCCTTCAGGAAGGCCTTGATGCGGTCCTGGGGTTTGGCCTGCTCGCGGGGAATCATGTCGGTGCGCGGTACAAAGCCTTCGGCATTGCTGCCGAGGTCGATGTAAATGCCGTTGCGATCGATGCGCTTCACGACCCCGCTGACCAGCGTGCCGACGCGCTCGCGGTACGCCTCCACGACCTGGGCGCGTTCCGCCTCGCGCACCTTCTGCACGATTACCTGCTTCGCCTGCTGGGCGGCGATGCGGCCGAAGGCGGCCGATTCCATCGGCTCCTCGACGTAGCCGCCGACCTCAGCCCTGGGGTTCATGTCGAGCGCGTCTTCGAGTCGCAGCTCCCGCTCGGGGACTTCCAGTTCAGTGGAGTCATCCGCGAACACCTTCCAGCGACGGAAGGTCTCGTAGTCGCCGCTCTTGCGGTCGATCGCGACGCGCGCGTCCCACTCCTCGCCGCCGTGCTTCTTGCGGCTCGCCGAGGCGAGTGCCGCCTCCAGCGCTTCGAAGATCACTTCTTTATCGACGCCCTTCTCGTTGGAAACGGCATCGACCACCATCAGGATTTCCTTGTTCACAGTCGCATCTACCTCAGGCTCGTTACGCGAGCCTTGCCTTGCCAATCTCGTCAAACCCCAGTGCCACCTGCTCGCCGTCGACCTCGAGCGCAACTCCCGCCGCAGCCACGCCGGTGAGCGTTCCGGTGTAGCGCCGTCGCCCCGCGCGCGGCTCCTTCAACTCCACGTACACCCGCGAGTCGACGAAGCGGGCGAAGTGCGCCGGCGTCCGCAACACGCGATCAAATCCCGGCGAAGACACCTCCAGCGTGTAGGCAACCGGAATCGGATCCGTCGCCTCCAGCAGCGTCGAAGTCTCCCGGCTCACCCGCGCACAATCCTCGACGCCGACACCTGCCAGCGCATCTATGAAGATGCGTAGCTGCGCGCGCCCGTGCGCCGCGCCGTATTCGAGCTCCACCAGTTCGTAGCCGAGCTTGCCGAGCACCGGCTCGATAAGGCCAATCAGCCGCTCGCGCATTGTCTGGGTCACGCTTCGACGGTCCTACAAACAAAAATGGGCCTTAAGGCCCACCCAAAAAGCAAAAAGCCCCATGGGGGGCTTTCCGGTGATCTCACTTTCGGGGGCACCGTGCATCCAAATCCTTCGGATCCGCGGCGCCAGCCTCCCGCCCCCACCTGACTTGCGCCTGGTGAGGGGCCGCGCATTCTACCCAAACCAGGCGGGCAGGGAAACTGCCTTCGCCTTAGCTATCATTCACGCCCGTTCACGAGGTGTCCCATGCCGGATCCAGCCCGCCCAGCCCTGCGCGCCCCGCGCGGCACGACCCTGAGCTGCCGCAGCTGGCTCACCGAAGCCCCGCTGCGCATGCTCCTGAACAATCTGGACCCCGAGGTCGCCGAACGCCCGGATGACCTGGTCGTCTACGGAGGGATCGGCAAAGCCGCACGCAACTGGCAATGCTTTGACCAGATCGTGGCCGCGCTGCGTGAACTCAAGGATGAGGAAACGCTCCTCATCCAGTCCGGCAAGCCGGTCGGGGTGTTCCGCACCCACGCGGATGCGCCGCGCGTACTCATTGCCAACTCGAATCTCGTGGCGCGCTGGGCGGACTGGGAGCACTTCAACGCGCTCGACGCCAAGGGCCTGATGATGTACGGCCAGATGACGGCCGGCTCGTGGATCTACATCGGCAGCCAGGGCATCGTGCAGGGCACCTACGAAACGTTCGTGGAAATGGGGCGCCAGCATTTCGGCGGCAACCTTGCCGGCAAGTGGATCCTGACCGCGGGTTTAGGCGGCATGGGCGGCGCGCAGCCCCTCGCCGCCACCATGGCGGGCGCGTCGATGCTGGCGGTGGAGTGCCGCCCGGAGCGCATCGCCAAGCGCCTGCAAACGCGCTATCTGGACGTTCAGGCTGCGAATCTCGATGAGGCACTGGAAATACTCGAGCGCGCGCGCCGCAGTGGCCAGGCGGTGTCGGTTGGCCTCCTCGGCAATGCCTGCGAAGTGCTGCCGGAACTGCTGCGCCGGGGCGTGCGCCCGGATGCGGTGACCGATCAGACTTCCGCGCACGATCCGGTCAACGGCTATCTGCCGGGCGGCTGGACGGTGGAAAAATGGGACCGGCTGCGCGCCAGCGATCCCAAGCAGGTCGCGAAAGAAGCCCGTGCCTCCATGGCGCGGCACGTCGAGGCGATGCTCGCGTTTCAGAAAAACGGCATCGCGGTGTTCGACTACGGCAACAACCTGCGCCAGGTGGCGCTCGATGAGGGCGTCAAGGACGCTTTCGCGTTCCCCGGGTTCGTACCGGCGTATGTGCGGCCGCTGTTCTGCCGCGGCATGGGACCGTTCCGCTGGGCGGCACTCTCCGGGGATCCGGAGGACATCGCCCGCACGGATATGAAAGTGCGCGAGCTGTTGCCCGAGGATACGCACCTGCACCACTGGCTCGACATGGCGCGCGAGCGCATCCAGTTCCAGGGGCTGCCGGCACGCATCTGTTGGGTGGGCCTGGGCGACCGGCACCGCCTGGGGCTCGCCTTCAATGAAATGGTGGCGAGCGGGGAACTCAAAGCCCCCATTGTCATCGGCCGCGATCACCTCGATTCAGGCTCCGTCGCGAGTCCCAATCGCGAGACCGAAAGCATGCGCGACGGTTCGGATGCGGTCGCCGACTGGCCGTTGCTCAATGCGCTGCTGAACACCGCCAGCGGCGCCACCTGGGTATCGATTCATCACGGCGGCGGCGTCGGCATGGGTTATTCGCAGCATGCCGGCGTGGTCATTGTGTGCGACGGCACGGCGGCCGCCGCGCGGCGCCTCGAGCGGGTGCTGTGGAACGATCCGGCGACCGGGGTTATGCGCCACGCGGATGCCGGCTACGAAACTGCGATCGCCTGCGCGCGCGAGCAGGGGCTGAATCTGCCGTTCCTGCGCGGCGCCTGAGCGGGCGCCGCCTATTCGCATGCCCGCACCGCTGAAAATCTGGCGCAACGCGAAGCTCGCCACCTGCGATGCAAACGCGCGCTGCATCGAGCGCGGCGCACTTCTGACCCGCGGCGCACTCATAGAATGGGTCGGAGAGGAAACCGCCCTGCCGGCCGCGCTCGGTACGCAGACGGTGGCGCAGGAGCACGATCTTGACGGCGCCTGGGTCACCCCGGGACTCATCGACTGCCACACCCACCTGGTGTTCGCCGGCACGCGCGCCGCGGAATACGCGCAGCGCCTGCGGGGCCGCTCATACGAGGAGA
This sequence comes from Steroidobacteraceae bacterium, assembly GCA_025451375.1. GTDB lineage: Bacteria > Pseudomonadota > Gammaproteobacteria > Steroidobacterales > Steroidobacteraceae > 13-2-20CM-66-19. The sequence goes on from JANWKL010000020.1 coordinate 23,927, forward strand.
TCGCGCGCAGCGGCGGCGGCATCCTCTCCACCATGCGCGCGGTGCGCAACGCGAGTGCGGCGCAGTTGTTTGATGAGAGCGCGCCGCGCCTGGCCGCGCTCCTCGCCGAAGGCGTCACCACCATCGAGATCAAGTCAGGCTACGGCCTCACGCTCGCCGATGAGGCGAAGATGCTGCGCGT
>JANWKL010000021.1 GCA_025451375.1 Steroidobacteraceae bacterium
CCTGATTCGCGTCTACGAACGACTGCGGCACATAGTCCCCTTTGATCAACGGAATGATTGAGGCGAGGCGTGCGGTGCGCTTGTTGACGTCGATGAACGGCTGCAGACAGGAGATGTGTACCAGCAGGAAAAAACCCTGCTCAAAAGGATCGGCAATCGCGCGCGCCCTCTCGAGTACTGCGTCCAACAGTCTGGTCAACCGATCCCGGCCTTCGAGCGGCGCGTATGTGGAGCCGCTGACGCGCACAGTCTCATCTCGGATCTGGCCGGCGAGCTCCGGCGCGACCAGGCTGTCCGCAAGAAGGTAATGAAGCGTGCGGATCGTCGGCTCATCCACCTGCAGGGCCGGGACGTCGCGCACGAGGTAGGCGATCGCCTCCTTGTGATTCAGGATCATGATGCGCTCGGCATTCGGCTTGCCGGGCGCCGCCGCGCCCTGCAGCAGCAGCTTCTCGGTGTCCGCGAGCGAGTAGGTGTTGCCCTCGAGCCTGGACGAGTTGAAGCTGAAATCGATCAGCAGGCGGTCGTAGATTTTCCTGATGTAGGTGCCGGCATGCCCATAAATGGGATCGCGCTTGCCGAGAGCGGCGAGTTCGGCGCGCCTTTCCTGCGAGAGATACGCGCTCTCGTTCGGAACGTAAGACTGAAGCCAGTCCTCCCGGTAAGTGGCGGGCGGGCGGGTGTAGATCGGCGCCTCGATCCGGCGGATCAGGGCCACGCTCTCTGGAGAAAAGATCTCGTGAGTGCCGGTGATTCGCGCCGACGCTATGGAGGCGCTAACCGCGGTTCCCTGCATCGAGCCGGGCCGCAATCGATAGCGCCGCCCCTTGCGTTCGCCGCGGGCCTCAACGGCGCCTTCTTTCACCAGCTCCTGCAGCCAATTTCGCAGGGTCCGGTCGGGCACCTTTTGTATGACCGACTTGATCGCAGCGAGGGATAGCCAAGTCTCTGGATTGGCACGAAACAGGGGTACAAGAGTTGTTTTATCGGCCATATGTCGGCCAATATATCGGCCAAACCGCTTGAATTCAAGACTTATCGGCTATATATCGGCCAATTACGCCAATTTATCGGCCAACATAGGTCGTGATTAAATTCAATCAATGGTCGGGGTGACAGGATTTGAACCTGCGACTCCTACGTCCCGAACGTAGTGCTCTACCAGGCTGAGCTACACCCCGAATCCGGCTTAACCGCTACCCAGCCAACGCAAGGCGGCCCGGAGCAGCGGGCCGCGCAGTTTACTGGACCAGACCTGCGCCTTCAACGGCGCCGGAACCCGCCGGGGAACCCCGCAGGTTCAACGCCTTCAGGTTCCCGGCTTCTGCAGCACCACGCGGCGGCAGCGGCGCGCGCTTTGGCGCGGGGCGCGCCCCGGCGGCGATTCCGAGCGCCACTGCGGCGAGGGTTGCGGCGGCGCCGCGGAGCGCCACGGTGCGAGGTGCGGTAATGATCATGCGTGTATCCGTTTCGACTGCGGTGCCACAGTGAGGGGCGTTGTGAGTCATCAGGTAGTGTGCTCCGCTGCAAAGTGCACGAGCGCCCCGAGCGAGTTCTTGTAAGCGGACTCCGGCAGGGGCGAAAGAGCCGCCAGGGCGGCATCACTTTCCGCACGCGCCCGGCTCGCGGCGTAATCCAGTCCGCCGGTAGCGTCAATCGCCGCCACCACCGACTGTAGCTGCGTCAGGCCCCCTTCGCGGATGGCTTCGCGGATGTCGGCCTGCTGCGCCGGGTTGCCCTTCCTCAGGGCGTGAATGAGCGGCAGTGTCGGTTTGCCTTCCGCGAGGTCATCGCCGAGATTCTTGCCGCGCTCCTGCGGGTTGGAGCGGTAGTCGAGCACATCGTCGACGAGCTGATAGGCGGTGCCGAGGTGACGGCCGTATGAGGCCAGCGCCGCGCGGATCGATGGCGGTGCGTTCGCCAGCACCGCTGCAACCTCGGCGCCGGCTTCGAAGAGTTTCGCCGTCTTGCGGTAGATAACTTCGAGGTAGCGCTCCTCGCTCGTGTCCGGATCGTGCGCATTCATGAGCTGCAGCACTTCGCCTTCGGCGATGACGTTGGTCGCCTGCGCCATGATCTCCATGACCGGCTGACTGCTCAATGTCGCCATCATCTGGAAGGCGCGCGAGTAGACGAAGTCCCCGACCAGCACACTCGCCTGGTTGCCGAACACCTGGTTCGCCGTATGGCGGCCGCGCCGCATGGAGGAGCCATCCACAACATCATCGTGCAGGAGTGTCGCGGTGTGTATGAACTCGATGAACGCCGCGGCCTCGATGTGTCCGGTGCCCTGCGCGGCGCACGCCCGCGCGCTCAAGACCACCAGCAGCGGTCGCAGTCGTTTGCCGCCCCCGGCGATGATGTGCTCGGCGATCTGATCCACGAGCGGTACGGCGCTTTTCAGGCGCGCGCGGATGACGGCGTCGACGGCGCGCAGGTCTGAGGCAACGGGTGCGCGAATTTCTTCCAGGCTCATGTGCGTTCGAATGCTAGTCGAAAGCGCTTGCACGCGCGAGACGGGAACGTGCGCTTGGGCTAGTTCGAGCGCCGATAGAGAATTTGGACCAACGTCACTGCGCTGTTGCTCCGTTGTCGACCGCAATTGCCCAATCACCCCAATCGCCTGATGACGCAGTGAGGGTGCAACTCACGACCTTGCGGGACGCGTTCGTGGCGCAGATCAAGGCCGAGGGTTTCAAGCCCAGGCTGCCGCCGCCCACCATCGTGATGGACAACCCCCCGTCGTATGGCAACTACGAGGACGGCAAGAACGTCCTGCACATCGCGGTGTCGTCCGCGCTGACGCCAGAACAGCAGTCGCGGTTCTCCCGCATGGCGGCGCGCATGGGAAAGGGTCTGGCCGGCGAGCAGGAGTTCGAGGAGGGCATACATCACTGGGTGTTTGTTCATGAGCTCGGCCATTGGTGGCAGGCCTGCGGGCACAAAACGGGTGGGACCAACCACTATGCCGTCGAATACGGCGCGAACCGTATAGCCGCGGCGTACTGGCGGCTCAAGGAGCCCGCGTTCATGCAAAGAACCGAAGAGAAGATGACCCAGCTGCACGCGACCATGCCGAATCCGGTGCCTGAGGGCCAGGTCAAAGAGAAGTACTTCGACGCGAACTACGAGCAGCTGGGTCCAACCCCCGGGTACATCTAGGCAGAAAAGCCCCTGCCGTCGCTGAAGCAGACGCTGCGCAAACCGGTCTACCCCCAGGCCCGGAAGCGGGGCCCCTCGGGACGCCACTAAGTCCCTGTTGGCCTTGGGGAAAGTGCCGTTTGACCGCGGCCGGATCGGCCAGTAGAATGCGCGGCCTTTCGCCCTCACCCCAACGGCTCCTCAAATACCATGTACGCAGTCATCGCCACCGGCGGTAAACAGTATCGCGTGACCAAGGACGGCGTGCTCAAGGTCGAGAAACTCGACGCCGAACCGGGAGCGACGGTTGAATTTGGCGAAGTGCTGCTCGTCGGCGAGGGCGCGGACGTCAAGATCGGCAAGCCCACGCTCAAGGGTGGCAAGGTGCTGGCGACGGTCATGCGCCACGGCAAGGGCGCCAAGGTGTCGATCGTGAAGTTCAAGCGCCGGGCGCATTACCTGCGCCAGAAGAATCATCGGCAGCATTTTACCGAGGTGAAGGTCACCGACATCAGCGCGGGCTGAAGTCAGGCATCTTCGAACAGGACACGAGTAAGTCATGGCTCATAAAAAGGCAGGCGGCAGTACCAAGAACGGCCGCGATTCCCACTCCAAACGCTTAGGCGTGAAGCGCTACGGCGGCGAGCAGGTGCTGGCCGGCAACATCATCGTGCGTCAGCGCGGTACGCCGGTGCGTGCGGGCGCGAACGTGGGTCTGGGAACCGACCACACGCTGTTCGCCAAGGTGACCGGCAAGGTCAAGTTTGACCGCAAGGGCGCCGAGCAGCGCCTGTACGTGAGCGTGCTGCCCGAGAAGGCGTAGCCGCTAGACCATTGGCGAAAATTGCAGGAAGCGATTTTCGCGGACATCAGCTTCGTTTCCGCCGGCCAAAGGCGTGGCTCGACACGCACCGGCTGCAATCGCCTCAGCAGCCGAGCACTTCGTTAGAAATCTGAGCGGACGGACTTTGGCCGGCTGCGGTGCTACCAACCCCGGCCCTGGCGCCGGGGTTTTTGTTTGCGCTTACGCTAGAGTAAATCCCATGAAATTCGTCGACGAGGCGAAAACTCACGTTCAGGCCGGCAACGGTGGCCGGGGCAGCAGCAGTTTCCGGCGCGAGAAGTTCGTGCCCTTTGGCGGCCCGGACGGCGGCGACGGCGGCAATGGCGGCAGCGTGTATCTGCGCGCGGCCTCCGGCATCAACACGCTCGCGGACTTTCGCATCGTGCGCACCTACCGGGCGGAGCATGGCGAGGGGGGCGGCGCCAACGATTGCACCGGCCGTGGCGGATCGGACCTGTACGTACCGGTACCGATCGGCACGGTCGTGCGGGATGCGGAAACCCAGGAGGAACTGGGTGACCTGACCCGTGACGGCTCGGAGCTGCTGGTGGCGCGCGGCGGCAAGGGCGGCTGGGGCAACCAGCGCTTCAAATCCAGCACCAATCGCACGCCGCGGCAATTTGGCCCGGGGCTCCCGGGTGAGAAGCGTTCACTGGAATTCGAGCTCAAGGTCATCGCAGATGTCGGCCTCCTGGGCTTACCGAACGCGGGCAAGTCCACGCTCATCCGTGCAGTGTCGGCGGCGCGGCCCAAGGTTGCCGACTACCCGTTCACCACGCTGTACCCGAACCTGGGGGTGGTCGCGGTCGGGCAGCACCGCAGCTTCGTCATGGCGGATATTCCCGGTCTCATCGAGGGTGCGGCCGAAGGCGCTGGGCTTGGGATCCGGTTCCTGAAGCACCTGCAGCGCACCCGCGTGCTCTTGCACCTGGTGGACATTGCGCCGCTGGATCCGGATGCGGATCCGGTGCGCGACGCGCGCGCGATCGTCGCGGAGCTGAAGAAATTCAACAAGGAGCTGCTCGCCAAGCCGCGCTGGCTGGTGCTGAACAAGCGCGACCTGCTGCCGCCCGCGGACGCGGAAAAGCGCGCGCGCGCCATTGTGCGGGCCCTGCGCTATCGCGGTCCGCACTTTCTGATCTCGGGAGCCACGGGCGAGGGAACCAAGCCCTTGTGCGAGGCGGTGATGACGGCGCTGGAGGAGCACGACCGCGCGGCACGCGAACTCACAGCAGCACCCGAAGGCGCTGACGTCGAACTACCGGAGGAATCCTGAGCGCAGGCGCGGCAAGACCGGGCCGCTTAAGCCTTACTGCATCGCGCGGATGCGGGCTGCGAGGCGGCTCTTGTGGCGCGCGGCCTTGTTGCGATGAATGATCTGCTTGCCGGCGAGGGAGTCGATGATCGGAACCGCCTTCTGATAGGTGGTCTTGGCCGCTTCCTTGTCGCCGCCGGTGATGGCAGTCGTCACGTTGCGCACGGCCGTGCGCATGCGCGAGCGCAGCGCGACATTACGCGCGCGGTGCTTCTCGGCCTGGCGGGCGGCTTTCTCGGCGGACTTGGTATTGGCCACGAAATCTCCGTATCTATCCGAATCTAAAGGAATCCCCGGGTCGCGGGGCCGGGTAGTCTGCGTATCGATGCGCGCCTTGTCAACGCGGCGTAACGCCTCGGGGCGGCGCCCGGTCGGGCATTCAAATAAACTGGCGCGCAGTCTGCGCCGGGACCCTCGGCGGCCGTAGGCTGTTCGTTCAGGATCAATAACTTAGGCGATTTCATTGGAGCTTATCCGCGGAATCCACGCAGCCCCGGCGTGTGCCAAAGGGTGCGTCGTGACCATCGGCACGTACGACGGACTGCACCTGGGCCACCAGGCGCTCATCGGGCGGCTCACCGCGCATGCCGCGCGCCTCGGCCTGCCTTCGGTGCTGCTTACGTTTGAGCCCATGCCGCGGGAGTATTTCGCCCCCAACGATCCGCCGGCGCGGCTGACGACGCTGCGTGAGCGGCTCGCGATCCTTAGGTCCACCGGCCTCAACTACACCTGGCTGCTGCGCTTCGGCGAGGGTTTGCGTAACCTGTCAGGGCAAGCCTTCGCGGAATTCCTCGCCCGGGACCTGCGCGCGCGCCTGGTCGTGGTCGGACACGACTTTCGCTTCGGCAAGGATGGCGCAGCTTCAGCGGCCATGCTCGCAGCAGCCGGCGAGCGGCTGGGTTTTGAAGTCGATGTGCTGCCTCCGGTGATGCAGGGCGCAGAACGCATCAGCAGCAGCGCGGTACGCGCCGCGCTTTTGGGCGCGGACTTCGGGCGCGCGCGGCGCCTGTTGGGAAGGCCTTATTCGATGCGTGCGCGCGTGGCACACGGTGAGCGGCTGGGGAGGGAACTGGGATTCCCGACGGCCAATCTGCCGCTCGGGCGCCGACGCTCACCGCTCGCGGGAATTTTCGCGGTGCGCGTGCATGGTGCCGTCGCGGGTGCGTTGCCCGGGGTGGCAAGCCTCGGCACGCGGCCGACGATCGGCGGCACCGAGGCGCTCCTGGAAGCGCACGTGTTTGATTTCAGCGCCGACCTGTACGGCCGTGAGATTGAAGTGGAGTTCGCGGCGAAGCTGCGCGACGAGGAACGCTTTGCGACGCTTGCGGCGCTCACCGCGCAGATGCAGCGCGATGCGAGTGAGGCGCGCCGCATCCTCGGCGCCTTAAGGGACATTGAAGGACCTGACTGAATCGACATGACTGACTACAAGCACACCATCAACCTGCCGCAGACTGACTTCCCGATGAAGGCGAACCTCGCCGAGCGGGAACCGGCGATGGTGCGGGCGTGGCACGAGCACGCCACCTACACGAAGCTGCGCGAGATCGCCCGCGGCCGGCCGCGGTTCGTGTTGCACGACGGGCCGCCGTACGCGAACGGCATCATCCACATTGGTCACGCCGTCAACAAGATCTTGAAGGACATCGTCGTCAAGTCGCGCTCGCTCGCGGGTTTCGACTCGCCCTATATCCCTGGCTGGGATTGTCACGGCCTGCCGATCGAGCTGCAGGTGGAGAAGAAGCACGGCCGGCCGGGCCAGAAACTCGACGCGCAGGCGTTTCGCGCCGCCTGCCGCGCCTACGCGCAGGAGCAGATCAACCTGCAGCGCACTGATTTTCAGCGCCTCGGGGTGCTCGGTGACTGGGATCATCCGTACCTCACCATGGCGCCGCGTTACGAGGCGCAGCAACTGCGCGCTTTCGGTCGCATCATCGACAACGGGCACCTGTACAAGGGCGTGAAACCCGTGCACTGGTGTCTGGATTGCCGTTCCGCACTGGCAGAAGCGGAAGTCGAATACGAAGAGAAGACTTCGCCGGCGATCGACGTCGCCTTTGGCGTGGTGGATCTGGCCGATCTTGCAAAACGCCTGGGTCTTGCAAGCGGCCAGTTGGGTGCGGCGCCCGTGGACGTGGTCATCTGGACCACGACGCCGTGGACGTTGCCGGCCAACCAGGCGGTCGCACTGCGTGACGAATTCCAGTACCTGCTCATCGAGGCGGCGCACAGCGACGGCACGCGCCGCCGGCTGGTACTGGCCGCGGAACTCGCGCCGGCGTGCCTGCAGCGCTTCGGTCTGACGGCGGCTGCGACGCTGGCGAGCTTCGAAGGCCGGGTGCTCGAGGGTCTGAAACTCAAGCACCCGCTGGAGCCACGTGAGGTGCCGGTGATCCTGGGCGAGCATGTGACGCTCGAGGCCGGCACGGGGGCGGTGCATACCGCGCCCGGTCATGGGCAGGAGGATTTCGCCGTCGGTCAGCGCTACGGGTTGCCGGTGACCAATCCTGTCGGCAACGACGGCCGCTTTCTTTCCGGCACCCCGCTGGTCGCGGGTCTCAAGGTGGATGAGGCGAACCCGGTGATCATCGAGGCGCTCACCCAGGGCGGGCGACTCTTGCACCAGGAGGCCTTCCGTCACAGCTACCCACACTGCTGGCGGCACAAGACGCCGGTGATTTTTCGCGCCACGCCGCAATGGTTCATCAGCATGGACAAGAAGGACCTGCGCGCGCACACGCTGCGCGACATCAAGGGCGTGCAATGGACGCCCGCGTGGGGCGAGCAGCGCATCACCGGCATGATCGCCGGGCGCCCGGACTGGTGCATTTCACGGCAGCGCACCTGGGGCGTACCGATTCCGCTCTTCGTCCACAAGCACTCGGGCGAGTTGCATCCGCGCACGCGCGAGCTCATCGAGGCGGTCGCGACGCGCGTCGAGACCGGCGGGATCGATGCCTGGTTTGCGCTGGAGGCCCGCGAGCTCCTGGCAGATGACGCGGACGCTTACGACAAGGTCACCGACGTCATGGACGTGTGGGCCGACTCGGGCATGTCATTTGAGTGCGTCGGCACCGAGCGCCCCGAAGTGGCCGCTCCCGTGGAACTGTACCTGGAAGGTTCAGACCAGCATCGCGGCTGGTTCCACAGTTCACTCCTCTTATCCGAGGCGCTCTACGAGCGCGCACCGTATCGCGCCGTGCTCACCCATGGCTTCGCGGTGGATGAGAAGGGCCGCAAGATGTCCAAGTCCTTAGGGAACGTCGTGGCGCCGCAGAAGGTCATGAACAGCCTGGGCGCGGATGTCCTGCGCCTGTGGGTGTCGGCCACCGACTACGCGAATGAGATGAGCGTGTCGGACGAGATCCTGAAGCGCATGGCGGATTCCTATCGCCGCATGCGCAACACGCTGCGCTTCCTGCTCGGCAATCTGCACGGCTTTGATCCGGCGCGCGACGCCGTGCCGGTGGACGCGCTCCTGGGGCTCGACGCTTACGCGCTGGCGCGCACCGCCGCCCTGCAAAGCGAAGTGCTCGAAGCCTACGAACAGTACACCTTCCATCTCATTTATCAGAAGGTTCACAACTTCTGCAGCGTCGACCTGGGAGGCTTCTACCTCGACGTCGTCAAGGACCGGCTGTACACAACGCCTGCGACCGGCAAGGCGCGCCGTTCAGCGCAGACCGCGATGTACCACATTGCCGAAAGCATGGTGCGCTGGCTCGCGCCCATCCTGTCCTTCACCACCGAGGAATTCTGGCGGTACCTGCCCGGCGAGCATCGTGAGTCGGTGTTCCACGAAACCTGGCACGCGGTTCCGGCGGTCGCCGCCGACCCGATCGACTGGCAGGGGTTCATCCAGTTGCGCGGTGACATCGCCCGCGAGCTGGAGAAACTGCGCGACGCCGGCGCGATCGGCGGCCCGCTGGATGCGCGCGTCGACGTGTACTGCACGGCTGCGGAATTCAAACGCTTTGCGTCCCTGGGCGAGGAGCTGCGGTTTCTCCTGATCACCTCGCACGCGCACGTGCACGAGGTCGCAGCTCCACCCGCCGGCGCGGTCGCCGCCACCAACACCGCCAGCAACGGGGTGTGGATCGCGGTGCAGCCGGCCACCGAGCCGAAGTGCGTGCGTTGCTGGCATCATCGCGCCGACGTCGGCACACACGCGACGCACCCTGAACTGTGCGGGCGCTGCATTTCCAACATCGAAGGTCCCGGGGAGATAAGGAACTACGTATGAGTAACGCAAGCACGAGCGGCTGGCGCTGGCTGCCCCTGTCGGCGGGGGTCATTGTCGCCGACCAACTGGTCAAGGCGTGGATCGTGCACCATTTCTCGCTCTTTGAGCGCGTGCACGTGCTGCCGGTGCTCGACATCATTCTCACCTACAACCGCGGCGCCGCCTTCAGCTTCCTCTCGGACGCCTCGGGATGGCAGCGCTGGCTGTTCGTGATCCTGGCGCTGGGGGTGAGCACGGCGCTCATCATCTGGATGGGCCGGCTGCGCGCGCGCGTGCATACGCTGCTGTCTTGCGCGCTGGCGCTCATCGTGGGCGGCGCACTCGGCAACATGATCGATCGCCTCACCACGGGTCGCGTGGTGGACTTCATCCACGTGCACTGGGGCCGGCACTACTTCCCGGCCTTCAACATCGCCGATTCCGCGATCACCATCGGCGCGGCGCTCTTGCTCCTGGATGCCTGGCGTGAGGTCCGCGCTGCCCGCAAGGTCGTGGTGCGCGCCTGATGCAGGTCCTGCTCGCCAATCCGCGTGGGTTTTGCGCCGGGGTCGATCGCGCCATCGACATCGTCGAGCGCGCCGTTGAGCTCTTTGGGCCGCCGATCTACGTGCGCCACGAGGTCGTCCACAACCGCCACGTGGTGGAGCGGCTGCGCGCGCTCGGCGCGGTGTTCGTCGATGAACTTGCCGAAGTGCCCGCCGGCGGCACGGTGATTTTTTCCGCGCACGGGGTATCGAACGCGGTGGAAGAGGAGGCGAAGAGCCGCGCGCTCACGGTGTTCAACGCCACTTGTCCGCTGGTGACCAAGGTGCACATGGAGGTGCAGCGCTACGCGCGCGAGGGCCGCGACGTCATCCTCATCGGCCACGCCGGACATCCGGAGGTCGAAGGCACCATGGGACGCTTCGATGCCAGTTTCGGGGGTGACATCCACCTGGTGGAGTCCATCGCCGATGTGGGCGAGCTCGTGGTCCGCGATCCGCAGAGCCTCGCCTTCGTGACCCAGACGACGCTGTCGGTGGATGACACGGCGGAAGTCGTGGGGGCGCTGCGAGTGCGGTTTCCGCAGCTGGCAACGCCGCGGCGCGAAGACATCTGCTACGCCACCCAAAACCGCCAGGACGCGGTGAAGAAGCTCCTCGGACAGTGCGACGTGCTCTTGGTCGTGGGATCGCGCACCAGTTCCAACTCCAACCGGCTGCGTGAACTCGCCGATCGCGCCGGAGTCCCCGGCTATCTGATCGACGGGCCGGAAGATCTGCGCGCCGAGTGGTTCACGGGCAAGCAGGCGGTGGGTGTGACGGCGGGCGCCTCGGCACCGGAGCTCCTGGTACAGCAGGTCGTCGACACCCTGGCGCGCTGGGGCGGGGAACGGCCCAAGGAAGTGGTCGGGCGCGAGGAGCGCGTGTTCTTCACCCTGCCGCGCGAGCTGCGCCGCGCGGACAGCGGCGAGTCTCCCGAGGTGCCACCGCAGCACTGAGCGTTCCGGCATGAAACCGTGATGGCCCGAGCTGACACCTACAGGCGGACCAATACCACAACACGGGAAGTACGTTATGCGCACGAATGCCATTCGCGGGCGGTTCTCCTTTATCACACGGTGTGTCGCCGCCGGCGCACTGGCGGCGCTCGCGCTCAGCGCCTGCGGCGGCGGTTACGGCGGCGGCGGCGGATCGGGCGGCAGCAACCCATGCGGCGGCGTGTACACCCCGTGTCCGAAACCCACGGTCGGCCTGACAGCTCCGGCCGCCAATGCGACCGTCAGCGGTACCGTGGCGCTCACTGCGACCGCGGCCGCGGCAACGATGAACGGCCTCAGCGTTGCCCGGGTGGATTTCATGGTGGATGGCACCAACGTGGGCACGGCGATGACATCCCCTTACACGGTCAACTGGGACAGCACCAAAGTGGCCGACGGCAGTCACGCTGTGACGGCGAAGGTCACTGACAGCGTGAATGGCACGGCAACCACGCCGGCGACCACGGTGACAGTCAAGAACACGGCGGCGGCGGCCGTGGCCATGGCACCGTCGCAGGTCTTCCCCGCGCCGCAATCCGGCGCCTCCGGGATGGCGAACATCACGGTGAAGCTGGAGACCGGCGCCACCCGTGGCACGGTGCAGCTGCGCGGCGTCACCGCGACCGCTGTCAGCATCAATGAAGGCTTCGCCGGGTCAAGCGGCGCCGCCGTGATCCGGCTCACGCCGGCCGCGGGTGCCTGGGAAGTGCCGGCGGGAGCGATGCTGAGCCCAGAGCAGGTCACGGCCCTCATGCAGGGCAAGCTCTATGTGCTCGCGAGCTCCGCGGCCAACCCGCGCGGTGAGGTTCGCGGCCAGATCGCGCCCGGGAACGTCATCGTACGATTCACCGACCTGGCAGCAACAGCAGAAGCGGCGAGCCTTGGCATCGCAGCCTCAGGAGTTGCGGCCACCACGGTCGACACGAGTGCCAACACCCTGACGGTTCACGTCAATTCGATCGGAGTGGACGATGCGCTGGCGGCGCAGGTGAACACCGGTGCGAAGGTAGCCGAGCTGGTCAGGGATAGCGTCAGCATGGGCCACTGGTCGACGGAGCCTATGGCCATCAGCGCCGCCGAAGTCGCCAACTTCCAGGCAGGCAGATGGCAGGTGCGAGTCGCAACACCGGTGGCACTCACGGGTGCGATTGGCGGACAGATCAGTGGCGCGCAGGCTCACTGAACGAAACGGAACGAGCCACCAGGTAAGGCACGGCCCGCGCTTTTGGAGGCGCGGGCCGTGCTTTAACTCGAGCGCGCGCGAGTCTGGTACACCGATTTCTTGAGCTTCCAGCGCTTGTGCGACCACGGCCAGTCCGGCGGGGCGGCGCGAATCTGCTCCTCCACGAGCCGGGCGTAGCGTTCGGTGAGGGTGCCCGGGGGCAGCACCTCGCCGCCTTGCGCCAGGGGTTGGAAACCCATTTCGTAGCGGCCACGGGCGAGGCGGCGCATGCGGATGAAAAACACCGGGAAGCGCGTGACGCGGGTGATCTCCTCAGGTCCCAGGTAGAACGCGGTGTCGCGGTTCAGGAAACGGGTCCAGTGGCGGGTCTCGCTCGTGGTGGGTTCCTGGTCTGCGACCATGGCGATGGCGCGCACCACGCCGCGGCGTTTGATGATGTCGGCCAGCAGGTCCTTGGCCGGCACCAGCCGGCCGCCGAAGCGGGTACGCAACTTTTTCATTTCGCGCTCGGCCCAGCTGTCCACGAGCGGCTTGTAGGCGGCGTCCACCGGATAGCCGAGTTTCAGGGTCAGGGCGAGCAGCATCCACTCCCAGTTGCACTGGTGCGCGGCGACCAGCAGCACCGGCCGGCCGGCCTGAAGCTGCGCGAGCGGCAGCTCCAGGTCCCGGATCTCGACCCTGCTGCCGATCTCTTCCGCTGTCATGGTCGCGGACTTGACGATCTCCATGAACATTTGCGCGAACCCCCGGTAGTAGTCGCGCATGACGGCGCGCAGCTGCGCCTCGTCGAAGTCGGGAAAGGCGCGCGTGAGGTTCTCGCGCACCACCGCCTCGCGGTAGGGGAAGACGCGAAACGCGAGCCAGCTGGCCGCGCCGGCAACTGCGTACAGCACGCCGAATGGGATGCGTGAAATGAGCCGTACCCACCACGCGGCCCGTGGTGTCGGTGCGGTGTGGGCTGCAGCGGGTGTCGCGATCGTCGTCACGCGCCTTAGCTGATCGCGTGGGACTGCTTGCCGGGCGCGTCCGGGGACGGCTGCGGGACCAGCACGCGGCCGAACTTCGGCGCGAGCCAGCGCTCGATGTCATCGATCAGTGTGAAGGCGGCCGGCACGATGACCAGCGTCAGCGCGGTCGAGGTAATGAGTCCACCGATGATGGCGATTGCCATGGGCGCACGGAATTCCGCATCGCCGCCCCAGCCCAACGCCACCGGCATCATACCGGCGACCATGGCGACCGTGGTCATGACGATGGGGCGCGCTCGCTTGTGGCCGGCCTCGCGGATCGCCGTCAGGCGGTCCTTGCCCGCGCGCATCTCCTCGATGGCAAAGTCCACCAGCAGAATCGAGTTCTTGGCCACGATCCCCATCAGCATGAGGAAGCCGATCGCGACCGACAGTCCCAGCGAGTAACCGGTGATGTAGACCGCGAATACCGCCCCGCCTATCGACAGGGGCAGCGAGGAGAGGATGGTGATCGGCTGCAGCACGCGCGCGAACAAGAGCACCAGCACCGCGAATACCATCAGTACCCCGGTCGCCATGGCGAGCATGAAGTTGGTGAACAGCTCGTTCATCCAGCGCGCGTTGCCTTGCTCGACCAGGTGTACACCCTGGGGAAGGTGTTTGAGCGTCGGCAGATCATGGATCTTCGCCAGGGCAGGGCCGATCTCGACGCCGTTCAAGTCCGCTTCGAGGGATATGCGCCGACTCTGGTTATAACGGCGCACGCGCGTCGGGCCCACGCCGAAACTAATGTCGGCGACGGCCTTCAGGGGCACCGCGCCCCCGGCAGCCGTGGGCACTGGCAGATTTTCGAGCGTCGCGAGATCCTTGCGGCTGCCCTCAGTGAGGCTGACACGGATTGGCACCTGCCGGTCGGCGAGGGAGAACTTGGCGCTGTTCTGATCCAGATCACCCAAGGTGGCGATGCGGATGGTTTCGCTGATGGCCTCCACCGTCACGCCCAGCTGCGAGGCGAGGTCCAGGTGCGGCCGCACCAGGATCTCCGGGCGCGGCATGTCGCTGTTGATCCGGGCGTCGCGCAATTCGGGCAGCTTCTGCATCTCCGCGACCACCTGGCGGGCGGTGCGGTCGGTGAGCACCGGATCATCGCCCGTGATGTACAGGCCGACGTCGCGGTCACCGCCGCCATTGCGGCCAAAGTGCAGCTGCGCGTCCGGCACCACCTTCAGGTCCTTGATGACGCGATCTTCCCAGTCACGTTGCGACATCTTGCGCTGCTCGCGGGGTACGAGAGAGATGTCCAGTTCAGCAGTGCGCACGCCGTCATCAGACTGGCCGATGGACTCGACGACATCGGTGACCTCGGGCTGGCGCGCGAGTATCCGGTAGGCAGCGGCCGAGGCCGCCGAGGTATCTTCCAGGCGCACCCCCGGGGGCAGTTCCAGCATGAGCGTGGAGGCGCCGACGTCATCTTCCGGCACGAACGACTTGGGGATGAGCACCAGCCCCAGGACCGATATAACAAAAAACAGGCCGCCGGCCATGACCGTCTTCCAACGGTGCTTGGCGCACCAGGTCACGGTGCGCAGATACCAGGCCATGATCGGGCCGTCGGTGTGCGTGGCGATCTTGTCCGACTTGAGTGTGTAGGCGGCGATCACCGGCGTGATGAGGCGCGCCACCAGCAGCGAGAAGAACACCGCTGAGGCTACCGTCAGGCCGAATTGCGTAAAGTATTGTCCGGTGAAGCCTCCCATGAAGCTCACCGGCAGGAACACCGCGATAATGGTCGCGGAAGTGGCTACCACGGCAAGTCCGATCTGGTCGGCAGCGTCGAGCGCTGCCTGGTAGCCGCTCTTGCCCATTTTCATGTGGCGCACGATGTTCTCGATTTCCACGATCGCATCGTCCACCAGCACGCCCGCGACCAGCGACAGCGCCAGCAGGCTGATGGAATTGAGCGTGAAGCCCATCCAGCTCATGAACGCGAAGGTTGGGATCGCCGACAGCGGAATCGCCAGCGCCGAGATCAGTGTCGCGCGTGTGTCGCGCAGGAACAGCCACACCACCAGCACTGCCAGCGCCGCACCTTCCAGCAGTGCGCTGATGGAGGACTCGTAGGTTTTCTTGGTATAGGCCACGGTGGTGAATATCTGGGTCAGCTTCACCTGCCGGTTCTCGGTGCTGACCTTGGCGAGCTCGGCGCTGATTTCGTTGTAGACACTCAGGTCCGAGTAGCCTTTGGCCTTCTGCACCCCGAACGTGGTTGCAGGGCGGCCGTTCAGGCGCGCCACTGTGCGGATCTCGCCGACGCTGTCGATGACATTGGCAATGTCGGAGAGGCGCGCGAAGCGCCCTCCCGAGAGCGCGATCTGCGTGTCGCCGAGCGCGGCGGCGGTATGCGCGCCCCCGAGCACCCGGATCGCCTGTTCGCCACCGCCCACCTGGGCGCGGCCGCCGGCTGGATCAAGATTGAGCGTGCGCAGCTGCTCGTTGACTGCGGCCGCGGTGATGCCGAGCGCCTGCATGCGCGCTGGGTCCAGTTCGACGCGGATCTCGCGGTTGACGCCACCGCCGCGGTTGACCTGCGCGACACCCGGGATGGACAGCAGGCGCTTGGTGACGGTGTTGTCGACGAACCAGGACAGGTCCTCCTGGGTGAGCGAGGTGGAGCTGACGGCGTAATAGACGATGGAGTTGCCGTCGGCGTCGATGCGCTGCACGACCGGCTCTTGAATACCCTGCGGCAGGCTCGAGCGCACCTTGGCCATCGCGTCGCGTACGTCGGCGACCGCGCGATCGATGGGCGTGCCGATGTTGAATTCGATGAAGACGTTCGCCTGGCCCTCGGTCGCCCAGGAGGTGATGGAGCTGATATTGCCGATACTGGCAACTGCGCCTTCAACCTTCTGCAGGACCTGGGTTTCCAGTTCCTGCGGCGCGGCTCCCGGCTGGACGACGTTGACGGTCACGCCCGGGAATGAAACATCCGTATTGAGCGTAATGGGCAGGCGTATGAACGCCACGATGCCCATGAACAGCAGCACCACGAACAGCACCACCGGCGGCAGTGGGTGCTTGATGGCCCACGCTGAGATATTGCGCATCAGTGTGACTCCCCGACGGCGCCCCCGCTCGCGACCTGCACCGGCTCACCGTCGCGCAGGAACCCGCCTGCGGTGGTGACCACCCGCTCGGTACCGACGATGCCCGAGGCAATGACAATGCCGTCATCTCCCGTGTCCGCCGTATGCACCGCGCGCCGTTCTGCCTTGCCCTGGGCGTTGACGATGAAGACGTAGCTGCCGGTGGTGTCAGCGAGCACTGCGGTCTGCGGCACCACGGGCCGCTGCGCCTTGCCGATGACCACCGAGCCGCGCGCAAAAGCCCCGGGCCGCAGCGCCGGATCTGGCGTGAGCGCGATGCGGATTTCCCCGAGCCGGGTTTGCGGGTCGATGATCGCGCCGAGCAGGCGCACGTGGCCGGTGAAGGCTCGCGGTAGCCCCGTGAGGTACACCGTGGCCGCATCGCCGACTTTCACCTGGGCCAGATCCTGTTCAGCGAGCTGGCCTCGCATTTCGACTTCGCCGCCGCTCGCAACGCGGAACAGCGCCTCGCCGCCGGGATTGGCGATCTGGCCAACTTCGGCTTTGCGTGTCAGGACCACCCCGTCAATGGGGGCGGTAATGCGGGTACGCCGCAGGCGCGCTTCGCTTTCAGCGAGCTGCGCCGCGGCTACCTTCACGTTGGCGCCATCGGTCACCGCGGTGGCACGGCGCTTCTCGATGTCCTCAGCAGATAAAGCGCCGGCGGCGGCCACGCCCAGCGCGCGCTTGTATTCGGCCTGCGAGAGTTCCGCCTGCGCACGCGCCTGCTCGAGGGAGGCGCTGAGGCGATTGACCTGCGGGATTACCACCGAATCATCGAGCTTCGCCAGCATCTGCCCGCGGCGCACGTGATCACCCGCTTCGACGTATACGGCGGTCACGCGCCCGGTGTCGCCGTCATTGCCGATGGGCATGTCATAGCGCGCCGCGATGCCGCCACTGAAGGTGACGCTCGAGGTCACGGACTTCAGGGTCGGGATCATGACGCTGATCACGGGCGCCTGCGTCTTGTCTGCCAGCGCGGTGAGCGCGGGTTTGGAGTGATGGGTGATCCACAGCGTGATCGCGACCGCGAGTACCACCGCGAGCGCGATGCCACGGATCAGCCATTTGCGCTGCGTGCCGGCCGTGTCGGCGAGCAAGATCGGGCCACGCGGCGGCTGCGCGACATGCGGCTCGGAAGCACGCTCAAAGGGCGGCCGGTCGCGGCCGATCCAGGTGACGGCGTCCTTCTGGGGAGCGTCAGCTTCGGGGAGATGTTCCGGGTTCGTGCCCACGGGGATTCCTTATAAAAGCCGCCCTGGCGATCGGCGTGACCGCTGCCGGGTTAGAACCGGCTGTTCGTCAAGAAGTTTAATCGTCCGTTAAGGAAATACGCGCTGGAAGCGCTCAAGGGAGGCTCGCGGGCGACGGGCCGAACTCGCCTAAGTTTCGGTCAGAAGATGGTGCCGGGAAGAGGACTCGAACCTCCGACCCGCGCATTACGAATGCGCTGCTCTACCAACTGAGCTATCCCGGCAGGCGCGTTGCCGAAAGGCCGCGCATTCTACAGTTTTTTGCGCAGCCGGATGACGAGATCAATGCCCGCAACCTGCATGCCCGCGGGCGGGTCGGGCAGGCGGCTGAACTCAACCTCCGGCACCGGTACGTCGATCAGGGCGCCGCTCGCCTCATCATGAAAGTGGTAGTGCGGCGCCACGTTGGAGTCGAACCAGGCGCGCGATCCATCCACCGACAGCTGGCGGATGAGCCCGCGTTCGGCGAACAGATTGAGCGTGTTGTAGACGGTGGCCTTGGAGATGCGCGCGCCCGCGGCGCGCAAGGAAGCGAGGATCTGCTCGGCGGAGCGGTGCTGAGGCGCGCTCAGCAGAATTCCCGCGATGCGCACTCGCTGGGCCGTGGGGCGGATTCCGCAGTCGGAGAGCTGGCGCTCGCAGCCCACCGGGCCTGCCTCTCGGGCACTTAGCTCCATATCGCCTCATTATAGCCACGGTTTAACCGGAGCTTGCGACTTTTACCGTCAGGCACGCTCATGCCTGCACGAGCTTGCTTTGCAGATGCGCGGCGAGCTCGGCGATGGTCGGGAAGTCAAAGAGCTCGGTGAGATCGACCTTTCCGGGGTATTCGTGATCGACCTGCTCATGAATTTCGATGAGCTTGAGTGAACTGGCGCCGATCTCGAACAGATTGTCATTGATGTCTACCGGCTTGCCCTCGAGCGCTGCCTCACAGATGGCCTTGAGCTTCTCCTCGAGCGCCGTGAGCGATCCGGCGGCAGGTCCACGTTGCGCCAGGCGCAGCGCCGTGAGCTCTTTGCGCTCCGCGTCGAATTCCCCGTTGGCATGGCCTTCCTCGAGCAGATGGCGCTGGATCTTGCCGCTGGTGGTCTTGGGGATGCGTTTGACGGGCACGACTTCGGCGACTTCGAGCCCGGTCTGCTCGTTGATGAGCCGCGCCACCTGCGTCGCGAGCGGCAGGAAGTCCGGCATGCTGCCCCGGTGCAGGACGAACACCACCAGCTGCTCGAGCTGACCGCCCGGTGCAGGCACGCCCGCGGCGACTACCTTGCCGAGCTCGAGCCCCGGCACGCGCTGCGAAATGGTTTCCAGATCGTGCGGGTAGTAGTTCTGGCCGTTGACGAAGATGATCTCTTTCGCGCGCCCTGAAATATACAACTCACCGCCGTGCATCAGCCCTAAGTCACCGGTGCGCAGCCAGCCGTCGGCGGTGAACGCCTGGGCGTTGGCCTCCGGGTCCTCGTAGTAGCCGCGGGTCACGTTGTCGCCGCTCATGTGCACATGACCGATGCGGTCTTCCGGCAGCTCGACGTCGTCGACGCCCGCGATGCGCACGCGACAGTAGGGTATCGGCTTGCCCTCGCAGATGATCTGCACTGCATGCGGGTCGTGTGCGGCGATCAGCTCGACCGGGTCACCGACATTCATGCGATGGCGATTGAGCGCAATGGTGCGCATGGGCGCGCCCACGGGCGGGAAACTCACCGCCAGCGAGGCTTCCGCGAGTCCGTACACCGGGTACATGGCGTTGCGCGCGAGTTTCGCCGGCGCCATGCGCGTGAGGAACTCATCGCACAGCCCGACCGAAATCGGCTCGGCGCCATTGAAAATGAGCCGCACCGCGGACAGGTCCAGGCTCTCCACGGCGCGCTCACCCAGCACCTTGAGGTAGTGCTTGTAGCCAAAATTCGGTGAGCACAGGATCGTGGCGCGCACCCGCGCGGCGAACGTGAGCCACAGGAGCGGCCGGCGGATGAAGAGCTCGGTCGGCAGCAAGTGCGTATGCACGCGGTTCGCGAACATGATGAGGTGAAAGCCGATCAGCCCCATGTCATGCGTGAGCGGCATCCACGACAGGCTGACGTCGTTCTCGTTGAAGCCCGCAGCCTCCGTCGAGCCGTAGCAGTTCGCGAGGATGTTGCCGTGGGTGAGCACCACGCCCTTGGGTTCGCTGGTGGACCCGGAGGAGAACTGGATGAACGCCGTGTCGTCAGTGGACACACGCTGCACGGTACCGGCGCGTGAAATGTCATCCAGGTCATCCACGAGGAAAGCCCGCTGGCGCAGGCCCTCGAACACCTGGCTTTCGCCTGCCTGCGCGGCGAACGCGCCGATGCGCTCCAGCGAGCGGCGCTCGGTGTAGATGAAGGGTGATCCCAAGCGCCGCGCAATGCGCAGCAGCTTGTGGCGATGCTCGTCGCTGATCCCCAGGGCCACGGGCACCGGCACGATGCCGCCGAGGATCGCGGCCCAGAACACATCGATGAACTGCTCGTTGTTGGCGAGTAGCAGGATCAGCTTGTCCCCGCGCCTGGCGCCGATGCGCTGCAGGTGGAAAAGGATCCCGAGTGCGCGTTCATACAGCTCAGCAAACGGCACTTCCTGCGTGTCGTTTTCGCCTTCGAGGTAGGTGAGGACCCGCGGCACGGCGCGGTTGTTCTCTATGACTTCCGTGAGCGTCGTTGCCTTGGTCATCAGCGGGCTTCCAGCCTCATATGCAGGGGATAGCGAGTGCGCAGGTTGATCTGCGCCTCAAGTTCCAGTGGCCGGTCCGGTACATAGACCAGCCGATAACGACGCGCGACCTTATAAAGGTGCGCCAGCATCTCGTACAGCGCGAAGGTCTCACCGATGCAGTGCCGGGGGCCCGCCGCGAACGGCATGTAGGCGAAGCGCGGGCGTTGCGCCTCATGTTCGGGAGCGAAGCGCTCCGGGGAAAACTTCTCCGGCTCCGGCCAGAACTGTGGATGACGATGCAGCAGGTACAGCGGCAAGAGCACGTTGGTCCCGGCCGCGATGGGAAACCCGCCGAGTACGTCGGCCTCGATGGTGCGCCGGGACAGGAGCCAACCCGGCGGATAGAGGCGCAGCGCCTCGTTGATGACCTGCTGGGTGTAGGTGAGCGCCTCCATCTGCTTCAGATCAGGCTGAGCGATCTCATCAGCCGCGTCGATTTCAGCATGCAGCCGCTCGAGCGCCAGCGGGTGCTGGGAGAGCAGATACCAGGTCCAGTTGAGCGCACTCGCCGTGGTCTCGTGTCCGGCGACGATGAGGGTCATGACCTCGTCGATGAGTTCGCGATCACCCATGGGCGCGTCATTTTCCTTGTCGCGTGCACTCATGAGCATGGCGAGGTAGTCGAAGTGTTCCGCGGGCTCAGCGCGGCGCCGCGCGAGGAGCTTCGCCACCAGCTTGGTGAGTGAGCGGAACTTGTAGGCGAACTGCAGATCGCGCGCGGGCTCGCGGGTAATGACGTCAAAGGGATTGGCGCCCAGCTCCTGGGTAATGCGGTCGAGGTCACGGCCGAATATCGAGCGCAGCACGATTTCCAGCGTCAGCTCGCTCATCTCGTCGGTGAGGTTTACCAGTTCGCCGCGGCGGGCGCGCTCCTCCCAGCGGGCGAGGAAGCGGTCATTCGTCTGCGCGATGATTTCGCCAAAGCCGGTGATAACGCGGCGATGGAAGTAGGGCTGCATCATGTAGCGCTGGCGCTTCCACAACTCACCCTCGCTCGTCATGAGCCCCAGGCCGAGCAGAATCCGGACGCGATCGAGTCCTACACCCTTGGTGTAGTTCTTGTGATTCGATACCAGCACGCGCTTGATGTCGTCCGGATGATGGATGACATAGGTATAAGATTCGCGGGCGGGGACGAACACGCGATAGGTGTCCCCGTGACGGGCAAACAACTCGATCATCCGCTCCAGGGAGTCGTCCGTGGAGCCGACGTCGAACTGTTGCTCGGCCTCAGGAGGCGAGCTTTTCGCGGATGCGGCAGCGGTCATGCAACTTGTTGAAAGCCAAACCTTAATCTTACCTCACGCGGACCTCTCGCAGGAGGCATGACTATCGCAGCGCAGGACATCACCCAGGCAGCGCGGCGTGTCCCGCTGGTCATGCGCTGCGGTGCGTTGGGCGACATGGTGCTCCTCACCGTGCTCCTGACTCAGCTGTGCGAGCGCTTCGGCAAGCCGGTCGATGTCATCGCATCGGGTGCGTGGTGCGAGCCGCTGCTGGCGGGTCATCCTGCGATGGGGCGTCTGCTCATGGTGCGCAGCCGCCGCACGCCGTACTGGCTGAGCCGCGACCAGCAAGTGCTCGTGGCGGCGCTGCGCGCGCGCGGCGCGGGCCCCACCTGGTTCTGCGATCGGGGCGAGGGGCGCGCGCTGCTTGCGCGCGCTGGCATCCCGGACGACTACGTAATCGACTCGACGCATTACCCGTTTCTCAGCGGCGAGAACTTCGCGGATCGTTACCTGCGGTTAGGCGCGCTGACGCCCGCCGCCTTCGGCGGGCTGCTGCCGGCCGCCGCGCCCGGTGGGGTGCGCGCCGCGCATCTGGTGGTGCTGCCGCAGGCGCGGGCCGAGCTTGATGCGTGGCTTGCCCGCCGCGCAATCACCGCACCGTGGATGGTGTTTCACCCGGGCAGCCGGCACGTGGCCAGGCGACGCCTGCGCGCGCGTTCGGGAGCTGCCAAGTACTGGCCCGAAGAGCGTTGGGCCGAGGTGGTGCGGGCGGTGCGCCCGCATCGTCCCGAGCAGGCGATCGTGTTCTCCGGGACGCAGGCGGAAGCCTCCCTCAACGAGGACATCATGCGGCGCGCCGGGGTCGGGAACCTGCACAACGCGGCCGGTGACTTGCCGATCACGCGCATGCTGGCGTTGCTCGAGCGCGCGGCCAGTCTCATTGCGGTAGATACCGGACCCGCGCACGCGGCCGCGGCGCTCTCGTGCCCGACGGTCGCGCTCTTCGGGCACATTGATCCGTGGCTGTATCGCCCGGGCGGGGCGACGACCCCGGCGGCGACCGTGACCGGCACGCTCGACGGCAAACCAAACATCCTCGGCATCCAGCCACGAGAGGTGATCGAGGCGTGGCTGGCGCTGACGCACGCGCGAGTGGATTCTGTTAAATCAGTTAATGCGTGATTGAACAGCGTCTTATCTTGTATTCCTGAATTTGTATGCCAGAATCCGGTGTAACCGCTTGGAAAATAGCGTCGGTCATTGTTCCTGTTCGTGACGGGGGATCACTTCGCACAGTGGATTATTGTTTACGCTAAGCCGGTCAACAGGAGGTCACGGGTAAATGGCGACTCCGATACCGGATAAGCCGGAGGACTACAGCGCCTCTGACATCCTTTCGGCGGACGCCTGGACCGGTCGCGCCCCGCGGCCCCTGGTCGGCATCGACGTCGTCTGCACCAAGATCGCCGTCGATTTCCAGAACCTCAAGCGTGAGACGGTCGATGAGTGCCTGCGGCGCAACCTGGAACTCCTGCGCGACGCCACCGGCTCCGACTGCTCGTTTCTCGCCTCCCTGAATCCGGATGACCTGACGTTTTCCGACGTGCAGTTCTCGCGCAGCGCGTTTGCACAATGCCGCCCCGAAGGACTCGCGGGCTCGACCCTGGATTCGCTGCCGTGGCTCAAGGGCCGCACCGAACACCTGCGCTTATCTGAGCTGCGTGACACCAACCTGCCTCGCAAGGAGCAGACCGTGGAGGCAGCGCGCCTGGCTGAGCTGCACATCGGCTCGGCATTGCTGGTGGTGCTGCGGGTGTCCGGCAAGCCGGCTGGATTCCTGGGGCTTGCGCACACCATGCCGCGCGGCGCGTGGGATGTGAACACGCAGCTGCTCATGAAGCTCGTCGGCACCAGCCTCGCGACCGGATTTGAGCGCCTGCGCACTGAGGCGCGGCTGGCGAAGCTCGAGGAGCGCACCAAGCTCTACCAGTCCGCCGCCAACGACGGGCTGTGGGATTACGACGTCGAGAGCAACGAGATGTATGTCTCGCCGCGCTGGAAGGCCATGCTCGGCTACGCGGATGAGGACATGCCGGGGTCACCCGACTGGCGCGCGCTGGTGCATCCGGATGATCTGCCGCGGGTGCAGGCGGCACTGCGCGACCACGTCGCCGGCAAGACGCCGATTTTCGAAAGCACCCACCGCATGCGTCATCGCAACGGTGAGTGGCGCTGGGTGAACAGTCGCGCCACCGCGCGCGTGGACAAGCAGGGGCGCCTGTTGCGACTGGTGGGTGTCGAGCTCGACATCACCGAGCGCAAGCTCTACGAGGAAGCGCTGTTCCGCGAGAAGCAGAGCGCGCAGATCACCCTGCAGTCGATCGGTGACGGTGTCATCACCACCGATGCGAACTCCACCGTCGAATACATCAACCCGGTGGCCGAAGAGCTGACCGGCTGGCGCCTCGAGGACGCCATGGGCAGGCCGGTGGAGGAGATCTTCCGCGCCTTTCACGAGGAGACCTGCGAGCCGCTGGAAAACCCGCTGTCGGTTTCCATCCGCCGCATTCGCCCGATCCCATCCGTACGCCCGGTGCTCCTGATCAAGCGCGACGGCAACGAGTTGTACGTCGAGAGTACGGCCGCCCCGATCCGCGATGCTGCCGGCCACGTGGCGGGCGGTGTGCTCGTGTTCCGTGACGTCAGCGAGTCGCGCGAGCTGAACCGGCGCCTCTCCTACCACGAGCGGCATGACCTCCTGACCGGGCTGGTGAATCGACGCGAGTTCGAGACCCGGCTGGAACGGGCGCTGCTGAGTGCCAAGGCGCGCGAGGCTTCCTACGCGTTGTGCTATCTCGACATCGACCAGTTCAGGATCGTCAACGAGGCCTGCGGCCATAGCGGTGGCGATGCGGTGCTCGGTCAGGTGGGCGCACTGCTGAAGTCCAAGGTGGGCTGGCGGGACACGCTGTCACGCCTGGGCGGGGACGAGTTCGGCGTGCTCTTGGCAAACTGTTCCCTCGAGGAGGCGATGCGCACGGCCGAGACTCTGCGTGAAGCGGTGCTCAACTTCCGCTTCAACTGGGAAGATCGCCGGCTGCCCCTGCACGCGAGCATCGGTGTGGTGCCGATCAGTGCCGACAACAGCGACGTCGCCGGCGTCCTGTCCGCGGCCGACAGTGCTTGTGCGGCCGCCAAGGAAAGCGGCGGTAACCGCGTCCATAGCTTCGCCGAGAACGACATTCAGCGCATGGCGCGCCGGCGCGAGATGGAATGGGCGGCGCGTATCCACGCCGCGCTCGGCGACGGGCGCTTCGAGCTCTACCGCATGGCCATCCAGCCCTTGCAGCGTGCCGAGGTCGGCGAGCACTACGAACTCCTGTTGCGCCTCAAGGACGAGAATGGCGGCATCGTGGCGGCGCAGGAATTCATCGATGCCGCGGAGCGTTACGGCATGGCGCCCTCGATCGACCGCTGGGTGATCGAGAACGCCTTCCGCTGGCTGGTATCGGAAGCCGATGAGCGCGAGAAGCTCTTCCAGTGCTCCATCAACCTCTCCGCCAAGAGTCTCGGGGATGAGAAGTTCCTGCCGTTCGTCCACGAGCAGTTCGAGCGCAGCGGGCTTGATGCGAGCAAGATCTGTTTTGAGATCACCGAGTCGGATGCAATCAAGAATTTCGCGCACGCCACGCGCTTCGTGCAATCCCTCAAGAAGCGCGGCTGCAAGTTCGCGCTCGATGACTTCGGCAAGGGCCACTCAGGCTTCGGTTACCTCAAGCACTTCCCGGTCGATTTCCTCAAGATCGACGGCAGCTTCGTGCGCGAGATCCTGCGCGATCCGGTGGACCGCGAGATGGTCAAGTCCATCAACGAGATCGCGCATCACACCCAGAAACGCACCATCGCGGAGTTTGCCGAGAACGCCGAGATCATCCAGGAGCTGACGCGCCTGGGCGTCGACTATGCGCAGGGCTATGGGGTGTCGCAGCCGCAGCGCGTGATCAGATCAGCGGTGGCGTGATAGCGGCGCCGACCTGGCGTTTGTGATCGGTCCGGGGCCGCGCTGCCGCTGGTGCCGCGATGAGTCCCGCTGATACCCGGGCGCTGGCCTTCCGCGACACGCGGCGCCTAGACTGGGGGATGCAGTTCGCGCCCTCCCAGCATCCACCCACATTGCGCGATCGCAAACCCCCGGCGCTCCCGCTCCACGCCGCCCAGCCGGGCGAGTCCCCGATGCCCGCAGAGCCCAGCGTCTGGGGGGTGATCGTCAAGGTTGCGGGACCGATCTGGCTGACCGTCACCTGCATGACGTTGCTTTGGATGCACTCGATGAGCGGGACCAGGCAAGGAGACGGGGCATACGTGGCTACTGCCGGCGCATACTCGCTGCAGTACGCGCTCATGTTTCTGGCCGCGGCTGTCGCATACCGCGTCGCCATCGCATTGGGATGGCCCGACACACCGCTGGCGCGCCTGCGCATCGTAGTGGTGAACACGCTGCTCGCCCTGGGCATCCTGGTGTGGGCGTACGTCTGCCTGGCGCTCGTGAGCGGGTTCGTGGATGGGCAGGTCGCCGACATGCGCGACGCGCTGCACTCACTGCCCGAACCTCTTTGGCATCTCAATTTTTGGGCAGGGCCGCTGCGTTCCTACCTGCCGCCCTACGCGCTCGGGTTGTGCGCGATCGCGCTGGCAATGTTGACCCACCGCCACCACCGCGCGGCCCTGCGCGCGGCGGAGCTCGGGCGCGCCTACGCCGGAGCGCGCATGGCGATGCTGTCCGCGCAGTTGCAACCCCACTTCCTGTTCAACTCGCTGCACGCGATCATGGGCCTGATCGACGAAAATCCGCGTCAGGCCTCGGCCATGCTCGCGCGCCTGGGTGACTTTTTGCGTCATGCGCTGGAGACCGGGCAGTCGTCCTGGGTTGATGTCGCGACCGAGCTGGCGGGGCTGGAGACGTATCTGGCCATCCAGCAGACCCGCTTCGCGGACCGCCTGAATATTACCGTCGACGTCAGTCCGCAGGCGCTGGATATGCATGTACCCTCGCTGCTGCTGCAGCCACTGGCCGAAAACGCGATCGAGCACGGACGTAACGACGGCGGGCCGACCCTGCGGGTGCGTGTGCTGGTGACTGTAGTTGACGAGCGTCTTTGTATTTCGATTCATAACAGCTGCCCGCGATTGAGTGTGGACCTTTCGCCCACTGACTACGGCCGCGGACTGGAAAATGTCAGCCTGCGCCTGCACGCAGCCTATGGTGGCGACGCGCGGCTGATGATCGGGCCGGACATGCAGGGTGGTACGATGGCGATGCTCAATCTCCCGGCGCGGCGCAGCGCCACCGCTTCGCTGCCGCCATGAACGACAGTATTGCAACCTTCGTGGTGGACGATGAGCCGCTGGCGCGCCGCCGGCTGTTGCACCTGCTGCGCCGCACCCCTGACATCAACGTGGTCGGTACGTTCGGATCGGCCGCCGAGGCTGCAGCGCAGGCGGCCGCGATCGCGCCCCAGCTGTTGCTGCTTGATATCCGCATGCCGGGGCTCGATGGTTTCGATCTGATGAGCGCGCTGACCGCCCAGGGCCTCGCGCCCTACGTCATTTTTGTCACCGCTCACTCGGATCGCTCCATGGACGCTTTCGCGGTGGGCGCGATCGACTATCTCCTCAAGCCGTTCGACGACGAGCGTTTTGCGCGGGCGATCGCGCGTGCCCGGACGCTGATTGCATCGGGTGTTCAATCGAAAAATGCACCGGCACAGCAGCTGCCCGCGCTCGCCTACGACCGCACGCGCCTGTTGCTCTCCGAGCAAGGCAAGGTTGTGGTGCTGTCGATGCGGGACATTGAATTTGTGCAGGCGGCGGCGAAGCACGTGAAGATCTACGCTGGCGGGCGCTGCTATTCCTTCCGGCATTCGCTGCGGGAGCTCGAGCGACGCCTCGACACCTCCTGCTTCGTGCGCGTGCACCGTTCGGTGCTCGTCAACGTGGAGTACATTGCCGAGATGCATCCGATGTTTCACGGTGACTACGAACTGCTATTGAAGCGCGGCACGCGCCTCACCTTGAGTCGCCGCTACCGGGCGCGGCTGGCGCCGTTCCTGTTGGGGTAGGGAGCCCCTGAGGAAGCCGCAGCTCGACGGTGCGGCTGCGCACGCACCCCTGGGCGCGCGTGGCCGCGCCAGTGTGGCCGGCGCCAGAAGACCTTGTGGTAGCGCCGCACGAGGTGCCGTGCGCGCTTGGCGTTCAGCCGAGTGGAACACACCGCCGTTTGCGGCAGCCCGGCGCGCATGCTCAGCAGCAGCAGCAGCGCCAGCAGTAGCGGAACATCCAGAGCGATCGTGAGCGAGCGCTGCAGCAGTTGCGCGCATGTCACCGCGCTGCGTGCGGTAGCGCCGTAGTAGTGCAGCCACGCCGGGTCGAGCCGAAACCGCGCGCAAGCCAGCAGCTCGTCCAGGTGCGCGTTGTCAGGGTCGCAAACGCCTACCGTGCCGCCCTCAAACAGCGCCGCCGGCGGCGAGGCTGGTGCGCTGCATGCAGTGCGTGGCGATCAAGCAACGCGCGACGCAGGTGCCGGCGGCACCGCGCGTCCTGGGCACCGGCTGCTCCGTCTGCGCCGCCGCACACTCCGCTCAGGCCTGTTGTGTTGCGGCTACGGGCTGCTGCCGCTACGTTTTCCGCGGAAAAAGGCGGCCAGCAACACCCGGCCGCTGATGGTCAAAGAAAGATCTGGACGTGTTACGGGAGCAAGCATTCATGATTCGATGGCAACACCTCGTACGCCTCCTCGGACGCGCGCTCGCCGTGGGCGCAGTTACGTGGGCACTGGTCTCGTTCGCGCCGCAGCAGAAGGCGGACGCAGCGGCCGCCGCATCCGACACTCCCGTATTGCAGGAGGTTGTCGTCACCGGCTCCCTCATCAAGAGGGCCAATGCCGAAACCGCGGTGCCCGTCACGATCCTCAAGGCGGATGCCCTCAAGAACCAGGGCATCACGAGCGTGGAGCAGGCGCTGGACCAGCTCACCAGCAGCAACTCAGTGATAAACGTCGCACAAACCGTAGGAACGTTCAGCGGTGGCGGCACCTACGCCGACCTGCGTGGCCTGGGCTCGAGCCGCACTCTGGTGCTCCTGGATGGCCAACGCGTGGCCCCCAGTGCCTTCGGTGGCGCCGCCACTGGCAACGCGTCCGTCGATCTGAGCGGCATCCCGTTCTCCTCGATCGAGAGCATCGAGGTGCTTCGGACAGGCGCCTCGTCCCTGTATGGCTCGGACGCCATCGCGGGCGTGATCAACTTCATCACCAAGAAGAATTTCCAGGGTCTGTCATTCGACGCTACCTACGACAAGCCGCAAAAAGCAGGCGGCAGCTCGAACCAGCTGTCCGGCACCTTTGGGCACGGTGATGTGGCGAGCGACGGCTATAACTTCCTGCTCACTGTAGGTTGGAGCAAGCAAAACGAGCTCCAGGCGAGCGCGCGGGATTTGTCGGCTGAAGGCTTTAATCCGGCGCTGGGCTATAACGCGACGAACTTTCCGGGGAATTTCCCCGGTACTGCAGTCGATGGAAGCGGTAACCTCTGGCAGCCCGGGTTTCCGGCCTGCGCGGGCAATCCGTACCTGACCACCGCTACCGGCAGCTGCGCATACCGGTATTCCGCCGCGACGGATCTGATCCCAAACCACACTGAAACGTCTGCGTTGGCGTCCATCACCAAGTCGATCGGGACCGACAACAGCCTGCAGCTGCAGTACTTCTGGTCCCAATCCAACGTGAACGGCTGGTCCGGTCCGGTGTTCTATCCGTTCGGTATGAGCGCGACGAGCCCCTACCTGCCTGGCAACGCCCAGGGCCCGAGCCTGGCTTCGCTGACCTGCCTCAATGCTCCCTGCAGCGCGCCGAATTTTACCGGTGGCGCCCCAGCGGTTTTCTGGTCCGACCCCAACAACCAGCGCTACGGCGGCAACCTCAATACCGAGCAGAGGGCTTTATTGACATTCGCCGGCCACAGCGGTGGTTGGGACTACGCCACGTCTGGTAACTACAGCAAGAACAACAACGACAATCGCTGGACCGGGGGCATACCCAATTTTGCCGTGTCTGCGCCGGGCGGCGTGCTCAGCGATCTGATCAACCCCTTCGGTCCGCAGAGCGCGGCCGGACAGGCCTTGATCAACTCATCCTATGTTAACGGCAGCTACGCGAACGGCGACGATAAGCGCTGGAGCGTCGATGGCCACGCCAGCCATGAGTTGGGCGATGTGATCAGCAAGGGCAATCCGGCGACGATCGCCCTCGGCTTCATGGTGGGAGGTGAGCGCTACGATTACGCCACCACTGCGTATAACTCCCTTGTGCAGGCCTCCACTGGGCTTGGGCCCAGTTCAGTCGAAGGGACTCGCAGGTTCCAGGCGCTCTTCATGGAGTTGGACGTACCGATCACCAGCACTTTGGATGTCACCCTCGCGGATCGCCAGGACTGGTACAGCGATTTCGGCACGACCAACAACCCGAAGATCCAGGCGCGGTGGCAGCCGGCCACCTGGGTGACCTTCAGAGGAACCGCCTCCACCGGTTTCCGGGCGCCCTCGCTCTTCGCCCTGTACAACCCGCCTGCCCTGGCCGCCTCGACCGGCGGCAACATGGGGTCCGGAAACCCGGACTGCGTGAACGCCGGCGCCACTCCGCCCTCCGCCACTCCGCCGTTTACTCCAGCAACCTGCAATACGCAGGGACTGGGGTTGTTCGGCGGAAACCCGGGTCTGACGCCGGAGACGTCGGAGAACTTCGATTTCGGTGTGGTGCTCAATCCCATCGCCGACATGGGCGTGACGCTGGACTATTTCAGAATCCTCGTAAAGAACACCATTAGTGCGGTTCCGGCAACGGCCATCTACGGCGCCCCGAGCACGTTCGCGAGCTATTACGTGTTGGACAACACCGGGGGGCTCACTACTTCGATCAACTCGGGGGTCGACTGCATCCCCTTCACGGCACCGACCTGCGGATACATCAAGTTGAACTCTGCGAATACGGGCCGGCTCTCAACGGACGGGTTCGACCTGAGCATCCAGTACCTGCAGCACACCTCGATTGGAACATTCCACGAGGACCTGGAAGCAACCGCGATCACGCAGTTTCTGGACCAGCAGTACACCGGTGGGCCTGAGCTCAACCTGGTGGGCAAGTTCAACGAGCTTCCGCCGGCGTACAGGTTCCAAACTAACTTCAGGCTGGACTGGACGAGCCCGGAGAGCATGTGGGGCGCCGGACTCGGACAGCGCTGGTGGTCGGGGTACATCGACCAATTCAAGACTTGCGCTCAGCCGGGAAGCCCCGCCAACTGCGTCCCCGCTGAGCGGAACGTGGGCAGTTATGGGGTCTGGGACGGCTACGTCTCCGTCAAGCCGATGAAGCAACTGAGCGTGGTGTTTGGCATAAAGAACCTGACCGACCACAATCCGCCCTACACGAACGCATTTCAGGGCAACTTTGCGTCCGGCTACAACGCGTACATTGTCGATCCGACGCAGCGCAGCTTCTATCTCAATGCGAAGTTAGA
>JANWKL010000022.1 GCA_025451375.1 Steroidobacteraceae bacterium
CAATGAACCTGCAGGGCACCAACGCCCGTCTCAACACCACATTCAAAGGGTAACTACACATGTCGAAATCAATCGGTATTGCCTCGCTGGTGGCAGCCCTCGCCCTGGCGAGTGTGAGCGTAGCGACTGCCCCGGCCGCGGCACCTGCCGGATCCACCGGTCTGTGCAAGGACGGCAGCTATATTTCCGGCGCGAGCAAGAAGGGCGCGTGCGCCGGCCACAAGGGCGTCAAGGAGTGGTACGGAGCGGCTGCGGCTGCACCGGCCGCTGCTTCCGCCACTGCCAAGGCGGCGCCGAGCGCCGCCGCGACGGCGGCTCCGGCTGCAGCTGCAGCGGTAGTGCCCGCCGCCAAGCCCGCCAAGACCGCGCCCGCGGCGATCACGGCGGCGGCTCCCGGCGGCGGTCCTGGGATGGTCTGGGTGAACAAGTCGACCAAGGCGTATCACTGCTCGAGCGACAAGTACTACGGCAAGACGAAGGATGGCGCGTACCTGAGCGAAAGCGCTGCGAAGGCCCAGGGCTTCCACGCCTCCCACGGCAAGGCCTGCCAGTAAGAGACTGTGTCGATCGGGGCGGCGGGAGCGATCCCGCCGTCTCCTTATGTGAATCCCTCGTGACGCTCGCGCACAGCCAGGGAAGGCCTTGAGCCGCGGCTTCACTTTGCAGCACAATGCCTCGACGGATCCCCAATTACGACCCGGAGAACAACATGGGTTTACTGGATGGCTTGCTGGGTGGCGCGGTCGGCGCTGAACTGGTGACAGCGGTGAGTGCCCTTATTCAGCAGCATGGCGGTGTGCAGGGCGTGGTGTCACAGCTCGAAAGCCAGGGGCTCGGCGGGGTCGCCAAGTCCTGGATCTCGAACGGACCGAACCAGCCGATTTCTCCGGCACAGGTAAGTCAGGTATTCGGCAGCGGCATGCTGAGTCAGCTGGCCGCAAAGGCCGGCGTTAACCCGCAGGATCTGGCGGCGAAGCTCTCGCAGGTGCTCCCGGGTGCGATTGACAAGCTGACGCCCGGCGGAGCGATTCCGACCAAGCCGGCCTGAGATGTCGCACCCTGCAGTGCAGGCGCGCTGAGCGCCTGCACTCTGCTTGCGCTCATACCCAGACACCCATGGCTACTGCATGTGCTGGCCGCCATTGATGGCGATGTTGGCGCCGGTCACGAACGCGGCTTCTTCGCTGGCGAGGTAGGCCACCAGCCCCGCCACTTCCTCGGGCTTGCCGAGTCGTCCCATCGGGATCTGCGGAATGATCTTGGTATCCAGAACGTCGCGCGGGATCGCCATGACCATCTTGGTGCCGATGTAGCCCGGGGAGATGGTATTGACCGTCACGCCCTTGCGCGCCACCTCGAGCGACAGCGCCTTGGTGAAGCCGTGCATGCCGGCCTTCGCGGCCGAGTAGTTGGTCTGGCCGAAGGCGCCCTTCTGGCCGTTGACCGAGGAGATGTTGACGATCCGCCCCCAGCCGCGCTCCACCATGCCGTCGCACACCTGTTTCGCCATGTTGAAGCACGAATCCAGGTTGGTATGCATGACCGCGTCCCAGTTGACGCGGTCCATTTTGCGGAAAGTCATGTCGCGCGTAACGCCGGCGTTGTTCACCAGCACATCGACCGGGCCGATCTCGCCGGTCACCTTCGCGATGCAGGCAACGCAGGAATCCCAGTCGCTGACGTCACACGCATAGGCGTGAAAGTTGAAGCCGCGCTCGCGCATTTCCCCGAGCCACTGCTGTGAAGTGCTGTTGGTGGGCGAATAGGTGGTAATGACGGTGTCACCGAGCGCCGCCAGCTTGATGCAGATGGCCTCGCCCAATCCGCCCATGCCGCCGGTCACCAGGGCAACGCGTTTCTTGGATTCCATACCGATCCCCCTTTAGTATTGTTCCAGGAAGGCCTAACGCTCCACGGCCAGTGCCACACCCATCCCGCCGCCGATGCACAAACTGGCGAGCCCCTTCCTGGCATCGCGCCGCACCATCTCGTGCAGCAGCGTCACCAGGATACGGCAGCCGGAGGCACCGATCGGATGGCCGATCGCGATCGCCCCGCCGTTAACGTTGATCCGGGACGTGTCCCAGCCCATCTCGCGATTCACGCCGATCGCCTGGGCCGCAAAGGCCTCGTTGATCTCCATCAAATCCAGATCCTCGACCTTCCAGCCCGCCTTGCGCAAGCACAGCTGGCTCGCCGGCACCGGACCCAAGCCCATGATGCTCGGATCAACTCCCGCGGAGGCGTAGGCACGGATTCTCGCCAGCGGCGTGAGCCCGAGCTCACTCGCCCGGGCGGCCGACATCATCATGACGGCCGCGGCGCCGTCGTTGATTCCTGAGGCGTTGCCCGCCGTGACGGTGCCATCAGCGCTGAACGCGGGCTTGAGGTTCGCCAGCATGGCCGTGGTCACTCCGTGACGCACGAACTCATCGATGTCGAAGCGGGTCGTGGTCCTGGCGCTGACCGATTCGATCGGGATGATTTCCGCAGTGAATTTACCGGTCTTCTGCGCGGCTTCCGCTTTCTGCTGCGAGGCGGCCGCGAACTCGTCCTGTTCAGCGCGCGAGATTCCGAACTTGCGGGCGACATTCTCCGCCGTGACGCCCATGTGGTAATGGTTATAGGCATCCCACAGACCGTCGATGATCATGCTGTCGACGAGCTTGCCGTCACCCATGCGGATGCCGTCGCGCGAGCCGTTGAGCAGGTGGGGCGCGGCACTCATGTTTTCCTGACCGCCGGCGATGACAATCTGTGCATCCCCGCAGCGAATCGCCTGCGCCGCCAGGTGCGTTGCCTTGAGCCCGCTGCCACATACCTTGCCCACTGTCATACCGGGGACTGCGGCGGGGATGCCTGATCCGATCAGCGCCTGGCGCGCCGGGTTCTGCCCGCAGCCGGCAGTGAGCACCTGACCCAGAATCACCTCCGAGACCTGCTCAGGTTTCACGCCGGTGGTGTGAAGCAGGGCCCGAATCACCTCGGCGCCCAGTTGCGAAGCGGGAACTTTCGCCAGCGCGCCGCCGAATTTTCCCACCGCCGTGCGCAGCGCACCGGTTATGACAACCTCGTCCATGTCATTTCTCACATGCGTGTGGGCGGACTTTAAGGATCACTGCTCATGATGAACCGCGGGCCCGCTCCCTGCCAGACCCATGCGTGGTTGCGACGAGCCGCCACGTGGCAACATGCACCCCATGCCCTCGAAATGCACCCAGGTCTGCGCCAGTTTCCTCGTACTGACTGCGTCAGTGCGGGCGGACGAACCGCCCACGGGCAACCCGCCCATGCCCGCCGTCGTCGTGCAGGCGACCGCCATCGCGGGAGCGCCGATTGATATCGACAAGATCGCCGGCAATGTTCAAGTTCTCTCTGCCGCCGATGTGTCGCGCTCCGGGACGGCGAGCCTCACCGGTGCGATGAATTCGCAGCTGAGCAGCGTCAGCGTCAATGACGATGCCAATGATCCATTCCAGCCCGATATCCTGTATCGCGGCTTCGAAGCCTCACCCGTACTGGGCACGCCCCAGGGGCTGGCGGTCTATCAGAACGGCGCGCGGATCAACGAGGCCTTTGGCGACACCGTCAACTGGGACCTGTTCCCTGATATTGCCATCAACCGGGTGGAGGTGGTCAGTTCCAGCCCCGTCTACGGTCTCAACGCGCTGGGCGGTGCCATTTCCGTAAGCATGAAGAACGGCTTCAACTACCAGAACGGCGATCTGGAGCTCTCCGGTGGTTCATACGGACTGCACTCGGCGGTCGGGCAATTTGGCGTTGCCTCAGGTCCGCTGGGGTTCTATGTCGCCGCCAGGGCATTGGATTCGGGCGGCTGGCGGGAGTTCTCGTCCGACCGAATTCGCCAGCTGTACGCCGTGCTGAGTGCGCGCACGGAGCGCACGACCCTGGACTTCAGTTACACCCGGGCCGACAACGCGCTCAACGGTCAGGGCGCAGCTCCCGTCCAGGAGCTGGCGGTGAACCGCTCGCTGGTCTTCACCGGACCGCAGAACAACCTCAACACGCTCGACTTCCTGACCTTGAACGCTACGCTGAAGGCGAGCGATGCGTGGTCGTTACAGGGCGTGCTCTACTATCGTCAGTACACCCAGAGCGTTGCCAACGGCAACACCACCAACTACATCGCCTGTACCAACGCGCCGGGAACCCTGTGCCAGCCCGACGGCCTCACGCCGCTCACCAACGCGGCCGGGCAGTCGCTGCCGGATATTTCCGCGGGCGGCAGCGTGCTGATCGGGGAAAACGACTTTGAAATGATCAGCGCCTTTGGCCGCGGCGCCGCCTTGCAATCAACCGACAGTCAAACCCTTCTGGGACACGGCAATCACTTCACCGCCGGTGCGACGCTCGATTACGCCGCGGTTAACTTCTACAGCGGCGCCCAGCTCGGTGTCCTCAGTTCCCAACTGCTGGTGCTGCCATCCGGGCTGATCGTCAATACCCCACAGGACTCGGCGGCCGCGATGCAATTCGGGGATCCGGTACCGGTGAGCGTCCGCTCGATTGACAAGGCCTACGGTGCATACGCGACCGACACCTTCGATGTCACGCCGACCCTTTCCGTGACGGCGAGCGGGCGCTACAACATCGCCGATATCGATCTTACGGATCAGCTCGGCACCAACCTGACCGGCAGCAATCGCTATACGCATTTCAACCCGGCGGTCGGCGGCGCCTACAAGGTGTCGCCTTCGCTGACCGCCTACGCCGGCATCTCCGAGAACACCCGCACACCAACGGCAAGCGAGATCGAGTGCTCGAATCCGCTGCAGCCGTGCCTCCTGCCCACGAACCTGGCCGCAGACCCGCCGACCCTGCGGCAGGTCGTCGCCTACACCAGCGAGCTCGGCGTGCGCGGCAGGCTGCAGAACGCGCTTACCACCGGCGACGAGCTGTCGTGGAATCTGGGCCTGTTCCGCACGTTGTTGCACGATGACATCTACGGCATCGCAACCTCTATCAGCCAGGGGTTCTTCCAGAACATCGGTGACACCCGGCGCGAAGGGCTGGAGGCTGGCCTTCATTACCAGGCCAGCCAGTGGTCCGCTTTCGCAAACTACAGCTACGTGGACGCGACCTTTCAATCGGCGCTGACGGTGCCCGCGCCTTCAAATCCCTTGCAGGACGCGAACGGCAACATCCAGGTAGAGCCGGGAGATCATTTGCCTGGCATTCCCCGGCAGCGGCTGAAAATCGGCGCCGACTACGCAATCTTCCCCGATTGGACACTCGGGGGCAGCCTCAACCTTGTCAGCAGCGTGTACTACCTGGGTGACGCGTCGAATCAGCTCGCGCCGATCAGCAGCTATCGGATCGTCAGCGTGCACTCCACGTACGCACTCACCGATAAACTCGAAGTTTTCGCATCGGTCAGCAATCTCTTTAACAGCCGGTATGCGACCTGGGGGATCCTCAGCGACCCAACCGGAGTCGGCGCGCCCGGGGTGCGTCCCAGCGGCGTCACCAACGGTCCCGGAGTGGATAACCGATTCCTGAGCCCGGCGGCACCGTTCGAGGCGCTCGTCGGCGCGCGGGTGACGTTCTAGGACAGCTCCTACAGCCGTTGACGAACTCGCCCGACTGCTAAGATCAAGGCGCAGGCGCACAGTGCTGCATGCTCAGGATGCTGCGCCCACTGCTAATCAGCTGCCTGCTGGCCGTCAGCGCCTGCACCACCATGCCAGGCCGGAATTTTCCCCGACCAGAGCCCGTGAATGCCGCCCACGAGCCGAATGCCGCTCTCACGCAGCCGTTCGCTGCTGCGGCCCTGACACACGACGGCGCCTCGGGCTTTCGCTTGTACTCCGCTGGTGTCGACGGGTTGCTCTTGCGCCTGGAGCTGATCGCGCAGGCCTCGAGCTCGCTTGACCTGCAGTACTACATTTTTCACGGTGATGAATCCGGGCGCCTGGTCACCGAGGCGCTGCAACGCGCGGCGCAGCGTGGCGTGCGAATACGAGTTCTCATTGACGATGCCGAGAGCGTCGCTGGCGATGAACAATTGCTGGCCCTCGCCGAAGCGCCCCAGGTGGCGATCCGCGTCTTCAACCCGTGGCGCTATCGTGGGCATAGCAGGGTACTTCGCGGCCTCGAGTTTGCCTTCAGCAAGCGCCGCCTCGACTACCGCATGCACAACAAGCTGTTCGTTGCGGACGGTGTAATTGCGCTCATGGGCGGCCGCAACATTGGCGACCAGTATTTCCAGGTTGATCCGGAATCGCAGTTCGCCGATGACGATGTGTTTGTCACGGGGCCCGTTGTGCACCGGCTGGCGGGAACCTTCCAGCAATTCTGGGACAGTGAATTTGCCATTCCGGCCCAGGCCCTGGCGTCGCATCGCAAAGGCGCCGCCGCGAAACTCGCGCGGCGTGTCACGCCCGCCGACAAGGCCAGCACCGCCGGTATGAATTACCAGCAAAAGCTCGCGAGCGGCGAACCGCTGGCGAGCGTGCTCGCGAACACGGCACCGTTGAGTTGGGCGACCGTGGAGCTGGCATGCGACAGTCCTGACAAGAAGCGCGTCGCTGAAGGTGACCGTGCGGGCAGCCTGATGTTCGGGCTGGTGGCAAAGGAGATCGGGGCAACCCAGACGGAATTGCTCATGGTGACGCCGTACCTCATCCCAAGCCCCGGGGAACTGAAATTGCTGAGCGCGAGCGAGGCGCCGCAACGGCGGGTGCGCATTCTGACTACCTCGCTCGAGGCAACCAACGACCCGCTGGCCGAGGCCGGCTACCGGCACTACCGGGTGCCGTTGCTGACCTCCGGTGTGGAGCTCTATGAACTGCGAACGCACCCGGAGAGCACCCGCGGCAGCGGCCAGTCCGCCAAGATGACCCGTCATGGCACCTACGGCCTGCACGCGAAGCTGCTGGTGTTTGATCGCAGCGCCGTGTTTGTCGGCTCCATGAACTATGACGAGCGCTCGCATTGGCTCAACACCGAACTGGGACTGATCATCCACAGTCCGGACCTCGCCGCCCAGACCGCGCAGCGTTTTCAGGCCATGACGCAACCGGCGAGCGCCTACCGCGTCACGCTGGAGCGCGCGGAGCCCCACGCCTCTCCGCAACTCCTGTGGACTACCGAGGAACAGGGTAAGCCCGTCACCTACCACATCGAGCCGGCTCGCAACTCCTGGCAGAAATTGGAGGTGCGGACGTTATCGCTCTTGCCGGTTGACCGCGAGCTGTGAGGGCCGCTCAGGACCACGTAGGACAAAACCCCTGCCCTGTGACCGGAGCGCCGACACCGCTATCAGCGTCGTCCGATTCCCGCGCCGCCGGTGAAAGGCGCTAATACACCTGCTTTTAACGTCAGTTATTGAAAGAGGTTACGGACCATGAAAATGACAGCTGTAGCGACGAGCTTGCTGCTGGCCGCCATATTTGCCGCACCCCTCGCGCTCGCCCAGGATGCGGACGCCGATCGCTCGCACCCCAAGGCTTTCGTGCGTGACTCGGTCATCACGACCAAGATCAAGTCGAAACTCGCGGCCGAGCACATCACCAGTATCGGACGCATCCGTGTTGATACGGACGAAAACGGCGTGGTGTGGCTGAGTGGCAGCGCCCACAGTCAGGAAGCGGTCGACCGTGCCATGTCCATCGCGCGTGACACCGAAGGCGTGAAGGACGTGAAGAGCACGCTCAAGGTGCGCAAGGACGACTAACTGCTGATCACGGGGGACGCCCGGTGCGCCAGCGCGTGCCGGGCGACTCCCGGATGCTGACGTTCGCAACAAATCACCAGGGGAGATTTCTCATGTCAATCCTTGCCTGGATCGTTCTGGGTCTCATCGCTGGATTCATCGCCAGCAAGATCGTGAACAAGAGCGGAGACGGCCTGATCCTGGACATTGTGCTGGGCGTTGTCGGCTCAGTCGTCGGCGGCTGGCTGTTCAATGTTTTCGGCATGGCCGGCGTCAGCGGCGTCAACATCTACAGTCTGGTCGTCGCGGTGATTGGCGCCGTGGTGGTGCTGTTCGCGTACCACGCCATCACGGGCAGAAAGCCGACTCTCTAAGGTTCCAACCGCTTAGCCGTGCCCACGTCAGACAGTTCCTACGCGCATTGCAGGCCCGCGCCGCGTGACTTGGGACTGCCCGGCGTCCATCTTTAGTCACCAGAGGTTCAGCGCAAGGTCAGGGGAGATTCCCGGTGAATAGCGACATGCGACCGACCGAGGAGTCAGACGCGGCCCCAACCGAGCTCGAACCGGTTGTGCTCAGTTACGCGCAATTTCGAAATCGGGAGTGCTTGCGGGCCTGGCGACAACGCCGGCAGCAACATCAAGCCCCTCGCGGCCAGGACGGCACGCGCGATCCGAAATGGTGGCCTCGGGCTCACGGATGAGCCTGGGGCCGGCCAGTCCGCAACGACCCCGCAGTTCCCTGGCGCTGATATTGCTGGTCAGCGGACTGATCGGGGCACTCGGGTACTTTGCCCGCAGCGCCTTTATTCCGGTTGGCCTGGCAATTCTCTTTGCTCTCCTGCTTTCGAGCCCGGTCGAAGCGCTGCATAGACGGGGCTTGCCGCGCAGTGTCAGTGCCCTGCTGATCCTGGCGATATTCCTCGGGGTGGTGGGCGGCACGGTCAATTTCCTGTGGGAACCGGCACAAAAATGGCTGGCGGCCGCGCCACACACGTCCCTGGTCATCCAAAGAAAGCTCGGGCCCGTCGCCCGGGTAATGCATCGCATCGATGTCGTCACCAATCGGGCCGGTCACCTCACCGATGCCGGGTCAGCGGCCGGCGGCGGCACAGCGTCCCCAGCTGCGAAGGTAGCGGCGACTCCGAGCGACTCCGATGGGCTGCTTGCCGAAACCCGGGCAGCCCTGGTCGCGGCAGTAACGGTGATCATCCTGACTCTGTTTCTACTGGCGGCAGGACCGCCGGTGCTGGCTCGAATGACCGCCGCGTTCGCGAGCGACGCCCATGCCGGACACGCGCTGCGAGTCATCGAGGCCGTTCGCAGTGAAGTGGGTCGCTACTACGCCACGATCGCATTGATCAACCTCGGACTGGGCGCGGCCACGTTCGGGGCGATGATGGCGCTCGGCATGCCCAACCCGCTCCTGTGGGGTGTGCTGGCGGGCGTCCTGAATTTCATCCCGTACGTCGGTTCGGCGACGACCTTGCTGGTTCTGGCGGTCGTTGCACTCGTCTCCTTCGATGGTGCGGAGCGCGTCCTGGCGGTCGCCGGCAGCTATCTGGCGTTGGCGACCATCGAAGGACAGATCGTCCAGCCTCTGTTCGTGGGACGGCGACTTGAACTCAGTCCAATCATCGTGTTTCTCGCGCTGTGGTTTGGCGGCTGGTTCTGGGGCGTAGCAGGCGTCGTGCTGGCAATTCCCAGCCTGGTGGCCCTGAAGGTCGCTGCCGAGCACAGCAAGCAGGGCGCGCCATTGCTTGCGTTCCTGAGTCCCGGCACGGGCAAGCAGCTGATGCTCGGTAGCGTCGGGCTGAAGGGCCGCCAGGCAACCAAAAAACCCTCCGCCGCCCCGGCTAACGCCGAATGAAACGCAAGCGCAAGGCATTCAAAATTTCCTGTTTGATCGCCAAGCGGCCCTGCGGAGTTAACGAAATCTGAAAATGGCGCGCTCGGCGCACGCCTACGTGCGCGGCAACACAACTCAGTTCTACCAATGGCTGCGACGTCGTGGGCGTGTGGCCATTCCGGCGGGGCCGCCAATCTGGATTTGCGGCGACTGCCACGTTGGCAACTTAGGTCCGGTCGCCAATGCCGAAGGTCAGATTGAGATCCAGATCCGTGACCTGGATCAGACCGTGATCGGCAACCCCGCTCACGATCTGATTCGTCTTGCGCTGTCGCTGGCGACCGCAGCCCGGGGCAACGACCTCCCCGGCGTCACCACAGCCGTGATGCTACGCACGCGGCATGGGCCGCGTGTGAGCGACACGAACTTCTTCAGGCCAGATTCGAGGCCGCAAATTCCCAGTTGATCAGCTTATTGAGCACCGCGTGCACGTGATCGGCTCGCCGGTTCTGGTAGTCCAGATAGTAGGCGTGCTCCCAGACATCGAGCGCCAGCAAGGGGCGCAGATGATGCGGGAGGGGATCATTGGCGTTGCCGGTCCTGACGACGCGCAGTTTCGCTCCGTCGAGTACCAGCCATGCCCAGCCGGAGCCAAACTGTTCGATGGCGGCCTTCGCGAATTCGCTTTTCAACGCGGCCAGATCGCCGAAGGATTCCTTGATCATCTTGCCTAGTACCTCCGGGATCGCGTCGCTCCCGGCGGGCTTCAGACAACGCCAATAGAAGGCATGGTTCCACGCCTGTGCGGCATTGTTGAAAATCCCGGTGTGCTCCTGCGTGCCAGCGGTTCGCATGATCAGATCTTCCAGCGTCAGCCCGGCGAACGCCGTCCCCGCCACCAGCTCATTGAGCTTGTCGACGTAGGCCTGGTGATGTTTACCGTGATGCACCGCCAACGTGGTCGCCGATATGACCGGCTCGAGCGCATTCAACGCGTAAGGCAGCCGCGGCAGCGCATGCACTG
Organism: Steroidobacteraceae bacterium; assembly: GCA_025451375.1. Classification (GTDB taxonomy): domain Bacteria; phylum Pseudomonadota; class Gammaproteobacteria; order Steroidobacterales; family Steroidobacteraceae; genus 13-2-20CM-66-19. Next base: position 10,548 of record JANWKL010000022.1, read on the forward strand.
GCGCAGGCCGTGCCGGCGCTTCAGAGGGGAAACGCCGCCGCGCTTTGGTGACCGCGGAGCTGTCCTGGGAAGGTAGTGTCATGAGCGTCTTCTCCTTAGACTCGCGAACGACCAGCAAAGAACGCGATCAGCGCGCCGATCAGGAACACCACAAACAGGATCTTGGCAATCCCGGCAGCGCCGGCGGCGATTCCGCCAAAGCCCAGGACACCGGCGATGATCGCGATGACGAAGAAAACGACTGCATAGTGGAGCATTGAGGCTTCCCCGGATGTTGTTTGGTTAACGGTGCAATGGAAGTCTGTGCCACCCGACGACTCAGGTGAGTCGGATCGCAGCGCGATGCGGCGTAGGACTTGCGCTACATACCGCGGCATCCCCGCCAGCGGCTTACTTGCCGGTACCGTCCTTTTCACCTCTTCCTTGACGTCGCCATAAGTCGCACGCGCCTTGCCCGCGACTTCCTGCAGGCGTCCCTTCTGTTTCAGGGAATTGTCGTGAACAACCTTGCCGGAAATTTTTTTGTCTTGCCCGCCAGCTCTTCCATCCGTCCTTTTACCTGGTCCTCATTCATGGTCCGTGTCTCCGTTCGTTACTACATGGAACAATCAACTGGCCGCATGCTGACACCGTCACGCAGCCACCTGCCGTCCCCGCAGATCGTCAGCCCTCGTAGGTTCCGACCTACCGTAGGACTTTGTAGGAACATGACTACAGCGGATCAGCCACTTGGCGTACGCTGCGCGAGAGGTGAACCCGGTACTGTCACGGTCGCTCGCCGTTACCAGCCTCTGGAGGCTCAATGCCAAGCGTTCTTATTGCCGACGATCACGCGATGATCCGCACCGGACTGCGCCATTATCTGGAGCAGGACCGTGCAATTGAGGCGATCGGGGAAACGGCAACCGGTGCCGAAACCCTGCAGCAGCTGCGCGAGGGAAACTGGGATCTGGTCATCCTCGACATCAACATGCCGGATCGCAGCGGTCTGGATATTCTGCGGCACATCCGCTCCGGACACCCCAATACGCGGGTGCTGGTGATGAGCGGTTTTGCCGAGAAGCAGTACGCGATAAACGTACTGCGTGGTGGCGCTTCGGGCTACCTTGCCAAGGACCAGGCGCCCGAGGAACTCATGCGGGCGGTTCACACGGTACTGGCCGGGAAGCGCTTCATTAGCGCCGCCTTGAGCGAAATGCTGGTCACCGCACTGGATGAGCCGAGCGATCAGCCTTTACACGCCGCCTTGTCGCAGCGCGAGTTTCAGATTCTGTGCAAGCTGGCGGTTGGGCGTTCAGTTTCGGAGATCGCGGCGGAGCTGTTCATCAGCGTCAAGACCGTCAGCACTTACCGTGCGCGCGTACTGGAGAAGATGAATCTCGATACCAATGCGGATCTGACCACCTACGCGCTGCGAAACGGACTTGTTCAATAGGCCCAGGGACATTGGTCAGCGATCGCTGACAGGCTCGCGCGCCGATGACTGGCATTCGCGCGCTGGTCGGGACGGTACGCTGCCCATCGCGGTGGTCGAGAAGAGGCGCCCCGTGATGTGCCTCGCTACGGGGCACATCTGTCGAGTAGATTATGTCGAATAGCTCATCATTAAGTGTTCTGTTGGTTGAGGATTCCACGCTGCTAGCAGCGCGCTTATCCGAGCTGATTCAACGCCTGCCGGATGTGGATTTGATCGGTACCGTGGAGTCCGAGGCCGACGCGGTAAGTCGAATCACGGCGCTACATCCTGACGTGCTGATTCTCGACCTGCACCTGCGCACCGGCTCAGGTTTCGGGGTATTGCGCTCACTGGCGCGGGGCAAGATCGCCCAGCGGCCAAAGGTCGTCATCCTCACGAACTTCGGCCTGCCGGAGTATCGCCGCGAGGCGGAGTCCTTTGGCGTGGAAGCCTTCCTCGACAAGTCGCGTGACTACTTCCAGATTCCGGAGCTGCTGCGCAACTTTGCGAGACAGCGGGTCGATTCCGGCGCACATTGAAGGCAATAGCAGGGCCCTCAATAAGCGGGCACTGTCGCTGTGATCCGCTCAAGAGGCAGCCGCACCTCAATCTGGGTGCCGCCGGCTGCCAGACGGCTGGCACGAAACTGACCGTCAAGCGCAGCGGCCCGGTGGCGCATCGCGGACAGGCCGTGTGACCTCAGTGCCTCGCGCCGGTCATCGGGCAACCCCACACCGTCGTCGCGGACGGTGACGACCAGCCAGTTCCCCTGGGATTCGACCGCGAGCTCAACGTTACGCGCGTTCGCATGCTTGAGAATATTGGTCAGGGACTCCTGCACAATCCTGAATATCGCGATCGAGGCCTCTGGAAGCAGGTTTAGCGGCGCCGGCGGATAGTGCTCGACGCAGACCAGTCCTGCCCGCCCGCAGGAGTCCGCAACCTGCCAGCGCAGCGCCGGTATCAGTCCGAGGTTATCCAGCAGCGTCGGTCGCAGATTCTCAACCACACGGCGCTTCAGATCGACGCCCTCGAGCAGCGCATCCTGCAGGCGCTTGAAGTGTGTCAGCAGCTCCGGGTCGCTACCGCCCACTCTTTCTTCGATCCAGGACACATCCATGCGGGCGGCAACCAGCAAGCCGCCAAGCTCGTCATGCAGCTCGCGGGACAGGGCCGATTTCTCCTGCTCTGCCAGCGACTGCAGGTGAGTCGAGAGCTCGGACAAGTCCTCGGTGCGTCGCTTCACGACGCGCTCCAGCTCCGCTTGCCGCTCAGCCAGTCGCTCAGCTTCGCGCTCTTTCGAGGACATATAGCGCAGCACCACCCGGCGCAGCAGCAGTACCAGAAACAGGCTCGACGCCAGTGCGGCACTCATGATCGCAAAGCTCACCGTCCGATCGGTGCGCCATGCGCGGCTCGCCTGCAGCATGTCATCAGCCTCGGCACGCTGGATCTGACGGACGCGCTCGGTAATCTGCGACATCGCCCGATAGCCAAAATCCGTGCGCATCAGCTCGATGGCGCTGGTGCGCCCATGATTGCGATACAGATCGAGCGTCTCGCCCATTTCGGTGAACTTCGCGCGGCTGAGGCTGCCGATTTCCGCGACGCTCGCTCGAGTCGGTGCATCAGACGTTGCGAAAGCTGCGTCGAGTTCCCTCAGATCGGGCTCAACCTTTGCGAGCGCCTCCTGATAAGGCAGCAGATAATTAGGCTCCCCGAGTAATAAGTAGCCGCGCTGCCCGCTTTCCGCTTGAATGAGCACCCGCAGTATCTCGCCCAGCGCGTTCGAGCGGCGCGCGCTGCGCTCAACCCTGCGGCTTGCCTCTGCGAGCTGGCCCTGCCCCGATTCAGCTGCAACGAACAGGCCGATGACGGTAGCGAGCAGTAACCCGACCAACAATAGTTGGCGAGCGGCTGAATTCATGGGTGTTCGGCAAAAAAGGGCGGTTAACCCGCGGTTACGACATCATAGCCTGATCGTCCCGTAACACTGGCGATGGACGCGAGCCGCCCCCCTCATTCTCCCAACGCTCCGCTGCATTGGAGTATGCGCGAGCGCGCACGACCCGGCCGCGCTGCACACAAAACCAGACCGCGACCGCGGTCAACAGAGCGGTGAGGATCACTATGCGCATGACAACATTTCCACGCCTGGCCTCATAGCTTCGGATCTGAGCGCTTTCATCAGCGCACGAGTTGATCGGTGCGGCCGCGCGGTTTCACCGCGACCAGCATGCTGGAGAGGTCCTCGGCGTGCTCTTCTTCCTTCGCCAGGATTTCCTTGAGCATTCGTGTGGTCGTCGGATCGCGCGCGCCGATGTAGGTGATCATTTCCTTGTAGGAATCGATCGCCACCCGCTCCGCCACCAGATCCTCCCGGATCATGTCGTCCAGGGACTCTCCCGCGACGTACTCGGCGTGGCTGCGTTCGGCAAGACCACGCGGATCGAAGTTGGGCTCCCCCTCGAGTTGCACGATTCGCGCCGCGATGAGATCCGCGTGCGCCTGCTCCTCCTGCGCGTGCGTGAGAAACTCCTCTTTGACTGCCTCTGCCTGCACGCCGTCCGCCATGAAGTAGTGCCGGCGGTAGCGCAACGTACAGACAATCTCGGTGGCGAGCGCCTCGTTCAGGAGCCGCAGCACTGTCTCGCGGTCTGCTGCATACGTGTCGGTCACCGCGCCGGTTTCGATGTGCTTGCGGGCTCGGGCACGCAGGTTCGCAATGCTGCTGAGTGGCGCACCATTCCCGTTGTCTTTGTC
>JANWKL010000023.1 GCA_025451375.1 Steroidobacteraceae bacterium
ACCGCGGCGCGGGCACGCTCGAGGAGTTTGCCGGCGAGATCACGACTTCCCTGGACAAGCGCCGGGTCGTTCGGGGAGTTCGTCTGCAGTTGCGTCAGGTAGTACGCGGCGCTGTCCTGGGCGGGATCCGTGAGTGCCCCGGAACCCAGGCGTTCGCGGAAACTCTGCACCAGGCGTTCGCCCTCGGCCGCGCTCGCCTTCTGCCGGGTGTTGGACAGATCGCGCATGAACACCGAGATTTCCGCAGGCTTCATGCCCGCGTCGCGCGCCGCGTTGATCCAGTGGTCCTGGTCGGCCGCGTTCTTGGCGATCGCCGCGTCGCGCGCCTTGTGCAGGTAAGCGCCGATCAGGTCATGGTTGGCGCGCGCCGTGGCCGGGCTGCCCGGGGCGAGGGTGGTGAGCTGTTGAACGTAGGACCTGGCGCTGTCGTCCGCGTCGGTAAGCTTGCCGTCGCGGATGCGCTCTGCGACGAGAGTGACCAGGTGCTGGACCTTGCTGTCCTCCTGGTGCCGTGCGAGCTCCGCGCGCCAGCGGCTGATCTGTTCTGCGGGCACGAGGCCCGACTGCTGCGCCTGGCGCACCAGTGCCGCCGCGCGTTCGAAATTACCGTCGGCGATGGCTCGGCTGACTTGGGCGACGGCCAGACGCTGCGTGAACGGGCCGACCCGTGCGTCAGTGGGTGCCGCCGCCCGGAAGTTGGCGAGCGTGAGCGCGGCTTCGTCGAAGCGGCCGGCGCTCAAAGCCTCGTCGAAGCGGCCGGCGAGTACACCGGCAACACGCTGCAGGCCGTCGCGGGCCTCGCCGTTGCTCGCATCAGCCGCGCTCGCCGAACGGAAGTACAGCAGGGCGTTGTCGCCAGTGGGCTCGGTGTAGCGCCGCTCGTGCATCGCGAGGCGCGCTTTCTCGAGCAGGTCATCGACCTTACCCTTGAGAATGGAGGTGTCGGCGACCGCAACCGCCGGCTCGGCCGCGGCGGTGCTGTCGGGCGCCGCGGCCGGTGCCGCGGAGTTTGCGATGCTGGCGGCCGGGACTGACGGGGTGGCTGCGGTTGGCGGGGCCGCCTTGCTGTGGAGGAGCCAGGCGACGGCGGCGAGCGCCACCGTGGCCGCGGCAGCGCCGCCGATCATGATGAGCTTGCGCTTGTCGCCCGCACCGCCATCGTCAGAAGCGGCAGCGTCGGTGGCCGGCGCCGGGCGGAAAGCACCGATATTGAGGTTCGGAGCCTGCACTTCGTCGGTCGGCGCGTCGTCCTTGCGCTGCTGCGCGTCGGCGACGGCGCCCTCGAATACAGCCTGGGTCTTGCGCGCATCAACCGGGAGCGGCAGGACCGCGAATACCCTCGAGCCCTTCAGCGCACTGCCGGTGTGTCCCTCGGCGGCACTTTCAGTGAACACGAGCACCACCGCATGTGGCGCCTCGGCATGGGCGGCGTCGGCGGCGGCACGCAGCTCGGTGACGTCACGCGCGTCGATCACCAGCACCTGGGCGCGGCGTTTGCTCGAGAGGTGCGGCAGCGCCGCGTCTATGGATTCGACCGGACGTACGGCGGCCTGACCGCCGAGTGTCTGCCCGAGTTCGAGCAGAAAGTCATCGCGCGTCGTAATTGCGGTCACATCGACCGCGGGCAGGGATGATGCCGGGGGGGCGCTGCTCGCCGCGGCGGGGGCGGTTGCTTCGCGCAGGCGGGGCGCAGACGGTGCTGCATTGGCCACGTGACGTATCTCCGAAAAAAACAGTTGTCGTTGCGTACTTCCGCTCCGTGGAACGAGGCCCGCACCAGTCCATAAGTGCCTGCACCACCTCGCAACTGCAGGATAAGTAGCCTCGGCAGCGACGCAGTGCGTCAGTTCACAATAACGAGAGCGCACGTCGGGACGCCGCGACGCGAATAATCAACCTATGAAGCAGCACTCGCTTTGCGTACGGCCGACGGAACAATCCGGCGCTGTGACCGTCTTAACGTAATAGGTGCGCCAGGATCTGATGGCCGTCACTCTCTGGGCGCAGCCTTGGGACTAAGTTAACCCGCAGCTGGCATCGCCGGCCCCGCCGGCCCCGGCTCGAGATTGATGAGCTCAACGGGAGGTATGGACGATGCGACCGCTCCTCGCTGCTGACGCGGACTCCAACGGCGCCACTGCCGATTTCATCGATAGCCTTAGTTCTTTCAGTCGACTGCACCGCGCGCAGCGCTGGGAAGGCACCTTTGGGGACTTCCTGACGGGAATCCTGCCGGTGAACCCGGTGGCGCTGGCCCGCAGCAGCCACGAATACGTCTGGGACATGCTGCGCTGGCACGGCCGGGTCGGGGACGCAGATGCGTCCGAGAACAGCCGCGCGCGGGAACTGTTCAAGCGCGAGTTGTTCGGCATCGATGAGCCGCTCTCGCGGGTGGTCGATTACTTCAAGGCCGCCGCCGCCGGTTCCGACGTCGGCCGGCGCCTGCTGTTGCTGCTTGGGCCGCCCTCCGGCGGCAAGTCGACGCTCGCCATCCTGCTCAAACGCGGACTCGAGGAATACAGCCGCACCGATGAGGGCGCGCTCTACGCCATCCGCGGCTCGCCGCTGCGCGAGAATCCGCTGAATCTCATTCCCACCAGCCTGCGCGCGGATTTCCGCGAGCGCTACGGCGTCAATGTCAGCGGCGAGCTGTCGCCGTGGGCGCGCGATTTTGTCGAACGCGAGTTCGAAGGCGATTTCGTGCGCGTGCCGGTCGAGCGTGTGTTCCTCAACGAGGCCTTGCGCGTCGGCATCGGCACCTATGCGCCGCATGACCCGACGACCGCGGACATCGCCGACCTCGTCGGTTCGGTGGATCTGGCCAAGGTCGCGCAGATCGGCGACGAGGGTGATCCGCGCGCCTGGTCATGGTCGGGCGCGGTGTATGCCGCGAGCCGCGGCGTGCTGGAGATGATCGAGATCCTCAAGGTGAAGCGCGAGTTCCTGTATCTGCTCCTGACCCTGACGCAGGAAAAGAACGTCAAGGTGTCCCGCTTCCCGTTGATTCACGTCGACGAGACGATTCTCGCCCACACCAATCTCGCCGAGTTCCACAGGTTCCTGCAGGAAAAAGAGAACGAGGCGCTGCTGGACCGCATGGTGATCATCAAGGTCCCGTATGCGCTCTCGTATCGCGATGAGTCACGCATCTACCACAAGCTGGTTTCGGGCGCGCCGGCGTTCCGCAACGTGCACCTGGATCCGCACGTGCTGAATCTCGCCGCAGTGTTCGGCATCCTGACGCGCCTGGTTGCACCTGCGCGTGAGGGCCTGGATCTGGCAAAGAAACTGCGCCTTTACGCGGGCGAGGCCGTCGAGGGCATGCCCGAGAGCGAAGCGGCACGGCTGCGCGCCGAGGCGCCGGAGGAGGGCATGACCGGGGTAAGCCCGCGCTTCGTGATCAACGCCCTGTCGAACGCGATCACCCGCGGCAACACCCATAGTCTTACCAGCATGGAGCTGTTGCTCGCGCTCAAGGACTCCATCGAGAGCGATGCGCGCATGGACGCCAAGCAGAAAAAGGCCTGGATTGATCACCTGATCTGCGCGCGCAAGGAGTTCTACAACCGCTGGGTCAAGGAGGACGTGCACCGGGCGATGTTTGCTTCCTTCGAGGCCGAGGCGCAGCAGCTGCTGGAGAAATACCTGGACGAGGTCGAGGCGTCACTCGATCAGCGCCAGGTGAGCGACCCGATCACCGGCGAGGCGCGCCCGGCCGATGAGCGCTTCCTGCGTTCGGTGGAGGAGAAAATCAAGGTGTCGGACTCGGGCAAACAGTCCTTCCGCCAGGAAGTCGTGCGCAAAGCCATGGTGGCCTTCAAGGCCGGCGAGAAGTTCAAGCTCGCGAGCCACGCGCGCATGCGCGAGGCGATCGAGCAGTACCTGTTCGAGGAACGCCGCGACGTCCTGCGGCTCGTCACCTCCACTGCGCGCCCGGACGATGACGCCCGCCAGAAAATCTCGGTGGTACAGCAGCGTCTGGTCGCCGAGTACGGCTATGACGAGCATAGCGCCCGGGAAGCCTTGAGTTACGTGACCACCCTGCTGGCACAGGAGTAGCGGCGCACTCATGGGCGAGGGCGCCGGCAAGTGGTATGAGTTGTTTTCACGCGGGGCGCGCGACTGGCTGCGCCACGATGAGAAAATCCGCGCCGCCGTAAAGGACAACCTGCCGGACATCATCGCCGGCGCCGATCTCGCCAACGAAAATGCGCGCACCGTGCGGGTGCCGGTGCGCATGCTCGAGCATCATCATTTTCGCCTGCGCCGCCCCGATGAATCCTTTGGTGCCGGTCAGGGCAACGCCAAGCCCGGGGACGTGTTCACCGACCCTTCCAAGGAAGGCCAGGGCGAAAAAGGCCCGGGCGGCCGCGAAGAGGGCGAGGTGCAGCTCCTGCTCGAGTTCAAGGTCGATGAGATTGTCGACTGGCTGTGGGAGGAGATGCAGCTGCCGAACCTCAAGCCGCGCGCCGGCCCGTCGGAGGAAACCGACTGGACGCGCGAGGGCTGGGATCGACGCGGCGCGCGTTCACGCCTCGACCGGCGGCGCTCCTTCAAGGAAATGGTGAAACGGCGCGGGGCGCCGGGCGCGACGCCGACCTTCACCGATGAAGACCTGCGCTATCGGCAGCTGGCGCGGCGCCGGCAACCCGCGGTGCACGCCGTGGTGTTCTTCATGCTCGACGTGTCCGGCAGCATGTCCGATCGCGACCGCAAACTCGCCAAGACGTTTTTCTTCTGGGTGGTGCAGGGCTTGCGGCGCGAGTACCGCTCGCTGGAATCCGTGTTCGTCGGGCATACCACCGAGGCCTGGGAGTTCAACGAGCCGGAGTTTTTTCAGGTGAGCGGCAGCGGCGGCACGGTCGCCTCCACCGGCTTAAGCAAGGTGCGCGAGATCATCGACGCGCGCTACAACCCGGCGCGCAGCAACATATATCTCTTCTATGCGTCCGACGGTGACAATTCAGTGAGCGATGCGGCGGATGCGCGCACGGCGCTCGCCACGGTCACCGCCGATGCCTGCTTTACCGGCTACGTGGAGGTTTCCGCAGGTCCGTCGCGGGCGCTTGCGACCGAGACCGGGCGCATGTTCGAAGAGCTGCAGGCGGCGGGCTGTGCCGCGGGCAGCTACGCGCTTGGGGATTTCGATGCGGTGTGGGGCGCGGTGCGGCATTTCTTCACCACCGAGAACGAGGCGACGGCTTAGATCATGAGCGACGCCTGGCAAGGCTACGTGCGGCGCATCGAGGAGCTCGCGGCGCGCTCGGGGCTGAAGTTTCACCCGGTCGACTTTGAGGCGGTGCCTGAGAGTTTCATGACCGAGATCGCCGTCTATGGCCTGCCGGTGCGCATGCCGCACTGGTCCTTTGGCGTGCGTTACATCTACCAGCTGATCCAGCGACACATGGGACACTCGCGGCTGTTCGAGGTGGTTTTCCCGGGCAACCCCGGGCACGCGTACCTCGCGCAGAGCAACGGTCTCGCCGAGAACATCCTGGTCACCGCACACGTCCTCGGGCACGCGGATTTCTCCCGCAACAACCTGTTGTTTCGCCGCTGCCAGGAGCAGGTGAGCGATCGCATCGTCGAGCACGCCGCCAATCACGCCCGCCAGATCAGCGAGGCGATCGAGGCGCACGGCCCGCAACGCGTGGAAGCGGCGCTTGATGCGGCGCTGGCGCTCGAGCAGCACATTGACGTCGACCAGGCCTTGCGGCGCGAGCGTTATCCCGAGTACGCCAGGGATGCGAAGGGGCTGGTCGACGATGCGTTTCAGAAGCGCTTCGCGGCCCTGGAGCGAGCTGGCGGTGATGCGCCGCCCGAGGCGCGCAAGCGCGCGCCGGTGCCCCCGCACCCGGAGCGTGACCTGCTGTGGTTCGTGGCGAACTATGCGCCGGAGATGGAGAGCTGGGAGCGCGATATTTTCCTCGCGGTGCGCGAGGAGTCGTTCTATTTCTACCCGGTATTTGCCACCCAGATCATGAACGAGGGCTGGGCCTCCTACTGGCATGCGCGCCTCCTGCGCGAGGCGGACTTCATCCCGCAGCACGCCTACGTGGATGCGATCAAGTGCCACTCGGACGTGGTGCGTCCGATCGCCGCCGAGTCCCAGGTTTCCCTGAGCATCAATCCCTATCACCTTGGGTTTTCAATGTGGGAGAAGCTCATCGAGCGGGACGGCCTCGACGCGGCACGCAAGGTCATGGAGCAGGACGATGACTTTGCCTTCGTGCGCAACCATCTGACACGCGAGCTCGCCGCGGAGTTGGGGCTGTTTCGCTACCAGGCGCGCAGCGACGGGCAGATCACCGTACTCGATCCGGACCTTCCGGCATTGCACGAGGCGGTGCTCGCACCAAAATACAACTTCGGCGCTCCGATCGTCGCCGCGAGCAAAGTGCGCACCGACGGCACCCTCGAACTCACCCATGACAGCCGCACCGACGGCCGGGGCCTTGACCTCGAACGCAGCACCAAGGTGCTCGCCTACCTGCACAAGGTCTGGCGGCGGCCAATCGTGCTCACCACGGTCAACCAGGCGGGCTCCGCCCTGGAACTCAACGTTTAGAGGCCCCGGCGGGCGGCGGCTCGGCGGACTCCTCCTCCTCGTACGAGGTCACGATCGCTACCGGATCGCTCGCCGGGAAGGTATCGCGGAGCGCTTCGTCCAGCTGCCGCTCGATTTTCTCCGCCGCACGCCGCTTTTCTGCCTCATCGTCCCGCATGTTCACATGGTACAGCGCCGGCTGGCCCACGGCGTATCCGGAGGAGTAGGCTTTCAGCCATAAATTGCCGGGGGAGCAGGCCATGGGGTATACCACTTCGGGCATCCGAAATATCGCGCTGGTCGGACAGGCCGGCGCGGGCAAGACCTCGCTCATCGAGACGTTGTTATTGCAGGCCCGCGCGATCCGCAGCCGCGGCAGCCTCGCGCGCGGCACCACGGTCTCGGACTTCGACCCCCAGGAAAAGCGCCTGCAGCATTCCCTCGACACGGCGGTCTGCAGTTTCGACATCAACGGCACCCACCTGAACCTGATCGACACGCCCGGGTACCCGGACTTCCTCGGCAAGACGCTGTCGGTGCTCGAGGCGGTGGAGGCGGTGGCGATCGTCGTCAGTGCCGTCAACGGCGTCGACGCGCTTACGCGGCGGCTCATGGATTTTGCCCGCGAGCGTGAGCTGTGCCGGTTGGTCATTATCAACAAGATCGACAGCCGCGACGCGCGCTGTGCCGAGGTGCTGCAGCAGCTACGCGATGCGTTCGGCCCCGAATGCCTGCCTCTGAACCTGCCCGCCGGTGGCGGGGACTCGGTGGTGGACTGCTTTTTCCAGCCGCACGGCCGCACCGCAGATTTTTCCTCGGCCGAGGCGGCCCACACCCAGATCATCGACCAGGTGGTCGAACTCGATGAAGCGCTCATGACGCTTTACCTCGGGCAGGGCGAGGAGCTGTCACCTGAGCAGCTGCACAACCCGTTTGAGCAGGCGCTGCGCGAGGGGCACCTGGTACCCGTGTGTTTCGCATCGGCTGAAGCGGGCGCCGGGGTGCCGGAACTGCTGCAGGTGTTCACGCGACTCATGCCGAACCCCACCGAGGGCAATCCGCCGCCGTTTCTCAAAGGCACCGGCGGCGGCGCCACGCGCGTGCCCGTCACGCCTGATCCGCAACAGCACGTGATCGCGCACGTGTTCAAGGTCAGCATCGATCCTTACGTCGGCAAGCTCGGCGTGCTGCGTGTTCACCAGGGCACCGTGCGCCCGGGCAGTCAGCTGTTCGTCGGCGATGCGCGCAAGCCGGTCAAGATCGGACATTTATTCAGCCTTCTCGGCAAGGACACCCGGGAGATCACGGGCGCCGGACCCGGCGACATCTGCGCGATCCCCAAGATGGATGAGCTGCACCTGGATGCGGTGCTGCACGACTCACACGATGAGGACCAGTATCACCTGCTGCCGGTCGCCTTTCCGCCCGCGATGCTCGGGCTCGCCATCGAACCGGAGCGGCGCGGCGATGAGCAGCGACTCGCCGACACGCTGCACAAGCTCACCGCCGAGGATCCGTGCGTACGCGTCGAGCATCACGCCGCCGTCAATGAGACGGTGCTCTACGGCATGGGGGAGTTTCATCTGCGGGTGCTGCTCGAGCGCATGAGCGAGCGCTACGGCGTGCACGTGAAAACGCACCCGCCGAGCATTCCGTACCGTGAGACCATAACGCGCCCCGCCGACGGGCACTGCCGTCACAAGAAGCAGACCGGCGGTGCCGGGCAGTTCGGGGAGGTTTTCCTGCGTATCGAGGCGCTCGACCGCGGCGCAGGTTTCGAGTTCGTGGACGATGTGAAGGGCGGCGCGATACCAGGCCAATACATTCCGGCGGTGGAAAAGGGCGTGCGCCAGGTCCTCACCGAGGGCGCGCTCGCGGGCTTTCCCATCCAGGACGTGCGCGTCACCGTCTACGACGGCAAGCACCACGCGGTGGACTCGAAGGAAGTCGCGTTCGTGTCCGCGGGCCGCAAGGCGTTCCTGGATGCGCTGCAGAAGGCGACGGCGATCGTGCTCGAGCCGATCATGCTGCTGTCGATCACGGCGCCTGCCACCGCCATCGGTGACATCACCGGCGACCTCGCCACCAAGCGCGCGCGTATCAACGGCAACAGCTCCCTTCCCGGGCAGCGTACGACGCTGCAGGCGCTCGTGCCGCTGGCGGAAGTGTCCGAGTACCAGTCGCGCCTTAAAGCACTAACCGGCGGGCAGGGCGCCTACACGATGGAACTCTCCCACTACGATCCTGTGCCGGCGCGCAAGCAGCAGGAGCTGACCCAGGCCTGGCGCCCGCGTGAGGCGCAGGACTAAGTGGCGCAACCCCCGCCTGCGGCCGCGGCGCTGGCCGCTCCCGCGCGACGTCCGTATCTTCTGTTCGTGCGCGCCGGGGACAAGTCCCTGCACCCGCGACTGATTGCCGAAGACCCCGACCGCAACTGGGACTGCTGTGTCAGCTGGTACGTCCCGCCGCAACCGGAAGCGCTCGCGGAATTCTATTCCCAGGGCGGCTTCAACAAGCTCGACGGATTCCTCGAGTTCTGGCGGCAGTACCCGCAAGCACGAGACTACCGCTACGTCATGCTCATGGATGATGACGTGTACCTGCGCGCGGGCGAGCTGTCACGGTTCTTCGAGCTGTGTGAGCACTACCAGACCTACCTGTCGCAGCCCGCGCTGCGCTGGTTCACGCACACGACGCTCAACTCACTGGTGCGCAATCCCGCCTGCGTGCTGCGGCGGGTGACTTTTGTCGAAGTAATGGCGCCGACTTTCTCCGCCGCCGCGTTGCAGGCGCTGCTCCCCACCTTCGGCATGACCCGCAGCACCTGGGGCACGGATGTCGCCTGGGCGGGGACTGTTGCCGGGCAGCATCCGATCTACGTCGTCGACGCTACACCGATGGATCACACCCGCACCGGCGACGGCCGCCCCACGGCGTTTTACCGCAAGCTCACCGATATGGGTGTCGATCCGGGTGAGGAACTGCGGCGGGTGCAGGCCATGTACCCCGCCTTTCGCGCCTCGCGGACCTTTGCGACCGGACACGTATACCGTCCCGGCATTCCGCGGTTCGCCGCTCCGGGGTTAATGTGGTTGTTCGAGCGGCTGAAGATCATCGTCCGCATCCGCAAGAAAGTGATGCTGCACCTGCGTTACTGGCGGGCGAGGCTCGAGGATGCGTTGGGCAAGTAGCAGCAGGCGTCACTGCTCGAACGGGTTCAGGACCTGAACGTCGAAACGCGCGAAATCGCGCACGTTGCGCGTAACGACAATCAGCTGATGCACGAGGGCCGTGGCGGCAATCATGGCATCTTCTGAAACGGTGCCGGACTGCCGGTTCATGAGCTTCGCCCAACGCCGAAAGCACGCGGCGTCCATCGCGAGCACGTTGTAGGAAGCAGCCAGTAAATCGGCCCAGCTCTCGAGCTGCGCGGCCTTTAGGGGATCCTGCGCGCGGGTGAGTTCGATCCCCGCCTGGATTTCACCCAGCGTCACGGCCGAAACGTGTAGCTCGCTGTCCGGGGTCGGTTCCAGCCACGCGACCACTGCCCGGTCGGGACGAGGTTTGCGCAGCTCCGAGACGATGTTCGTGTCGAGCAGGTACATCGGCACGTCAGAGCGACGGAATTGCCCGCCGTCGCAGCCGGCCGCGAGCCGGTAGCTTGGGCTCGGAGCGTGCGAAGTCCGCGAGCAGCAGTGCTTTTAGCGAAAGTCGCGCCGCTTCGCGCAGACGCTGCCACTCAGCCATCGGCACTAGCGCGGCAATCTGCTCGCCGCGGCGCGTGACGACCTGGGGGCCGTCGCGTACGCACGCATCGAGCAGTTCGCTGAAGCGAGCTTTGGCATCGTGTACCGGCCAGTTCCTGGCATTCATGCGCGGGATAATATGACTAGTCTGATGACTAGTCAATTTGAAACCCACGCTGCCCCCCGGGGCGCACGTGGGCACCGGCTGCCGGTTTACTTCACTGCTTCCTTAGCGGCTTCCTTGGCCGCATGGGCGTGGTGATGGGCCTTCGCCTTGTGGTAATGAGCCTTGGCTTTGTTTTCCGCCTTCTCGTGGCCCACGGCACTCTTTGCTTCATCACCGGCCTGCTTGGCCGTCTCCGCCACCGCCTTGCCGCTCTCTTTCACCGTCGTGCCCACCTGTGCGGCAGCGCTCGAGGCAATCAGCAGACTCGAAAGAACGATCAGTAACTTCTTCATACACAACCTCCCACCAATGAAACGCTCAAGAATCAACACGCGCACCGGTAGCGCCTAAGGCCGGCGGCGCGGAAACACGGATCGCAACCAGTATTTCACATCGTGCGATCCCTGCTCGCCCAGAACTCCAACCACGGCCTGCTTGGCCCACCACGAGACGTGGGCCTCGTACCGTTTGAGCAATCCGAGCCTGCCCTTGACGGTGATGGCATCGACCTTGGATTTAAGGTCGTTGAGGCGCGCCTGAATGGCAGGATCGAGAGCAGGTGAGGCCTTGATGCCGAAGAAATACAGGTCCTTGGAATACAGGTTCCTGGAAAAGAAAAACTGCGAAAAATGCCGGCGCAGGTCGATGCGGTCGCAGAAGTCGCGCGGCGACAGATTTCGATAGTAGGTCGCCTGTTCCTTCAGACTCGTGAGCGAAGCGCCCGGAGACATTCGCGGAGTTCCGTGCTCCCGTCGTCCGGTAGCCGCGCATGACAGGATGAAGCAGCCGCCGGCGCGGAGCATGCGAATCATGTTTGCCGTGGTTTCAAGCCAGTACGGATTGTGCTCAAAGCACTCGCAGGAAATCACCGTATCGAAATGCCCGCTCGGAAATCCTATGTCCTGGCCGCCACACACCAGGTCCACGCCGTTGCCGGGCGCTATGTCGGCGCCCACGTAGTCGCATTGCGCAAACAGGCCCCTGATGGAGCCGTTGATGTCCCAGCTCCCGACTTCCAGAACCGTCGCCTGCCGGGAAAATTCCGGAAAACCCTGCGTCACGATCCTGACGAACTCGAGTTGCTGGTAATGCGCCATATCTGGTTACACGAATCGCGACGCGACCCACGTGCTCAGTCACGCGCCGATGCGTACTGACGCGCGTACCACTGACGATACTCGCCGCTCGCGACACTTCGCCACCAGCTCTCGTTAGCCAGGTACCACCGCACGGTGTCCGCAAGCCCGGCGGCGAGGTCGGTCGTGGCGCTGAACTTCAGCCGCTGGCGGATCTTGCCGGAATCCACCGCGTAACGCCGGTCGTGCCCCGGGCGATCGCGTACGTGCTGCATGAGGCTGCGCGAGGGCTTGCCGGCGGCGGCCGCGCTGTGTGGAAAACGCGTCGCGAGCCGCGGCTCGGCGGCAAATGCCGCATCGACCAGGTCGCACACCGTGCCGACAATGGCGATGTTGGGATCCTGGGTACTGCCGCCGACGTTCCAGGTTTCACCCACCGGGGAATCCTGGAGGATCACTTCGATGGCGCGGCAATGATCGCTGACGTGCAGCCAGTCGCGGATCTGCAGGCCGTCCCCGTAGATGGGCAGGGCGCGGCCCTCGAGCATGTTGAGAATGCACAACGGCAGCAGCTTCTCCGGGAACTGGTACGGCCCGTAATTGTTCGAGCAGTTGCTGATGGTACTGGGCAGACCATAGGTGCGGTTGTAGGCCCGCACCAGGTGATCCGCCGAGGCCTTGCTGGCGGCGTAGGGGGAATTCGGTGCGAAGGGCGTGTTCTCGGTGAATCCTGCCGCGCCGTGCTCGAGAGAACCGTAAACCTCATCTGTCGAGACGTGATGAAAGCGGCCGGACGCAAGGGCCGCGGGGGTGTTCCAGGCGGCGCGCGCGGCCTCGAGCAGCACCTGCGTGCCCAGCACGTTGGTTTTCAGGAAGCTTGCCGGGTCCTCGATCGAGCGGTCCACGTGCGACTCGGCGGCGAAGTTCACGATGGTGTCGATCCGCTCCTCCTTAAGCAGCGTCCCAAGGAGCGCGCCGTCGCCGATATCGCCGCGTACGAAGCGCAGCGCGCCGCGGGTCTCGAGCTGCGCGATGCTCGCGAGGTTGCCGGCATAGGTGAGCGCGTCGAGTACGACCAGCCGGTCGGACGGGTGCCCGGCAGCCCAGTAGTGGCAGAAGTTCGCCCCGATGAACCCTGCCCCCCCGGTCACCAGCAGTCTCCTCACGCGAGCTCCTCGAGCGTCGCGCGCAGCGCACGCCTCCAGTGCGGCGCCGTGATCCCTAAGAGTTTCTCCGTGGCGCGCTTGTCGAGGAGGCTGTAGGGCGGCCGTGCTGCCGCGCATCGGTATTCGGCGCTGGTGATGGGTGTGATGGCAGGCGCCGCAGGCAGGAGCTTGAGCTCCACGGCGATCTCAGCGATCGCGACCGCAAAGTCGTACCAGCTCGCGACCCCGGAGTCGCTCCAATGCCAAAGCCCGGGTGTCCGTCGCGCGCTCATGGACCACAGCACCTGCGCCAGTCCGCTCGCCGAGGTCGGCACCCCGACCTGGTCGGCAACCATCGACAGCTGCGGGCGACTCGCCATGAGGGCGAGCATTCGTGCCGCGAAGCCGCCGCGCGCGCTGTACAGCCACGATGCACGCACCACGGTCGAACCCTGCGGCAATTGCTGCCGTATCGCGCTTTCACCTTCGAGCTTCGTGCGGCCGTAGACGCTCAAGGGGTGGGGTTGCGCGCTCGTGTCGTAGGGGCGGCCTTGCGCGCCATCGAACACATAGTCCGTGGAAACATGGCAGAGCCAGGCGCCGCGACTGGCGCAGGCCCGGGCCAGCACCGCAGGACCCAGGGCGTTGGCGCGCGCTGCGGCATCGGGTTGCCGCTCCGCTTCATCGACCGCGGTGAACGCTGCGGCATTGAGTACGAGGTTGGCCTGAAAGTCCTGTAACAAGGCCTCCACCGCCGCAGGCTCCGCGATATCGAGTTCGGCGTGGGTGAGGGATTTCAGTACTGCACCGGCAGGTGCTGCGCTCACCAGCGCCTTGCCAAGCTGGCCGTTCGCGCCGGTGACCAGCGCTCGCAGGGGCGCCTCTTTCACGGAAAAGTCTTTGCCTGGGCGAGCATCGCGCCAGCCTGGTCCTTGGGCGATAACAGCGGCACGGCGCCTGGCGGGATCGGCCAGCGGATGGCGAGCGCCGGATCGTTCCAGGCGAGGGTGTGCTCGGACTCGCGCGACCAGAAGTCCGTGACCTTGTACTGCACGCGGGTGTCGTTGCCGAGTGCAAGAAAACCATGGGCATAGCCGCCCGGCACCCACAAGGATTCGGCGCGGCTCGCATCAAGACTCACACAGAGGCTGCGTCCGAAGGTCGGCGAGGAGCGGCGCAGGTCTACCACCACGTCGAAAATTGCGCCCGCCAGCACCCGCACCAGCTTTCCCTGAGTGTGCGGGATCTGGTAGTGCAGGCCGCGCAGCACCATTGCCTTCGAGACGCTGACGTTCTCCTGCACCAGCGGCGCCCCGATACCGGCGGCGGCAAACGCGCGCTCGTTCCAGCTCTCGAAGAATGCGCCACGCGGATCCTCAAAGCGCGGGTGCTCGACGAGTGCGACTCCGGCAAGGGCGAGCGGCACAACGCGCATCAAAACACCCGCTCATTCAGCACGCTCTCGAGGTACTCGCCGTAACCGGTGCGCTTGAGTGCATCCGCGAGGCGCTGCAGCTGCACGCGGTCGATCAGCCCCTGTCGATAAGCGATCTCCTCGGGGCAGCAGACTTTCAGGCCCTGCCGTGACTCGATCGTTTCCACGAAGTTGGCGGCCTGCAGGAGCGAGGCATGGGTGCCGGTGTCGAGCCAGGCGACGCCGCGGCCGAGCACTTCGACGTGCAACGCGCCGTTCTCAAGATACACGCGGTTGAGGTCGGTGATTTCCAGCTCGCCGCGCGCGGAAGGCTTGAGTCCCTGGGCGATGCTGGCACAGCGCGCATCGTAAAAGTACAGGCCGGTGACGGCGTAGTGCGAGCGTGGCGCCGCGGGCTTCTCTTCCAGGCCCACGGCCTTGCCCGTGGCATCGAACTCCACCACGCCGTAGCGTTCAGGATCGCGCACGTAGTAGGCGAATACGGTCGCCCCCGCGGGGCGGGCGGCCGCGGCGCGCAACTGCTCGGGCAGCCCGTGCCCGTAGAAGAGATTGTCGCCGAGGACGAGGCATACCGGCTCGCCCTGCATGAAGTCCGCGGCGATCACGAGCGCCTGGGCGATGCCGCGCGGTTGCGGCTGGATCGCGTAGCTCAGGCGAATCCCCCACTGCGAGCCATCGCCGAGGAGGCGCTGGAACAGCGGGCCGTCCTCGGGCGTGGAAATCAGCAGGATGTCGCGGATCCCGGCCATCATGAGGGTGGCGATCGGGTAGTACACGAGCGGCTTGTCGTACAGCGGCAGGAGCTGCTTGGACACGGCCCGCGTCACCGGGTACAGCCGTGTGCCGGAGCCGCCGGCCAGAACGATGCCCTTGGTAGTCATGGAGGCGCGCATCGTAACATCGCCCGCGCCGCACCCAAAAAAAAGCCCCGCACGAGGCGGGGCTTCAAATCAACTTTTCCTGGAGAATTCTAGAAGATGGTGTACTTCACATTGACATAGAAGTTCCGCAACAGCGGGTCCGTATTGAGCGCGTTGTACCCCGCCGTAAAGTTCTCCTGCGAGGCGTTGGTGAACGGCGGATTCTTGTCGAACACGTTCTTGATTCCAAACAACACGGTCAGCTTCTGGATCGGCTTGACGCTTACGTAGGCATCAAAGAGCGAATAGCTGCCCACGATCCGCTGCTTGCCGTTGATATCGCGGAACTGGTCGATGTAGGTCGACCAGAAGCGGTTGCTCAGACCGGCACCCCACATGCTCTCCGGGCTCGTCCAGTCGACCCGCACGTTGTGCTGCCAACGGTACGCCGGCGGAAGGTGGTTGAACCAGCCCACCAGGTTGCGCTGCGGGCCGCCGGTGTACTGCTGCTCCTGGAACTGCGTGACCGCGGTTCCTTCCAGGTCCTCGCGGAATGTTCCGATCGCACTGTGCTGCGAGTACTGGATGCTGAGGTCGAAACCGGATGTCGTGATCCGGCCGGTATTCTGATTGGTCAGCACGAGATATCCACAGGTCGGTGCCGTGAAAGGAATACAAGACGTGGCCGACTGGATCGACGGAGTGAGTCCGCCGTTATTGTCGAGGTGGATGTATTGCGCCAATCCCGAGGGATTAGCGTAAATCGCCGACGCCGGAACGCTACTGACGGTGTTCTTGAGAAGGATTCGGTAGTAGTCCAGCGTAATGCCCATATCGGTGATCGGCTGGATGACTATACCGAGATCGAAGTTCTGCGATGTCTCAGGCGTCAGGTTGGCGTTTCCGCCGGTCACTCCCAGTCCCTGCGTGATGCAGGTTGCGCCGGTAAACGGCGCAACAGCGGTGGGCACTGCGGGCGGGCAGTCCGGGTTCCCCTGTCCCATGGTGCCGCTGGTCGAAGCCGCAATGGTATTCGGCGCGTACAGCGCGTTGAGCGTGGGCGCCCGGAAGCCGGTGGAGGCTGTTCCCCTGAAGGTCAGGAAACTGGCCGGCTGATAGCGCAGCGACAGCTTCGCGTTGTTGGTCCTGCCGAAATCGCTGTATCGGTCCTCACGATCCGAGACATCGAGGTCGAAGTTATGGGAGATCGGTACGTCCACCTCGAGGAACGCCGCCTGTGACTGGCGGCCCTTTGAGATCGCACTGTCCGAAAGGCCCGTTGCGGCGGTGGTGAGGTCGTTGTAGGGGGTGGTGGCGGACTCGAAGTGCTCGCCTGCCAGGCTGGCACCGAGCGCCACGGTCGCCGGAGTGCCCGCGTTAAAAGCATCGCCCAGCGGGTGGGTGGCATTGCCTTCGACGCTCCACCGTTTGTCCTCGCCCTCCAGGTAGGTGCCGGAGATATACGACTGGTTGA
>JANWKL010000024.1 GCA_025451375.1 Steroidobacteraceae bacterium
ACTGGTCACGCTCAAACCCGCGGTGCGGATCCTGGTGATCTCGGCGCTGGCGGACAAGGCCACCGCGGTGGAAGCCATGGAAAAAGGCGCCAACGGATTCCTCAACAAGCCGTTCACGGACCGGCAGCTGAACGAAGCCATTGCTGAGCTCTTGTGCTGAGGACCAGAAGGGACGAAGCGTAATGTTGTACGAACAGGAACTGAAGACTTTTGTCGATGCCACGACGAATTTCTTCTCCGTGGCAGCACAGGAACCGGCGTCGATCGGCTCGCCCTACCTCATGGAGGGTTCACCGGCGGTGCACGAATACACCGGCATCATCAGCATCTCCGGCAAGCGCGAGGGGGTGGTGTACTTCACCGCGCCCAAGGCAATGCTGACCGTGATGCTGATGAAAATGCAGGAGAACGATTTCAGCCACGAAACCATGCGTGACCTCGTCGGCGAGGTGGCCAACACCATCTCCGGCAACGCGCGCCGGGATTTCAGCCGCGAGTTCGTGATCTCGGTGCCGAGCGTGCTGTCGGGTGAGAAGCCCGACGTGCCGGTGCACGTGGGACGCCGCTCTTTCATCATCCCCATCAACTGGCGCAGCCACTCGGCGAAGCTGGTGGTTTCTCTCAGCTAGGTTCCTCATCGGCCCGCAGCCGGTAGCCAAGCCCGGTCTCGGTGATGAGATAACGCGGCTCGCGCGGATCCGGCTCGAGCTTGCCGCGCAGGTTCTTGATGCACACGCGCAGGCTGCGCGAATCATCCTCGCGCTCCGGTCCCCACACTTCGCGAATCAGTTGCCGCTGCATGACGATCGAGCCCAGGTGCCGTGTCAGGCACTCGAGCACCCGGTACTCGAGCGGTGTCAGATGCAGCTCACCCGCCGGACCTGACGACTCACGCCGCGCCAGGTCAACGCGCAGCGCCCCGAGCTGCAGGACCGAGTCTTGTTGTGCGCTGCGGACATTGCGCCGCAGCGCCGCGCGCAGCCGCGCGAGCAGTTCCGGGGCGCTGAACGGCTTGGTGACGAAGTCATCCGCCCCCGCATCCAGCGCTGCGATCTTCTGCTCTTCCATGGTGCGCGCCGACAGCACCACGATCGGCACCGGTGACCAGGCGCGCACCCGCCGGATGACCGTGAGGCCGTCCCCGTCGGGAAGGCCCAGATCCACGAGCAAAAGGTCCGGCTTGTGGCTGCGCGTCTCGATCTCCGCCCGCTGGGCGCTGTCCGCCTCGATGCAGCGATAGCCTTCCGCCTCCAGCAGCACACGCAGCACGGCGCGGATCGCCGGCTCGTCCTCGATGATCAGCACCTGGTGCATCGCTTCGGTCACGGCACGACCTCAACCGTGGGCAGCGTAAAGCTGAGACGCGCGCCGCCGCCGTCGCGGCGCTGCGCGCGGATCTCCCCGCCGTGGGCGTGGACGATCGCCTCGCAGATCGCGAGCCCCAGGCCCACGCCTGCCACCGTGCCCTCTTCAGCGCCGCGCTGGAACTTGGCGAACAGGCGCGCCGGGTCCCCGGCAGGCCAGCCGGGGCCGTCATCGTCCACCATCACCTGCACGCGATCCGCGTCGGCGCCGGCAAGCGCTGCGACGACGATCTGAGTCTGCGGCGGAGTGTACTTGGCGATGTTGTCGAAGAGATTGACCAGCACCTGCACGACGAGGGTCGCGTCCACCCATACCGGCGGCAGGTCCGGGGAAACCTGCACCGACACCGCGCGCGGCGCGAGGCGCTCGCGGCTCATCGAGAGGGCGCTGCCAATGAGATCGTCGACGGTCTGCCAGTCACGTCGCAGCGCCACCTGTCCCGATTCGAAGCGCACCAGATCCAGAACGTTGGATACCAGCTCCGACATCTCCCGCGCCTTGGTCTCAATCGAACGGGCGAGGCTCAGGCGCGCGCCTTCATCGAGCGTGGCGCCGTGCTGGGCGAGCGCGCTGCCGGCACCGGCCATCACCGCGAGCGGCGTACGCAGATCATGGGAAATCGAGGCGAGCAGCGTGTTGCGCAGGCTCTCGCGCTCGGCGGCGACGGAGGATTGTTCCGCCACTTCCGCCAGACGCGCGCGCTCGATGGCGAGCGCAATCTGGCCGGCGAAGGTCTCGAGCAGGTGGCTTTGTTCGGGCAGCAGCACCCGCCGCGGATTTTCCGGCAGCACCGCCAGCACTCCGACTGTGCGGCTCTCATCGCCCAGCGGCACGTAGAGTCCCGGGGCCGCAGGCAGCGTATCGGAGCCGAGTCCCGCGCGCCGCGCGTGGTCGGCGACCCATTGCGCCACCGCCAGATCTGCGCGCCGCAAGGAGCTCTCGAGCGCCTGCTCCTGCGGGTAGCGCAGGCGTCCGTGCGCGTCCGGCAGGAGCACCACTGCCTGACACTGAAACACTTCCGCGATATGGCGCACCGCCACGTGCGCCATGCCGCTGATGCCGCGCGTGACCGCGAGTTCGCGGCTCATGGCGTACAAGAGCGCCGTGCGCCGCTCACGCGCGCCGGCGACGCGGGTCTGCTGACGTACGCTCGCAGTCAGGGAGGCGATGACCAGCGCGATGGTCAGCATGGCGGCGAAGGTGACCAGGTACTGCACGTCCGAGACCGCAAACGAGTACCGCGGCGGCACGAAGAAAAAATCGAACGCGGCCACGTTCAGCACCGCGGTGAGAGCGGAGGGTCCACGCCCAAGCCGCAGGCCCGCAACCGTTACCCCGAGGAGGTAGATCATCACGAGGTTGGAGAGCTCGAAATGGGGGAACATGAGAAACGCGACCACGGTGCACAGCAGCGTGATCGCCGCCGCGTAACCGTAGCGATCCCAGCGCACCACCGCGGGTGCGCTCGGGCCCGTGATGCCCGCGCTACCGGCCCCGCGGGTGCTACGCAGGCGATCGTTGCCGGCAATCAGCATTACGTCGAACCCGCGGGCGCGGCGCACCAGTTCGGTCGCGGTCGAGGGGCGCAGCCACGCGCGCCAGCCGCGGCGCTTCGGCGCACCCACAATCACCCGCGTGGCATGACGGATCTGCGCATAGCCGGCGATGGTGGCCGCGGCGGATGGGCCGTCGAGCGTCACGGTCTCGCCCCCTAACGACTCCGCGAGGCGCAGCACGTCGATGCGGCGGTTGCGCTCAGCTTCCGGGAGCCTGAGCAGCCACGGCGTCTCCACGTACACAACCGTCCATTGCGCATCGAGCGCGTCCGCCATGCGCCGGCCGGCGCGCACCAGCTGCTCGGCCTGCTCATCGGGGCCCACGGCCACCAGCAGCCGATCGCGTGCGTGCCGCGCCTGGGCACGATCAACCGGGAGTGCGCGGGATGCCGCCTCGACGCGGTCGGCGACGCGGCGCAGCGCGATTTCGCGCAGCGCGAGCAGATTCTGCTTGCGAAAGAAACGTTCGACCGCGGCACTCGCCTGGTCGTGGACATACACCTTGCCCGCGTGCAGGCGCGCGAGCAGGTCATCCGGCGGCAGATCGATGAGCTCGATGTCGTCGGCCTCATCGAACACGTGATCGGGGAGCGTTTCGCGCTGGCGGATGCCGGTGGTCTGGTAGACCAGGTCGTTGAGGCTCTCCAGGTGCTGGACGTTGACCGTAGTCCAGACGTTGATGCCCGCGGCGAGCAGCTCCTCCACATCCTGCCAGCGCTTGGGATGTCGCGGCGGCGGGTTGCCGCCGACGAGGTTGGAATGCGCCAGCTCATCGACGAGCAGGATCCCGGGCGCGCGGGCCAGCGCCGCGTCGAGATCGAACTCCTGGCGCACGATGTCGCGGTAGCTCACCGCCAGCGTCGGCAGGCGCGTGAGTCCCTCCAGGAGACGCTCGGTTTCAACGCGCCCATGGGGCTCGACGTAGCCCACCAGCACGTCGGTGCCGGAGGCGCGGGCGCTGCGCGCCGCTTCCAGCATGGCGTAGGTCTTGCCGACGCCGGCCGAGGCGCCGAAGAAAATGCGCAGCCGTCCGCGCTGAGCCCGGGCCTCTTCGGTCTTGACGCGCTCGAGCAGCTGGTCCGGGTCAGGCCGGGTTTCGGCCATGTCAGGTCACTTCAGCGCGTCGAGGGCCAGATTCAGCTCCAGCACGTTGACACGCGGTTCGCCTAAAAGACCCAGCAACCTACCCGCGGTGTGCGCGGCAATCAATGCCTGCACCCGCGCCGTGGGCAGGCCGCGTGCGCGGGCGACCCGCGCCGCCTGGTACCGGGCGGCGGCGACGCTGATGTCCGGGTCAAGGCCGCTCGCCGAGGCCGTCACGAGATCCACGGGCACGAGGCTTGAGTTTCCGGGGTCGGCGGCCCGCAGCGCCGCGAGGCGCGCCTTCACCGCATCCAGCAGCGCCGGGTTCAAAGGACCCAGGTTTGAACCCCCGGAGGCCGTGCCGTTGTAGGGCTGGGGCGTGGTCGCGGACAGACGGCTCCAGAAGTATCTGGAATTGGTGAAGCTCTGGCCGATCAGGGTGGATCCGATCGCCTGCCCCCCGCGGCTGACGAGGCTCCCGGCGGCTTGCCGCGGGAAGACCAGCTGGGCGATGCCGGTCACCACGAGCGGATAGACGATGCCCGTGAGCACGGTCATGACGAGGAGCATGAGCAACGCCGGACGCAGCGCTGCGGTGATTTCGTTGCGAGTGCGCGGAGTGTTCATATGCCTTTGGGAACCATATGCATCAAATCAGGAAATCATATGCATCAGTCGGGGACGATATGCCTCAGACCAGGTGGGTCACGACGAGGCCGAGGTCGACGAGCTTGATGCCGGCGAACGGCACCAGGATCCCGCCCAGTCCGTAGACCAGCAGGTTCCTGCGCAGCAGGCTCGCCGCGCCCAGTGCCCGATAGCGCACGCCCTTCAGCGCCAGCGGGATCAGAAACACGATGATGAGCGCGTTGAAAATCACCGCGGACAAAATCGCCGAGTAAGGACTCGCCAGGTGCATGACGTTGAGCGCGTTCAGCTGCGGATAGGTGGTGACGAAGGCCGCCGGGATGATGGCGAAGTACTTGGCGATATCGTTGGCGATGCTGAAGGTGGTCAGCGCGCCGCGCGTCATGAGCATCTGCTTGCCGGTCTCTACCACCTCGATGAGCTTGGTGGGGTTGGAATCCAGGTCCACCATGTTGCCGGCTTCCTTGGCGGCCTGCGTGCCGGTGTTCATGGCGACCGCCACGTCCGCCTGCGCCAGCGCCGGCGCGTCGTTGGTGCCATCGCCCGTCATGGCGACGAGTCGCCCCTGCCCCTGGTGCTCACGAATGAGCTTCAGCTTCGCCTCCGGAGTCGCCTCGGCCAGAAAGCTGTCGACGCCCGCTTCGGCGGCGATCGCCGCCGCGGTGAGCGGGTTGTCGCCGGTGATCATGATGGTGCGGATGCCCATCCGGCGCAGTTCCCCGAAGCGCTCGCGGATGCCGCCCTTGACGATGTCCTTCAGCTCAATGATGCCGAGCGCCCGCGCCCCGTCGCTGACAATGAGCGGTGTGCTGCCGCGGCGGGCGACTTCCTGGACCGTGGCGAGCACGGCGCGTGGAAACCCCTGCCCGAATGCGGCGATCTGTTTTTCGATGGCATCCGCCGCACCCTTGCGGATCTGGCGGGCGCCAACGTTGACGCCGCTCATGCGGGTGTGCGCGGAGAACGGCACGAAGATGGCGTTAAGCGCGGCCAGATCGCGCTCGCGCAGCTGGAAGCGCTGTTTGGCGAGCACCACGATGCTGCGCCCTTCGGGGGTCTCGTCGGCGAGCGAGGCTAGCTGTGAGGCGTCTGCGAGCTCCTCCTCGGTGACCCCGGCGGCCGGAATGAAGGCGGCCGCCTGGCGGTTGCCGAGCGTGATCGTGCCGGTCTTGTCGAGCAGCAACACATCGACGTCCCCGGCAGCCTCCACCGCACGCCCGGAAGTCGCGATGACGTTCGCCTGCAGCATGCGGCTCATGCCGGCGACCCCGATCGCCGACAGCAGCGCGCCGATCGTGGTCGGGATAAGGCATACCAGCAGCGCAATCAGCGCCGTGATGGTGATCGGGGTACCAGACTTCGCGACTGCGACGCTGTAGAGCGAGTACGGCAGCAGTGTCGCGGTGGCGAGCAGAAACACGAGAGTCAGGGCAACCAGCAGGATGGTAAGCGCGATCTCGTTGGGGGTCTTCTGGCGCCGCGCGCTCTCGACCATGGCAATCATGCGATCGAGGAAGGTCTCGCCGGGATTGACGGTCACGCGCACGATGATCCAGTCGGAGAGCACCCGTGTGCCGCCAGTGACGGCCGAGAAATCCCCGCCGGACTCGCGGATGACGGGCGCGGACTCACCGGTAATGGCGCTCTCATCCACTGAGGCAGCGCCGGCGATCACTTCCCCGTCTGCGGGCACGTAGTCACCCGCCTCGATGAGCACCACGTCGCCACGCCGCAGTTCATCGGCGCGCACCTGCGCAACGGTCGTGCGATCTGCCGGGTTGGCGAGCTTCTTCGCCTGCACGCTCTGTTTCATGCCGCGCAGCGCCGCCGCCTGCGCCTTGCTGCGTCCTTCGGCGAGCGCTTCGGCGAGATTCGCGAACAGCACGGTGAACCACAGCCACAGCGCGACGTTGAAAATGAACCACGCCGGCGCCTCGCCGTGGCCTGCGAGCGCCTGCGCCCACAGCGCGGTGGTGAGGATGCTGCCGATGTAGACGACGAACATCACCGGATTTCGCCATTGCACCCGCGGATCGAGTTTGCGCAAGGCATCGAGCGCCGCGGCCGCCAGCAGCGACGGGTCGAAGAGCGCGGGTTTGCGACGGGTCATGGCGTCTTCCAGACTATGAGGTGCTCGACAACCGGGCCTAAGGCCAGTGCCGGCACGAAAGTAAGCGCACCGACCAGCAGTACCGTGCCGATGAGCAGAATGACGAAGGTCACCCCGTGGGTGGGCATGGTGCCCTCGCTTACGGGGATGCGCTTCTTGGCGGCGAGCGAGCCGGCGATGGCGAGCACCGCCACTATCGGCCAGAAGCGCCCGAGCCACATGGTGAGCGCCAGCGCCACGTTGTAGAACGGCGTGTTGGCGGAGATGCCGGCGAAGGCGCTGCCGTTGTTGTTGCCGGCGGACGAGAACGCATACAGGATCTCGGAAAAGCCATGCGCGCCGGGATTGGCCACACCGGCGCGGCCGGCATCCACGCTCACAGCGATCGCGGTACCGGTGAGCACGATGAACGGCATCACCAGGATCGCGATCGAGCTCATTTTCATCTCGAAGGCCTCGATCTTCTTGCCAAGGTATTCGGGCGTACGGCCGATCATGAGTCCGGCAATGAATACCCCGACGATGGCAAAAATCAGCATGGAATAGATGCCCGTGCCGACACCACCGAACACGACTTCACCCAGCTGCATCTGGAACAGCGGCACGAGGCCGCCAAGCGGGGTGAACGAGTCATGCATGGCGTTCACGGCGCCGCATGAGGTCGCAGTGGTAATGGTCGCGAACAGCGCCGAGGCGGCGATGCCGAAGCGCGTCTCCTTGCCTTCCATGTTGCCGCCGGACTGGGAGGCGCTCGCGGTCTGATCGACTCCGAGCTGCGCAATGAGGGGATTGCCCTGTTGCTCACTGTGTACCGTGATGGCGAGCAGTGCGACGAACAGGATCCCCATCGCCGCCAAGACCGCCCAGCCCTGGCGCGTGTCCCCGACCATGCGGCCGAAGGTATAGGTGAGGCCCGCAGGGATGATGAGGATCGCGAGCATTTCGAGGAAGTTGGTCAGTGCGTTCGGGTTCTCATACGGATGCGCGGAGTTGGCATTCAGGAACCCACCGCCGTTGGTGCCGAGTTCCTTGATGCTTTCCTGGGAGGCGATCGGCCCCATGGGCAGCGTCTGCGTGCGGGCCTCGACGGTGGTCACATCCTTGTAGGCGCTGAAATTCTGGATCACCCCCTGCGAGACCAGCACCAGCGCGAGCAACAATGCGACCGGCAGCAGGATGTAGAGCGTCGCACGCGTCACGTCCACCCAGAAATTGCCGATAGTGGCGGCACTGTGCCGGGCGAGTCCGCGGATGAGTGCGATCGCGACCACGATGCCGGTAGCAGCCGAGAGGAAGTTCTGCACCGCCAGCCCCGCCATCTGCGTGAGATAGCTCATCGCCGACTCGCCGGAGTATCCCTGCCAGTTGGTGTTGGTGATGAAACTCACGGCGGTGTTGAACGCGGAGTCGGCCGCGAGGTTGGCGAACTTCTGCGGATTCAGGGGCAACCACACCTGCAGGCGCTGCAACGCATACACCGCGGCAGCGCCGAGGAGATTGAACATCAGGAGCGCCAGGGCGTAGTGCTTCCAGCCCATGCCGGCTTCGGGGTCGATACCGCAGATGCGGTAAATCCGGCGCTCGATGGAGGCACCGGCCCGCAGCGGCCACCCGGGACGCCCCTCGAAGACCCGGGCCATGTACAGGCCCACGGGCTTCACGCACAGAAGCAGCAGCCCGAGGAAAACCCCAATCAGCATCATCGCCGCAGCGTTCATCAGAACGCCTCCGGCTTCAGCAGCGCGTACAGGAGGTAGACCAGCAGTGCCACGCTGAGGAGCGCGCTGAGCGCGTATACGACGTTCACGACGGGCCTCCCAGCCGGGAGATCCCGCTGACGAGCCAGTGGGTAATCGCGTACAGCAGTACCAGTGCGAGAATGAAAATGGCGTCCACGCACGCCACGCTACTGCCGCGCCTGTGAGTACCGCGTGAGGAAACGGCTTAGGCCGACGCTCGCGGGTACTGTGACGGCTGCACTGTTACTTGAGCGCGATTTCAAGCGTGATTGCGCTCATGCACGCCGCCCTGTCCAGCCCCTTGGGCCGAATCACGCTGCGACGCGAACTCGCCGAGCGCCACGCACGAATCACGCGCCTGTGGCACGCGGCGCGTAACGCCTACCGGCGTCTGAACGACGAACCGGTCCAGAACCTGATGGCGATGCGGGCCGCGGCCCAACGCCTGGATCAGCTCACCCGCGGCCGGGCGGCGCTGCTGTCAGACCTCAAGGCCCTGTCGGACTAGGCCTGTCCCCGCAGCGCACGCGCCGGCAGCATGATGAGCGCGCGCAGGAGCGCAAACACCCCTTCGACGGTCAGGCCCACGAGCCGGAACGGCAGCAGCACCAGCCACACGATCGGGTAAAGGATCAACGCGACGAGCGCCAGCGGCCAGCAAAAGAACAACAGCAAGAGCCACAACAAAAACCCGATCATTGACGATCCTTTCAGGCCGCTTGGGCCTACTGTGCGCCGAAATCGCTTCCTGCGATTTCGGCCTATGTACTAGAGTGATTGTATGTTGAATGCCAGCTTCGAAGCGCCCCCGGCGTTGCGCCCGGGTGACCGCGTCGCCGTGGTGGCGCCGGCGAGCGGTTTTGACCGCCCCGCATTCGAGGCGGGACTCGCCGTCCTCGGCGCGCGCTACCGCGTGGAGTACGGCGAGGGGCTGTTTGAGCGGCAGCGATACCTCGCCGGCGCAGACGAGCGACGTCTGCGCGAACTGAACGCGGCGTTCGCGGATCCGGATATTCGCGCCGTGTTCTGCGCCCGCGGCGGCTACGGGGCAACGCGCCTGCTGGCACGCCTCGGATCCCCGGGCACGCACGCAGCGGCCAAGCCGCTCGTCGGTTTTTCCGACATCACCTCCTTGCACCTGTGGCTGCAGAGCGGCGGGTATACGAGCATTCACGCCCCGGTCCTGACCCAGCTCGGACGCCTGCCGCCGGCTACCGCGGCGCGCCTGTTCGCACTCCTGGAGTCGACCGCGCCAGCGGCGCCGCTCACCGGCAGCGCCACTTACGGCGACGGCATCGCGCAAGGGCCGCTCCTTGGCGGCAACCTGTCGGTATTCACGCGCCTCCTCGGCACCCCGTTCATGCCCGACCTGACCGGTGCGGTGCTGCTGCTCGAGGATCTGGGCGAGCGCCCGTACCGGCTCGACCGCATGTGGACGCACCTGCAGCTCGCCGGTGTATTCGAGCGGGTTGCGGGACTCGTACTCGGTCAGTTCATCGACTGCGAGGAGAAGGACGCGCCGTACTCGAGCGCCGATGTCCTGCGTGAACTCGTCGCCGCGACGGGCCTGCCCTGCGCCGCTGGCTTCCCCATCGGTCACGGCGAGGTGAATGAACCGGTCCCCCTGGGGGTGCGGGTGCGGCTCGACGCGGGAGCCCGCACCCTCGCCTTCCTCGAACCTGCCGTGAAAGCCTAAAAAATAAGGTCAATCGAGGCGGCGGACTGCGACCGACAGCAACGCCCCGTCCGCCTCGCGCTCGATCGCAAACTCGATCGGCCGGCAGCAGACCTCACAGTCTTCTATATAAGAGGCCTCGGCGGAGGTCAGGTCGACGCGAGTTTCGAGCCGCTCACCGCACCATGGGCACAGTACCGCGACGAATTCGGTCGGCTGCAGCCCCGCCCCTGCCGCCGAACCGGGCTCGAATACCGGCTCCAGACCGTAGAGTTCATCAATAACGGTCGCGTCCGGTTCCAGGATACGGTCCCGCAGTCGGTCAAGATCGGTGGGCTTGGGCTCTTTCATCGTCCATCGTTGCGTCGCAGCGTTGCTAGCTGCGATGCTGCGCGCAGCGTGCCGCTCGAGGCAAGGCTTAGGTCTTGAGGTAACTTAGATGCCGGCCAATCATGCCGCGAAAGTCCTGTGCCTGTTGCTGGCGGTGCCGCTTGCCGGGTGCGCGGGTCGACAACTTGCGGCAGAGCCTGCACCCGGCACATCCCTTGCCGGCGCGTGGAAACTCAACCCCGCAACCAGTGACGATCCCCAGAAAGTCATTGAGCGCATGCGCGCCGAGGCCATCCAGCGCATGAGCCGCCAGACGCAGCAGGCCCCCGAACCGAACCGCCACCTGGATCCGCTGCGAAACTCGCAGATGATGCACGTACTCGCGGCGGCGCTCGCGCGCGGTGATTTCCTTACCGTGAAAAGCAGCGCCGGGGAGGTCGTGTTCGACTACGGCACGTCGGTGCGCAGCTTCACGCCCGGAGTGCACAGCGTGGTGTCCGCGGAGGGCGGCGTCGGGGACCAGGTGTCCGGCTGGAGAGGCCATGAGTACGTCATCACCGTCAGGGCGCAGATGGGGCCCAACATCGCCGAGCAATACTCATTGTCACCGGACGGCAGGCACCTCATCGAGAAGCTGAGCATCGGACCTGCGGAGCTGCCGGCGGTCAACCTCACTCGCGTGTACGACCCGACGAGCGAGGCCGCGCCACGCCAGCGGCCGACCAACGACTGAACCTGATGCAATCGGTACCGGTAGCGCTTCTTTCCGTGTGCCTGGGCCTGCTGATGATTCCCGTGTCAGGGGCGCAGCAGGCCGCGGCCGCTGACCCGCAGGCCGCACCCGCGGCGCTGCCGGAGATCGTGGTCGAAGGACATCACCAGGGCCCGCGCCTGTGGCGGGTACGCCGGGGTGATCACGTCCTGTGGATCCTCGGTACGGTCTCGCCGCTGCCCAGGAAAATGATCTGGCAGCCGGATGCAGTCCGCGAGGTGCTGAAAGAATCCCAGGAAGTCGTCCCCGCCTGGCCCACCTACGGTATTGGCGCGAATCCCATCACGGCGCTGCGCCTTTACGTCCAGTGGCGCCGGATGCAAAAACCCCCGGACCACATGCCCTTGCGAGAGGCCGTGCCGCCGCAGTTGTATGCGCGGGTCGAGGCGCTCGAGGCGCGCTACGGCCCGCGCGACAAGACACTCGAACAGCTGCGCCCGATGCTCGCCGCGGAGCACCTGCTGACGAAGGTACTGGATTCCGCAGGTCTCACGGCGCGCAACGAGGTACAGCAGACGGTGCTGCAGCTGGCGCGCGCGCAGGGTGTACGCGTGCGCCAGGACAAGTTGCGGATCGAGGACCCGGTTGAGGTGCTGAAGGACGTCGGAGCGACCCCGCTGAGCGGCGAGGTCGCGTGCCTTGATGCCGTGGTCACGCGGTTGGAGACTGACTTAGGTCCGATGCAGGCGCGCGCCCGCGCCTGGGCCTTAGGGGATGTCGCCACGCTGCGCGACCTGCCGCACACCGACAACCGTACCGCCTGCGTCGCCGCGGTCTCAACCTCGGAGCGGGTGCGCACCATCATCCAGCGCGCGGAAGAGGACTGGCTCGTGGCGGTCCAGGACAGCCTCGCGCGCAACCGCGGAACGCTTGGCGTGCAATCGATGGACCGACTGCTCGGCGAGCGCGGCGCGCTTGCGGCGCTCAAGGCACGCGGCTACGAGGTCGAAGGACCTTAGGCCCTCAAGGCGCAGGTCCAGGCAATCGCAATCGAGGCGAGCGCCGCGACTCCCAAGACCCATTGCGGCACGCGGTTCAACTGCCAATTGACGCGCGGCACCGCGACGGCAGCACCAAGAGCCACCCCCACGACGAATCCGCTCAGGTGGCCGACGAGATCCGTGCCCTCCCCGGCCGAACCGGTCCACCCCAGAAGGACCACGCCCGCAATCAGCGGCCCCCAGCGCCGCGCCCAGCGTTGTGGCCACGCCAGGCGCTCGCGCCACGAGTAAGCGGACATGAGGCCGAGCGCGGCAAACACGGCGGTGGAAGCCCCGACAGCACGATGCTCGGGTGGGCCAAAAAGCCCGGCGAGGAGATTCGCCATCGCGCCGCCCGCCACGATGAGGAGCCAGGCGAGGCCACTGCCGAGCTGGCGCGCAGCGAGGTACCCGAACCACACCCCGGCCAGGAGGTTGGCGGCCAGGTGTGGGCCGTCCAGATGCAAGGTGAGCGCCGTCCACGCGCGCCACCATTGGCCGGCCTGGATGCGCGCTGCATCCAGCTCACCGAGGTCGAAAGCGTCGAGGCGCACGAGTCCGCCTGACACGGCAAACGCCACGCCCATGAGTACCACGACGTACAGCACGCAGCCGATCCAGGCGTGCGGATACGGCAAGGGTGTTGGCGGTGGCGGCGGGAGCGGGCGGTTCTCCGCATCGTAGTGGGACAGATGCGTGAGCGCGCTCGCCGCATCCGTGGCACTGACCTCGATCAGGCATTGCCCGTCGAAGGCGAGCTGGCCTGAAATCCCAACGGCGGTCAGCACCAGCAGCCGCTCCTCGCAGTCCTTGCGACGCGGCGAGCGAAATACCGTGACCAGTGGGGCGGCGCGCTCGCGATCCTCGCCGTCAGCCTCGTCCATCATGGTGTCAGCGCGGCTGGCGGCGCAGGTGAGTCGCCGCAAAGACCCGCTGCGCGAGATCGCCGAGCAACTCGTAAATCGACTCGGCGGAACGCTGCAGGCCCGCGGCGCTGGGCACATAATAGATGACATCCCTCGCCTGCGGCGCCCAGCCTCCGGCCGGCGCCGCCACCACCTCTAATCCGGCGCTGCGAAACTCCTGCACCGCGCGCCACTCGTGGCTGGCGCTGGTCACCAGCACGATGCGCGTCACCTGCGCGGCCTTGAGCAGGCGGGCGGAAAACTCGGCGTTCTCGAAGGTATCGCGCGACTCGCCTTCAGCCCAGCGCACTTCGATGCCGAAGTTCCGCGCCAGCGTGGCGCGCATCGCGAGCACTTCGCGCGCCGTGCCCGATACCAGCACCGGCAGTTGCGTGCGCTTCGCCAGGTATGCGCCGTAGGTGACGCGCTCGAGCAAAGCAGCACTCGCGGCGGGCGCACCATACTCCGGCGCCTGGATGCGCGACTCGCCGCCGGAGAGGATGACAATCGCCTGCGCCGGCACGGGCTGCGTCAGATCAAGTGCCGGGCACCCTTCGGCGGCGTGCTCGAGACGATCGGCGACGGCGGGCGTGGCCAGGAGCCACAACGCCGCCAGACTCCCGGCGAGCAGACTCCAGCCGATGCGGCGCGCAGTGAGCGTCGCCGCCCGCCGCGCAAGCAGCACGCCGACCACGGCAAGGATGAGCGGCCCTGCCGGCGGCAACACCAGCATCCGCAACAGCGTCTTGAGCGTGACAAACATAGGCGCGTGCTACTCCCGATCAGATCCGGATCGCCTGCCAGGCGCGCGAACGCCAGCGCAGAAAGAGCGTCGACCCGAGCACGATGACATACACGAGGACCGCGACCCAACCACCCACCGCGCCCAAGCCGAATTGCGGCAGGAAGCTCACCCAACCCTGTCCGGGTGCGAACGTCAGGGAATGCGCCAGCGGCACGAACAACAAGAGCGACACCGGCAACACCAGCATCGCCGGCACGCGCACGTCACCTGCGCCGCGCAGGCACAGGCTGCTGCCGAGGTTCAGACCGTCAAAGAACTGGTAGGCGGCCGCGAGCCACAAAAGATGCACCCCGAGTGCCACCGCCGCGACCGCGTCCGTGTCGTGCGAGCCGGTGAACAAGGGCAGCACCCAGGGACCACCGAGCGCAATGAGCACGCCGATCGCACCCATGTAGATGGCCGCCAGCAGGATCACGCGCGAGCCGACCCGCTGCGCCCAGTCGCGCGCTCCCGCGCCGATGGACTGGCCGACGAGCGTGGTGCCGGCACTCGAAATGCCGTAGCCGGGCATGTAGGCGAGCGAGGTGAGAACAATCACGAGCTGGGTGGCGGCGCCGCCGGCGGTGCCGAGGCGGGTCTGCATCATCTGGAAAATCGCAAAACCCAGGAGGTCTGAAGCCGGCAGCAGGCCCATGGGAAGCCCCAGGCGCAGCTGCGTGAGCAGCTGCCGGGCGCGCGGCCGCCACATCAGGTGCGAGCGATAGTCCTGTCGATACCGGCCGCCCAGGAAAATCATGATCCCAAGCCCGACGCCCAGAAGCTGCGCGCAGTTGGTCGCCCAGGCGGAGCCGGCAATCCCCCACCCGAGGTTGAAAATAAATATCTGGTTGAGGACGGCGTTAGTCACGGTCGTCACGAGGGTGATGAGGAGCGTGCTGCGCGGCCGGCCGATGCCGTTGAAGAATCCCAGCAGCGCCCACACCGCGGCACCCGCGAAAGCCCCGCCCACGCGCGGATACCAGAACGCCGCCGCCAGCCCCTCGATCCCGGCATCGAACCCGAAGGGTGCGAGGATCAGGTGCCGCGCCGCGCCGACCAGCACGAACAGGGGCGCCGCGCACGCCGTCGCCCACAGCGCCGTCCACAGCGCCTGCGACGCTCGCCAATAGCGGCGCGCACCAAAGGACTGGGCCACGAGCGTCTGCACCGCATTGCCGGCTCCGCCCAGCACCAGCACCACCACCAGGACGAGCCATTGCATTGCGCCCACGGCGGCGAGCGCGCGCGTGGAAATGCGGCCGATGAACCACACGTCCGTGAGGCCGAGCACGATCTGCACCGCACTGTTGGCCATGAGCGGCAGCGCGAGCGCCAGCACCGCGCGCTGGTCCACATGCACGCGGCCGTCGGCGTCCACGCGCTGTGCCGGCAAATTCATGGCAACATATTGCCATGGCTGCTACTGCAAAAAACGCGGCGCGAAAAAAGCGCGCCAGGGTTCCTCGCGGACGACTCGCACCCGGAAAGTCCGCGCGCGGGCTTGACGCCTCGCAGGTCGCCATTGCGCTCGACAGTGAGGAGATCGCCGCGCTCGTAGCACTGGTGCGCGAGGCGGGTGGCGCGCCCATCGGCGCCTACCACGAACCCCTCGGCGGGCGCGCATTGCTGCTGGCGAGTGTGCCGCTGTCGGCCGTGCAGCCGACGCCCTTCCAGCGCGACCTCTCGCCCACCCACGCCAAGCGCCTGGCGGCGAAAATCGATGAGACGGCCGCATTCCTCGACCCACTGATCGTGGTGCGCGGCGAGGACGGACGACTGTGGACGCCCAACGGCCGTCATCGCCTGGCGGCCGGCAAGGTGTTGGGACTGAAGCAGATCACGGTGCTGATCTCGCCGGAGGAGTCCCTCGCCTACCGGATCCTCGCGCTCAACACCGAGAAGGCGCACAACCTGAAGGACCGCAGCCTCGAGGTGGTGCGCATGGCGCGCAATCTGGAAAAAAAGCGCGGTCGTGAACGCGAGCTCACGTTCGCGCGCGAGTTCGAAGCCCCCGAGCTCCTCACCCTCGGCATCGTCTATGAGAAATCCCCGCGCTTCGCCGGCGGTGCTTACAGCGGATTCCTGAAGAAAGTCGACCGCTTCAGCGAGCGCACCCTGAGTGCCAGCCTCAGCGCCCGCGCGGATCTGGCGGCGCGGCTCATCGAGATCGACGCGCGGGTCAAGGCCATCATCGCGGCCCTGCAGGCGCGCGGCTTCAAGTCCCCCTACCTGCGCAACTACGTCGTCGCCCGCATCAACCCGGTGCGGTTTCACAAGGCGAAGAAAGGCGATACGCGTCCGCCCATGCCGATCGCCCAGGCGCTCACGCGCATGGCCGCCGCCGCGCGCGCCTTCAAGGTCGGCTCGGTGTCGAACTCGGACCTTGCCTGGGTGGCGGTCGGCGCGGGATCTTCTGACTAACGCTCGGGAAGCTTCGCAAGATAGCCGTCGTCGGCGTAGGTGAGCCCGTAGCCGAAGGCGAACAGCGGCGCCTCGCCGGCCACATCATCGACCGCCGGCGGCTTGGGCGAGCGCGGCCAGGACATGGGCAGCTTGCCGCGAAAGTCGTAACGCACTGCGCCGTCAGGTCCGCGGAACAGCACGTCTGCGATGCCGCCGCCCTCGGGTCCAGGCAGCCACGCCGCCACAAAGCTGTCGGCGGCGTTCAATTCCGCGTTGACCCACAGCGGGCGGCCGGAGAGAAACACTGCGACCACCGGCACATCCGCCGCCCGCAGCCGGCGCAGCATCGCAAGGTCGCGCTTGTCATCCCTGCTGTACTCGAGCGTCGGCACATCGCCCTCGTACTCGGCGTACGGATTCTCGCCGAACACCACGATGGCAACATCCGGGCGGGTGTGGAATTCGCCGTTGGAACCGAGTTCCACGCTGCCGTGCGCCGCCCGCACGCAGCGCGCGATGCCGGCGTAAATGGTCTCGGCATGCGGGAAGTCCTGGTTGGGTTCGGTGCCCTGCCAGTTGATGGTCCAGCCGCCGCTCTGCTTGGCGATGCTGTCGGCGCCGTCCCCAGTGACCAGCACCCGCGAGTGCGGCGCGAGCGGCAGCAGGTGACTGCGATTCTTCAGCAGCACCAGCGACTCGCGTACCGCCTGGCGCGCCACGGCGCGATGCGCAGCCGAGCCCAGGAGGTTGTAGTGCCCGGCAAACGGCCGCGACGACGGACGTCCCTCGTGATCAAGCCCTGCGCGCAACTTCACGCGCAGCACGCGCCGCACGGCATCATCCAGGCGGCTGGCGGGAATCTCCCCTGAGGCAACCTGCGCGAGGAGATTCGCCTGCAGGTCGCGCCAGCCGTCGGGCGCCATGAGCATGTCGAGACCCGCGTTCACCGCCGCAGCGCAACTGACCGCCGTGCAGCCGGGCAGCTGCGCGTGCCCGTTCCAGTCACCGATGACG
Organism: Steroidobacteraceae bacterium; assembly: GCA_025451375.1. GTDB lineage: Bacteria > Pseudomonadota > Gammaproteobacteria > Steroidobacterales > Steroidobacteraceae > 13-2-20CM-66-19. The sequence continues at coordinate 17,365 of JANWKL010000024.1, forward strand.
AGGCCATCGAAACCAAAGCGGCCTTTCAGGACCCCGGTGAGGAGCGCGCGGTTGCCGTGCATTTTCGCGCCGTGCCAGCTCGAATACGAGGCCATGACGGTCTGGGCACCGGCGCCGAGCGCTGCGAGGTAGCCAGGTGCGTCCAGATCCCGTAACGCGGTTTCGCTCGAGATGTTGTCGCCCTGATCCTTGCCGCGCGTGCCGCCGTCGCCCAGGAAATGCTTGGGTGTCGCAAGCACATGCGCGGCATCGAGGAACTGCGGCGTGCCCGGCGGCCCCTGCAGGCCCGTGACCATGGCGGCGGCGTATTCGCGCACCAGCTGCGGATTTTCGGAATAACTCTCGTAGGTGCGCCCCCAGCGCGCGTCGCGCGCCACCGCGACGGTGGGTGAGAACGCCCAGTCCAGACCCGTCACCCGCACCTCGAGCGCCGTGATCTCCCCGATGCGCCGGATGAGTTCGGCGTCGCGCGTCGCGCCGAGGCCGATGTTGTGCGGAAAGATGGTGGCTCCCGGGATGTTGTTGTGTCCGTGCACCGCGTCCGTGCCCCACAGCAGCGGCACACCGACGCCGGCCGCGACGCTCGCGTCATAGAACCGGTCGGCGAGCGCCAGCCACTCACCGGGAGCGACGAGCTTGTCGTCGCGGGGTGAAGAGTTACCGCCGTTCAGAACCGAACCCAAGGCCAGCTTGCGGACGTCGACGGGTTTCACGCTGCCGATGTCGGCCTGGATCAGCTGGCCGACCTTCTGCGCAGGCGTCATTCGGGCCAGGAGGTCGTCTATGCGGTGCTCCAGGTCGGTATTACGGGCCAGCGGCGACTGCTGCCGCGGCCAGCGTTGCGGATGCACCTGGGGAGCGGCGCCCTGCGCCGACCCGAGCCCCAGGCACGACGAGCCGAGCGCCACGAAACAGAGGGTTGCGCAATAGTGCGCCCATCGACCGGGTCTACTTCCCATGGGTCATAGGATACAACCGGAGGCTGCATGCACATGCTCGAGCCGTTGACGCGAGGGTCTATACACGCCACCGCGCCTGTCCAGGGGATTGAGGGCTTACCGGACCTCATCCTCATCGAGCGCGCCCGCGCTGGCGACCGACGCGCCATCGAGACGCTGACACGCCGTTACAGCCGGCGCCTGTTTCGTTGCGCGCGCAGCATCGTGGTGGACGATGGCATCGCAGAAGAGGCGGTGCACGCAGCCTATGCGGTCGCGTTTGCCGACCTCAGCCGCTACCAGCCCAACGGCAAGTTCGCCGCCTGGCTCACACGTCTGGTCGTGACGGAGGCCGAGCGCCTGCGCACCGGCCGGGCTCGTCAGGCGGAAACCGTCGTCGCGACTTCCGCGGCAGCGGGGATGGAGCGCGCGATTGATGCGTTACCGGGAGTCTTCCGTACGGTGTTCGTGCTGCGTATGGTCGAGGGCATCGG
>JANWKL010000025.1 GCA_025451375.1 Steroidobacteraceae bacterium
CACTGCGCGTGGTTTCGAGATCCTGGGACTTCGAGGACAGCGTGTTGGCTTCGCGGTTCAGCTCCTGCATGAGGAAATCCAGCCGCCGGCCCGCCGGTTCGCTGCCGCCGATGACGCGCAGGATCTCGCTAATGTGCCCGCTCAGGCGCTCCAGTTCTTCGTCCACGTCGAGCCGCTGCAAGAGAATCGCGAGCTCCTGCTCGAGCCGGTCGTGATCGACGCTGGCGGTGATTTCCGCGAGCCGTTCATTGAGGCGCGCGCGCACCCGCGCCTGCACCTCCGGCAGTCGGGCCCGCACGGTCGCCACCAGAGTCGTCAGCGCTGCGCAGCGCTGCTCAAGCAGGTCACGCAGCCGCGCGCCTTCACGGCCCCGCGCCGCCACGAGCTCGGTGAGGGTCGCATCGAATACCGCGAAGGCTGCGCTCTGCAGCTGCTCGCCGCCGATGCTCTCTTCGCGCAGCACCCCGGGCCAGCGCAGCACATCGAGCGCACTCACGGTAGAGGGCTCGCGCAGCGAGCGGCTCACCAGCTGGGCGGCGGCCACCACCCGCCCGAGCGCGGCGGTGTCGATCTCCAGCGCGCCGCCGGCACCCTGGGGGCGCCGGTAGGTGAGCGTGCAATCGACCTTGCCGCGGCGCAGCTGCCGCATGAGGCGCTGGCGCAATTCCCCTTCCGCGGCCCGCAGTTCGTCGGGCAGGCGCAGCCCGGCCTCGAGGAAGCGGTGGTTCACGCTGCGCAATTCGCACACCAGCGTGCCCCAGGGGCCGCTGGCTTCGTGCCGCGCAAAGCCCGTCATGCTCGCGATCATTGGAAGCTTCCCATAAGCGCTACGCCTGCGCGCGGCAGGTGATATAAAGCGCGGCAGAAGTCTAACAGATACATGGATCGCTTCTTGCGGGTCGAATACGCGGATATCAGCCTGCTCGGCGGGCGCGAAGAGAACCAGGACCGGGTCAGCATCGCGGTAGCCGAGCACGCGGCACTCATGGTGGTGGCCGATGGTATGGGCGGTCACGCCGACGGTGCGCGCGCCGCGCAGGTGACCCAACAGGCGATCGTCGAGGCCTTCTGGCATTGCCCGCAACCGTTGTTCGATCCTCTGGGGTTCCTGCACATGACGCTCGGGCGCGCGCACGAGGAAGTGGTGAAGCTCGGCGTGCAGCTGCCGCTCGAGCAGCGGCCGCGCGCCACCTGCGCGGTGTGCCTGATTCAGCAGGGCGCGAGCTGGTGGGCGCACGTGGGTGACAGCCGCCTGTATCACGTGCGCGGCGGCAAGATCCTCGCCCGCAGCCGCGACCACAGTCACGTGGAGCTGTTGCTGCGCGAGGGACTCATCAACGCCGAGCAGGCGCACAATCACCCCATGCGCAACTTCGTCGAATGCTGTCTCGGGGGCGAGCTGATCCTGCCGGACATGTCGCTGTCGCGGCGGCGGGCGCTGGAGGCGGATGACGTAATGCTCGCCTGCACCGACGGGCTGTGGGGCCCGCTGAAGGACGACGAAGTCGCGAGCGGCATAGGCGCGCGCGGCGCGTTGCGCGACAACCTGATCGCACTCGGCAAACGCGCCGTGAAGCGCGCCGGCGCCGGCAGCGACAATACTTCCGCTGCGGCGCTGCGCTGGCTGGGTCAGGCATAGTGCGTGCCAACACCGCGCAACAAACCGCATGGCAACGCCGCAGCCGTCCAAAGCCATGTCCGCGAATGAACTGATATGGGGGAATTGAAAAGAGCCTCGGGTCGAGCCGCGGGCGAACTGCGAACGGTGAGTTTCGCGCGTCGCCACGCCAAGCACGCCGAAGGCGTGGTGCTGGTTGAGTTCGGCGACACCCAGGTGCTGTGCACCGCGAGCATCGAGGAGGGCGTGCCCGGATTCCTGCGCGGCAAGGGCCAGGGCTGGATCACGGCCGAGTACGGCATGCTGCCGCGCGCCACCCATACCCGTAACGCGCGCGAGGCGGCGCGCGGCAAGCAGACCGGCCGCACCCAGGAAATCCAGCGTCTCATCGGCCGCTCGCTGCGCGCGGTGGCGGATCTGAAGGCGCTCGGCGAACGCACCATTACCCTTGATTGCGATGTGCTGCAGGCGGACGGCGGCACGCGTACCGCGTCCATCACCGGCGCCTACGTGGCGCTCATGCAGGCCTGCGAACGCCTCACCCGCAACGGCCGCATCGCCGCGAGCCCCCTGCACGGCCAGGTCGCAGCGGTGTCGGTGGGCATCGTGGCGGGCGTGCCGGTGCTGGACCTGGACTACGCGGAAGACTCGCAGGCCGAGACCGATATGAACGTGGTCATGAACAACGGCGGCGCGTTCATCGAAATCCAGGGCACCGCCGAAGGCCACGCCTTCCGCCGCCATGAACTCGACGCGATGCTCGAGCTGGCGAGCGCCGGCACCGCGCAACTGTTCGCACTGCAGGCGCAGGCACTGAAGTCCCCGTGACGCGGGTGGTGCTCGCGAGCGGCAACGCGGGGAAGCTGCGTGAGCTCGCAGCGATCCTGGCGCACCTTGATCTTGCGCTGGTGCCGCAAGGCGAACTCGGTGTGCGCGCGGTCCCGGAGACCGGCACCACGTTCCTCGCCAACGCCCTCATCAAGGCGCGCCACGCGGCGGCCGTCACGGGCCTGCCGGCCCTGGCGGACGATTCCGGACTGGAAGTGGATGCCCTGGACGGTCGGCCCGGCGTCTGGTCAGCGCGCTTTGCCGGTGTGGATGCGAGCGATCAGGACAATCTGCGGCAGCTGCTGCAGGAACTCACGGGCGTGCCAAATGCGCTACGCACGGCGCGCTACCAGTGCGTGATCGTGCTGGTGCGCAACGACGGGGATCCGGACCCTCTGGTCGCACAGGGCACCTGGGAGGGACGCATCGCGGCCGCGCCGCACGGCAGCGGCGGCTTTGGCTACGACCCGGTGTTCGTGCCGCACGGCGTAGCGGGGGAACAGCGCACCGCGGCGCAGCTCACGCCGGCGGAAAAAAATGCCGTGAGTCACCGCGGTCAGGCGCTGCGCGCACTGGTCGCGGCGCTCGCAAGCCTGAGCGTATATTTCCGTCCATGAAACGCGGCCGGCTGTTTGTCATCGCGGCGCCCTCCGGCGCCGGCAAGACCTCGCTCGTCAAGGCGCTGCTCGCAAGCGCAGCCACACTGCGCGTGTCGATTTCGCATACCACCCGCAAGAAGCGTCCGACCGAGGAGGGCGGACGCGAATATCACTTCGTGACCGTGCCGCAGTTCGAGACGCTGATGGCGAGTGACGACCTGCTCGAGCACGCGCGCGTGTTCGGCAATTTCTACGGCACCTCGCGCGCGTTCGTGGAAACGGAGCTCACCGCCGGCCACGACGTGGTGCTGGAGATCGACTGGCAGGGCGCGCAGCAGGTGCGTCGTGCGATGCCCGAGTGCACCAGCATTTTCATCCTGCCGCCTTCGCGCCAGGCGCTGGCAGAACGCCTGGCGCGGCGCGCCACCGACACCCAGGACGTCATCGCGCGGCGCCTGGCCGACTCGGTGGCGGACATGTCCCACTACCGCGAGTTCGGCTACGTGGTCGTGAATGATGACTTCGACCAGGCGGTGGCGGAACTGCGCAGCATCGTCGCCGGCTCGGGTGAGAATCTGCGTAGCGACCGGCCGGGCTTGCGGGGACTACTCGCGGAACTGCTCGTCGCGCCTTAAAGAGCGCCCTGACCGGATCCGCGGGGCCACCGAAGCTGGCCTGAGACCACCCAATTCCTCTATACTGCAAGGCCGTGCGCGCCCGTTGTGGTGGCACCTCAACTCAAGCAAGCGATCATGGCCCGAATCACCGTAGAAGACTGTCTGCAGAACGTCGAGAACCTGTTCCAGCTCGTGCTGCTCGCCTCCCAGCGTGCCCGCCGGCTCGCCAACGGCGCGGAAGCGACTCTGCCGCTCGAGAATGACAAGCCGACCGTGCTGGCGTTGCGTGAGATCGCCGCCGGCCGCGTAACCGCGGAAATGCTCCGCGAGCCGGATCCGGTGCCGGAGCCGGCTGTGCCCGACGCGGACAACCAGTCCAGTTTCCGCGCGCCGCAGTTCGGCCTCGGAGACTGACGCCGAAACGGAAACATGGACTACGCGTCTTCGCTCCTGGGACTGCTGCCCGGCGCAAGACGCACTCCGGGCTTAAAGGAGCTGCTGGGATCCGTCAGCAGCTACCTGCCTCCCGAGCAGGTGACCCGCATCCGCGAGGCGGCCGAATTCGGTGCCTCGGCGCACCACGGCCAGAAACGCCTCTCCGGTGAACCCTACATCGCGCATCCGGTAGCGGCGGCGGCGATCCTCGCGGACCTGCGCCTGGACGCCGACACCATCATCGCGGCGATCCTGCACGACGTCATCGAAGACACCCCGACGCCGAAGGACCAGCTGGCGGCGCGCTTCGGCGCGGACGTGGCGGAACTCGTCGACGCGGTCACCAAGCTCGACCAGATCAAGTTCAAGAGCCGCGAGGAAGCCCAGGCGGAGTCCTTCCGCAAGATGCTGCTCGCGATGGTGCGTGACCTGCGGGTAATCCTGGTGAAGCTCGCCGATCGCACTCACAACATGCGCACCATCGAGGCCATGTCGCCGGCGCGGCGCCGGGCGATCGCCCGCGAGACGCTGGAGATCTACGCGCCGATCGCCGAGCGGCTCGGGCTCTACACCATGAAGCTCGAGCTCGAGGACCTGGGATTCAAGGCACTGTACCCGCGCCGCCACCAGGTACTGGAGCGCGCGCTGCGCCGCGCGCGCGGCAACCAGAAGGAATTCCTCAAGAAGATCGAGCAGCAGCTGAACGCGGCGCTCCTCAAGAGCAACATCCACGCGCAGGTCGAGACGCGCGAGAAGTACCTCTACAGCATCTACAAGAAAATGCGCCGCAAGCGCGCGCTGCTCGCCGAGATCGTGGACGTGTACGGCATCCGCATTGTGGTCGAGAGCACCGACACCTGCTACCGCGCGCTCGGCGCGGTGCACTCGGTGTACAAGCCGATGCCCGGGCGCTTCAAGGACTACATCGCCATTCCGCGCGTCAACGGCTACCAGTCGCTGCACACCACGCTCTTCGGCCCCAACGGCGTGCCCATCGAGGCGCAGATCCGCACCGCCGACATGCACCGGGTGGCCGAAGCCGGCATTGCCGCGCACTGGAAATACAAGGCCGGCGAGCGTTCCGACAGCAGCCAGGAGGATCGCACCCGCGAGTGGCTCTCCAACCTCGTGTCGCTGCAGGAGGCGGGCTCGTCGGAGGAATTTCTCGAGAGCGTCAAGGTCGACCTGTTCCCCGACAAGGTGTACGTGTTCACCCCCAAGGGCGAGATCCTGCGCCTGCCGAGCGGGGCCACCGTGGTGGACTTCGCGTACGCCGTGCACACCGACATCGGCAATCGCTGCGTGGCGGCGAAGATCGACCGCCGGCTCACGCCCTTGCGTACCGTGCTGCGCAACGGCCAGACGGTGGAGATCATCAGCGCCAAGGGCGCCACCCCGAGTCCCTCGTGGGTGAACTTCGTGGTCAGCGCCAAGGCGCGCAGCGCCATCCGTCATTACCTGAAAGGCCTGCGGCGCTCCGAAGCGATCGCACTCGGCGCCAAGCTCCTCGGCCAGTCACTCGCCGAGTTTGGGCTGGCGCTCGAGGATGTGGTCCCCGACGTGCAGCACGCGGCGCTTGCCGAGCTCGGGATGAAGGATCTCGACGAGCTGTACGAGAAGATCGGACTGGGCGAGCGCCTCGCTCCTTTGCTCGCGCGGCGGCTTCTGCCCGGCTCACCGTTAGCGGACGGCACCGCGGGCCCGGCCCCCCTGGCGATCGCGGGCACCGAAGGCTTGCTCGTGACCTATGCGCGTTGCTGCTTCCCGATTCCGCATGATCCGATCTTCGCTTTCCTGTCGGCCGGGCGTGGCGTCGTGATTCATCGCGAGAACTGCGTCAACGTCGAGGACTACCGCAAGCATCCGGAGAACTGGCTGCCGGTGGGCTGGCAGACGGCTTCCGATCGGCTGTTCAATTCCGAAATCCGTGCCTACGTGGTGAACCGTACCGGCGTGCTCGCGGCCATTGCTGCCGCCATCGCCGGCACCGAGACCAACATCGGCCACGTCTCGATCGATGAGCAGGACAGCGGCGCGGCCATGCTGACCTTCGAGCTGCGGGTGCGTGACCGCCGGCATCTGGCGCGCGTGGTACGCGTCATCCGCCGCATGCCGGACGTCAACCGCGTGACGCGCAGCATTGCCGCGCACGCGCGCGATGAGCAAAGCGGCGAGGATCACGCCGCTGACAGTGACGGCGACATCGACGACTCCGACCCCAGCGACACCGGGGACACCGGTGCCGCCGAGGGCAGCGACTAACCTATGGAGCAAATCAAATGAACCGCCAGATCATCCATACCGAACGCGCGCCGCAGGCGCTCGGCACCTACTCCCAGGCGGTGCGCGCCGGCGACACCGTGTACCTCTCAGGCCAGGTGCCGCTGGATCCGGCCACCACGCAGCTGGTGAGCGGGGACTTTGAAGCGCAGGTGCGCCGCGTGTTCGAGAACTTGCAGGCGGTGGCGGAGGCCGCGGGCGGCTCGCTGGCGCAGGCGGTGAAGGTCAACATCTATCTGCTTGACCTGAAGAACTTCGCCAAGGTCAACGAGATCATGGCGCTGTACTTCAACAAGCCCTACCCCGCGCGCTCCACGCTGGGCGTGGCGCAGCTGCCCCGCGACGCGCAGGTCGAAATCGAGTGCGTCCTGCACCTGGGCTGAAAACCTCAGCACCACCTGCCGCCACGGCAGTCCCGCCGCCACCAGGTGAGCGTGATTCACAGCGTCCGGTGACGTCGCTGCGTGGCGTGGGCGCGGCGCTCGCCTCGAAACTGGCGCGCCTGGGAGTAACGCGGGTATCCGATCTGCTGTTTGTGCTGCCGTTGCGCTATGAGGACCGCACCCAGGTGTCCTCGATGGGCACGCTCACACCGCAGCAGCGCGCGGTCGTGGAAGGCGAGATCCAGCTCACCGAAGTCGCCTACCGCGGCCGCCGTCAGCTCCTGTGCCGCATTTCCGACGGCTCGGGGATGCTCACACTGCGGTTTTTCTATTTTTCGACCAGCCAGCAGCACGCGCTCGCGCGCGGCACACGCCTGCGTTGCTTCGGGGAAGTGCGCCGCGGTCCTTTGGGACTGGAGATGGTGCATCCGGAGTACCGACGGGTCGTGGCGGACGCGGCACCGCTCGAGGATTCGCTCACACCCATCTACCCGCTGACGGAGGGCATTCCGCAGGGGCGCCTGCGCGCGCTCATTGGCGAGGCGTTGTGGGAGCTCGAGCGCGCCGGACTGCCAGACTTCCTCCCGCAGGGTGCCGGTCTGCCGGCTGATCTGCCGACGCTCAAGGAATCACTCAACTATCTGCATCACCCGCCCACTACCGCCCGGCTCACAGAGCTGGCTGCCGGCCGCCATCCGGCGCAGCGCCGCCTCGCGTTCGAGGAGCTGCTGGCCCATCACCTCGCGCTTAAACTTCGCAAGCGGCACCTGAAGGCTGACCCCGCCTGGGAACTCCCCGACGATGCCGCGCTGGCGCGGCGCTTCATCGACGCCTTGCCCTTTGCGCTCACGGGCGCCCAGGGCCGCGCGCTCGCCGACGTGCAGAACGATCTGCGCACCGGCGTGCCCATGGTGCGGCTGCTGCAGGGCGATGTCGGCTGTGGCAAGACGGTCATCGCGGCGGCGGCAGCCGCACGCGCCGCCGGCAGCGGCATGCAGGCAGCGCTCATGGCGCCGACGGAACTGCTCGCTGAACAGCACTGGCGAAATTTTCGCGACTGGTTCGCGCCGCTCGGGCAAACGGTCGCGCTGGTGTCCGGCTCGCAGCCGGCGCGCACGCGCCGCAGCGCCCTCGCGGCGATCGCCTCCGGTGAGATCGCGCTGGTGGTCGGAACGCACGCGCTGTTCCAGGAAGGCCTGGACTTTGCGCGTCTCGCGCTCGTCATCGTCGACGAGCAGCACCGTTTCGGTGTGCAGCAGCGCCTGAAGCTGGCTGAAAAAGGCCAGCAGCTCGGGCGCGTGCCGCACCAGCTGATCATGACGGCGACGCCCATCCCGCGCACGCTGGCGATGACCGCGTACGCGGACCTCGACATCTCGGTGATCGATGAGCTGCCGCCGGGGCGCACGCCGGTACACACGGTGGTGGTGCCGGCGCAGCGGCGCGCGCAGGTGGTGGCGCGCATCGTCGCGGCATGCCGCGCCGGACGTCAGGCCTACTGGGTATGCCCGCTGATCGAAGAGTCCGACGAGCTGCGCGCACAGGCCGCGGAAGAAACCGCGGCGGCTCTCACCGAGGCGCTGCCCGGTGTGCGGGTCGGCCTCGTGCATGGCCGCATGCCCGGTGCCGCCAAGGATCAGGCGATGCTCGCGTTCAAGTCCGGCAAGCTGCAGCTGCTGGTGGCCACGACCGTCATCGAGGTCGGCGTCGATGTGCCGAACGCGACGCTCATGGTCATTGAGAATGCCGAGCGCATGGGACTTGCGCAGCTGCATCAGCTGCGCGGGCGGGTCGGCCGCGGCGGCGAGGCCAGCACCTGTGTGCTCCTTTATCAGGCGCCGCTATCGCCGCCCGCCCGCGAACGCCTGCAGGCGATCCGCGAGAGTACCGACGGCTTTGCGATTGCGCGCCGGGATCTTGAGCTGCGCGGGCCCGGCGAGCTTTTGGGCACACGTCAGACCGGTCTGGCGCAGTTGCGCGTCGCCGATCTGATGCGCGACGCGGATCTTCTGCCGCGCGTGCAGGCGTGCGCCGAAGTGTTGATTGCCTCGCACCCGGCGAGCATCGCCCCGCTGGCGGCGCGCTGGATCGGCGCGGGCGAGCGCTACGGGCGAATCGGATAACGTAGACTCAATCTCACCATGGCTGTCGTCCGCCCGGATTTCTCGCTCACCACGCCTCGTCCTGCGGAGGCGCCGCTGTCGCACCGTCTGGCGACACGCATCAACGAATACGCGCGGCTCGCGCGCTTTGATCGCCCGGTGGGGACGTGGCTGCTCCTGTGGCCGGCGCTGTGGGCCTTGTGGATCGCCGGCGCCGGCCGGCCGACGCCGCGGGTGCTGATCGTGTTCGTGCTGGGCGTGGTGGTGATGCGGGCCGCCGGCTGCGTGATCAACGACTTCGCCGACCGCGACATCGATCCGCACGTGCGCCGCACGCGCGACCGGCCGCTGGCCGCGCGGCGGGTGTCGCCGACCGAGGCGCTGGTGCTGTTCGCCGCGCTGCTGGTGGCGGCGCTCGTGCTCGTGACGCGCCTCAACCTCCTCACCGTGAAGCTCGCCTGCATCGGCGCCGCGCTCACCGTGTCCTACCCGTTCATCAAGCGCTACTTCCCCCTGCCGCAGCTGTATCTCGGCCTCTCCTTCGGCGGCTTCAGCGTGCTGATGGCGTTCGCCGCGCAGCGCGGCGAGCTGGCGCGCGTGGCATGGGTGCTGTACATCGCCGCGGTCCTGTGGGCGGTCATCTACGACACCATCTACGCCATGATCGACCGCGAGGACGACCTGAAGATCGGGGTGAAGTCGAGCGCCATCCTGTTCGCGGACATGGACAAGTTCCTGATCGGGGCGATGCAGGCCATGATGTTGTATGCGCTGGTGCTCGTCGGCCACGACATGCACTTCGGACGCTGGTATGAGGGCGGCGTGATCGCCGCCGGCGTGCTGTTCCTCTGGCAGCAGTGGCTGATCCGCAAGCGCGAGCCGGCCGGCTGCCTGCGCGCGTTCCTCAACAACCAGTACGTGGGGCTCGCGATCTTCGCAGGCATCCTGCTGCAGTACGTCTACGCCAGCTAGTTCCCCTACCAGCTCTTTTTGAGTCCCACGTAGATTCCATGCGGCATCACCGATAACACCAGCGGTGTACCGCTGCGGGAGTGGGCGTAGTACCCGGCGGCCGTGCCCAGCGCGAAGCCTGCGATCACGTCCGACTGCCAATGGCCCCAGACCTTCATGCGCGCGACGGCGTCGTAGAGCGGTAGCAGCTCGAGCGCGTAGAACTGCGGGTGGTCGTGTCCGTATTCGAGCACTAGCGGCGTCACTACCGCGCTGGTCAGCGTCACCTCACCACTGGGAAAGCTCTGGGCGCCGTGCCCCGCGAACCACTTGTTGGGATCGGCGGTCTGTGACGGGCGCTCGCGCGAAAATGCGTACTTGAGGGCCACCGAGGAAATTCCGCCCAGGGCACTGGCGTCGATCGACTGCCACAGGGTGCGGCCGAAGCGCTCTTCCCCGCCCTCCCACACTGCCCCGCCCACTTCGCCGGCGATCAAGACACCGATGAGCGCATCCTGGTAGCGGCGCGCCCAAATGCCGCGGTCGTCAAAGCTGAGTCGCGAGTCGATGCCGAGTGGACCGCCTCCGGCGCAGGCCGGCGCCGCGGCGCAGACGGTGATAAGCCAAAGTGCCGTGATCGGATATCGCACGGGCGCCTCCCGTTAGCCTGCTCGTCGGCGTCAGTGTTACCTTCTGCGCTGATGAGCGTCCACAAGAACCAGGCATTTGCGGCGCGCCTTAAGTTTGCGCTGCGCGGCCTCGCATACGCGGTGCGTACCGAGCGCAGTCTGCGACTCCAGCTGCTGGCGCTGGTGCTGGTGGTCGCGGCGCTGGTGGTACTCAGGCCCGGACCCCTGTGGTGGGCGCTGGTGCTCATCACCAGCAGCGCGGTAATCGCCGCGGAGCTGTTCAACACCGCCGTGGAACGCCTCGCCGATGAGCTGCACCCGCAAGACAGCGCCGGCATCGGCCTGGTCAAGGACTGCGCGGCGGCGGCGGTCCTGGTCGCATCCCTGGGCGCTATCGCGGTCGCGGCGGCACTCATCGTGCACCTGCTGACGCGCGGCGGCGTGCCTGTATAAGAATCGCGCAATTGTCGACTTTTAGCCCCGCGGTGCGTTGACACGCGGACGGGCGCTCGGGCATGGTCGCAGCCATGCATAAATACGAAGACAGCGGCATCGAGGGCCCCATCCGCCACGACTGGTCGCGGCAGGAAGTGCAGGCGCTGTTTGCGTTGCCGTTCATCGACCTGCTGCTGCGGGCGCAGGTGGTGCACCGCGCCCACCACGAACCCAACACCGTGCAGATGAGCACGCTGCTGTCGATCAAGACTGGCGCCTGTCCGGAGGACTGCGCCTACTGCCCGCAGAGCGTGCGGTACGAGACGGGCCTCGACGCCGAAGCGCTGATGAACGTGGCGGCGGTGCGCGAGAGCGCGCAGCGCGCGAAAGAGGCAGGGGCGACGCGGTTTTGCATGGGCGCGGCGTACCGCTCGCCGAAGGCGAAGGATCTGGCGGTGATCGCGCAGATGATCCGCGAGGTGCGTGCGCTCGGACTCGAGAGCTGCGCCACGCTCGGCATGCTCACCGGCACCCAGGCCCAGGAGCTGAAGGCAGCGGGCCTCGACTACTACAATCACAACCTCGATACCTCGGCCGAGTTCTACGGCGAGATCATCACCACCCGCAGCTACCAGGACCGCCTCGACACGCTCGACGCCGTGCGCGCCGCGGGGATGAACGTCTGCTGCGGCGGCATCATCGGCATGGGGGAGACGGTGGCGGACCGCGCTGAGCTCCTGCGCACGCTCGCGAATCTCCCCGCGCATCCGGAGAGTGTGCCGGTCAACCAGCTGGTGAAGGTGGCGGGAACACCGCTCGCGGATTGCGCGGACGTGGATCCCTTTGACTTCGTGCGCACCATTGCGGTGGCGCGCCTGCTCATGCCGCGCGCACACGTGCGGCTTTCGGCAGGACGCGAGGAGATGAGCGATGAGCTGCAGGCGCTGTGCTTCATCGCCGGCGCGAACTCGATCTTCTACGGCGAGAAGCTCCTCACCACCGGCAACCCCGACGTTGCCGCGGATCGCGAGCTCTTTGCCCGCCTCGGGCTGAAACCGGAAGTCCCCCCGGCGCCGGACGAGACCCTGGCGAGATCGTCGGCGTCCGCCTCGCCCCCAGGCACACCGGCCGCGGTACCGGCAACGGCAGCTGCAGCGGCGGCTCGCTAACGGCGCAGCCGAGCGCAGTTTCGTGAAACGCGCGACCCCGGCACTCGCCGCAGTGCTGTCGCAGCTCGATGCGGCCCAGTTACGCAGGCACCGCACCACGGTGGAGAGGCGCGCGACACCCGGCAGCCGCGTCGTGCGCCTCGCGGGCGGACGCGAGCTGACCGACTTCAGCAGCAACGACTATCTGGGGCTTGCGGGTCACCCGGCGCTTAAGGCCGCCATGAGCGAATGCGCGGCGCGCGCCGGCGCGGGCAGCGGTGCCTCGCACCTGGTGAGCGGTCACGGCCAGGAGCACGCGCAGCTCGAGGAGGAGCTGGCCGCCTTCACCGGCCGCGAGCGAGCGCTCCTCTTCTCCACCGGTTACATGGCGAACCTCGCCGTGATGACGGTGCTCGCCGGAGGCGGCGAGCGCGTGCTGCTCGATCGGCTCTCCCACGCCTCGCTGATTGACGGCGCGCGTCTGTCGGGCGCGGCATTCAGGCGTTACCGCCACGCCGACGCGCAGGCAGCGGCGGATCTCGCCGCCGCGGATCCGGGGCATACTTGCCTCATTGCGACCGATGGGGTGTTCAGCATGGACGGAGACGTCGCGCCACTGGCGCAGCTGGCACACACGGCTCGCTCGCACGGCGCCTGGCTCGTGGTCGATGACGCGCACGGCCTGGGTGTGCTGGGGGCGACCGGGCGCGGTGCGCTGGAAGTCTTCGGCCTTGATGCCGAGGCGGTGCCGGTCCTGGTCGGTACCCTCGGCAAGGCCTTCGGATCCTTCGGCGCTTTCGTGGCGGGCTCCGCCTCCCTGATCGAACTTCTGATCCAGAAGGCGCGCACTTATATCTACACGACGGCGCTGCCGCAGCCAGTGGCGGCAGCCACGCGCGCGGCGCTCAAGGTCGCGCAGGCGGAACCGTGGCGCCGCGAACGCGTGCTCGCGCTCACCGCACGTTTTCGGGCTGCAGCCGCGGCGGCCGGCGTGCCGCTCAGCGCCTCGACCACGCCCATCCAGCCGATCGTGCTCGGGGATGCGGCCGCGGCACTCAAGGCGCAGCACGCCCTCGATGAGGCAGGCTTGTGGGTGGTCGCCATCCGGCCGCCGACGGTGCCGCAGGGCGCAGCAAGGCTGCGCGTTACCTTGTCCGCGGCGCACACCGAAGATCAGGTCGATGAACTGGTGAGGCATCTGGCGCGGGCCTGCGCGGGGGCTGTGCCATGACAGCGCTGCACTATGAAATGAGAGGGCGGGGAAAGGACCTGGTGCTGCTGCACGGCTGGGGCCTGAACCTGGGCGTGTGGGATGAGCTTTCGCGCGCGCTCGCCCGGCGCTTTCGCGTCATCTCGATCGATCTGCCAGGACACGGCCGCAGTGACTGGGACCCAAGGGCTGTGACGCCGGCGGCACAGGCCTGGCGCGTGCACGAAACCCTCGCGCCCCTGAGCGAGCGTTACTCACTTCTTGGCTGGTCACTCGGAGGACAGTTTGCCCTGGATCTCGCCGCCGCCATGCCCGCCGGGATCGAGCGCCTGGCGCTCATTGCCACCACGCCGAAGTTTCTCGCGTCAGCCGGCTGGCGCTGCGGGATGGCGCCCGCGCAATTCACGCGGCTCAGCGACGCCTTGAGCCGCGGACACGATGCGGCGTTCGACGATTTCCTGGCACTGTGCGCGCGCGGCAGCGCGCCGCGCACCGCGGCCAGGGTGCAAAAGCAACTGCGGCTCGCGGTTCAGCGGCACGGCGCCGCGCATCCTGAGGCGCTCGCCAATGGGCTGGAAAGACTCAAGGAGTGCGATCTGCGCTCAGCCCTGCCGCTGCTCAGGGTACCGGCGCTCGTCATCGCCGGCGCAGCGGATCGCATCACGCGTGCGGCCGCCGCGCGCGCACTGGCCGTGCGTCTCGATGGCGCGCGCTACGTTGAATTCGCGGGCGCGGCTCACGCGCCATTCCTGTCGCACCCGGCGCGCTTTGCGGCCACGCTCACGCGGTTTCTGCGTGGTTGAGGCGCACGAGGTCTTCGGCCTGGATCGCGCCCGCCTGCGCGCGTCGTTCGAGCGCGCGAGCGCCGGCTATGAGTCTGCGGCGGCCCTGCAGGCGCGGGTCGCCGTGGAACTGCTCGAGCGGCTCGCGGCATTCAACTTCCAGCCGCGCGTGGTGCTCGACCTCGGCGCGGGCACCGGGCGCGTAACACGCGAGTTGAAACGCCGCTACCCACGGGCGCTGGTGATCGCGCTGGATCTTGCCCCAGGAATGCTGCGCGAGGCGCGCCGGCACCAGCCGCTGTGGCGACGCTTTGCGCGGGTATGCGGGGATGCGCTGCGGCTGCCGCTGGCCGACGCCAGCGTGGACCTGGTGTTCAGCAGCCTGATGCTGCAGTGGTGCGAGCCCCTCGACACGGCCTTCGCGGAAGTGCGCCGCGTGCTCGCACCGCAGGGATTCTTTGGTTTCAGCACGCTCGGACCCGACACACTCAACGAGCTGCGTCACGCCTGGTCGCAGGCCGATGGCTACAACCACGTGAATGGATTCGTGGACATGCATGACGTCGGGGACGCGCTGGTGCGTGCAGGACTGGCCGAACCGGTGCTGGACGTCGAGCGCCTGGTCCTCAATTACCCGGATGCGCTGGCGCTGATGCACGATCTGAAAGCGATCGGTGCGCGCAACGCGACGGCCGGGCGGTCGCGGGCGCTTGCCGGGCGCGCGCGCCTCGCCCGCGTGCAGCAAGCCTACGAGGCGTTCCGGCGCGAAGGCCAGCTACCCGCGACCTACGAGGTCATCTACGGCGCGGCCTGGGGGTCGGCGGGGCGCGGGCGCCCTGCGAGTGGCGCAGAGACGGTCATCGCGCCCGGATCCATTCGCCGCCGGTCGCCCCCGTGACGGCCAAAGGCATATTCATCACCGGCACCGATACCGGGGTCGGCAAGACCGTGGTCGCGTGCGCCCTGGTGCGCGGACTCACCTCCCTGGGGCTGCGGGTCGCGGTCATGAAGCCCGTCGCTTCCGGATCGGAGCGAACAATGCAGGGCCTGCGCAACCCGGACGCCGTCGCGCTTGCCGAGGCGTCCAATGTCCCCACCCGCTATGCGGAAGTGAATCCATATTGCTTCGAACCACCTGTTTCGCCACATATCGCCGCAAATGACGCCGGAATCAGGGTAGATACCGACGTAATCCGGCGGGGATTGGTCGCGCTCGGCCGGCACGCCGACTGGGTCGTCGTGGAGGGCGCCGGGGGCTGGCTCGCCCCAATCAGCGACCGGCAGACCATGGCGGATCTCGCCTGGGCGCTCGGCATTCCGGCACTGATGGTCGTGGGCGTGAAGCTCGGCTGCCTGAACCATGCGCAGCTGACCCAGCTTGCGATCGAAGCCCGCGGCGTGAAACTCACGGGCTGGATCGCCAATCACGCGGATCCGTCGATGACGCGCGTGGAGGAAAACCTCGTGGCGCTGGAACGGCTCCTGGGCGAACCGCCGCTCGCGCACGTGGCGTTTTCGCCCGGCGAAACTTCCTCACTAACCCTCAAAAAGACTGCGGCGCGCCTGGTGGGTTCGGGACTGAGCTTCTGAGTTACCATCGGATGCGTCGTGGAAGACGAGCCGCTGCGCATCGAGATCCGCCCAAACTGCTCGCTGAGCGTCGGTGGCGCGCGGGTGTTTTTCGCCAGCGCGTGCCTCGTGCCGTTCGGCATGGGCGGCATACTCGCCTGGAAGGGTTTCTGGCCCATCCTCCCCTTCGCGGGCCTGGAAATGGCGCTGCTCGCCTGGGCCCTCAAAGTGTCGCTGGAGCGGCGTTTTCACCGCCAGACCATCACCGTAACCGAACGGCAGGTGCGGGTGGAATCGCTCGACGGGACCGGAAAGTCGCAAGTCGTGTTCCCGCGGCATTGGGCGCAGGTTAAACTTCGGCGCCCCGCGGCGCGCTTGCATCCGAGCCGGCTCACCATCGAGTCGCACGGCCGGCAATACGAGCTGGGCGGCTTCCTCACGGAAGAGGAGCGGCGTGGACTCGCACTTCGGTTGCAGCGTCACATCGGCCGCATCAAGTGAGAGTCTTTCGGAACGCTACGCTGTAAGGGCACGACAATAATGACGATTCGCGCAAAGCTCGCCTCTCTCGCCAGCGCCTTCGCTGCGGCCTCCATCACGCTCCCGGCTCACGCCCATGAGGACGGCGGCTCCGGCTGGAGCCAGCTCAACATGACCCAGGGCGTCACGGACATCAGCCGTAAGATCTACGACCTGCACATGCTGATCTTCTGGGTCTGCGTGATCATCGCGGTGATCGTTTTCGGGGTGATGATCTACTCGATCATCAGCTTCCGTAAATCCAGGGGCGCGATTCCCGACATCACCCTGGTGCACAACACCAAGGTCGAGGCAGTCTGGACCACGGTGCCGGTGATCATCCTCATCGCCATGGCGGTGCCGGCGGCCAAGACCCTGGTGGAAATCGAAGACACCACGAAAACCGAGCTCACCATCAAGGTGACCGGCTTCCAGTGGGGCTGGCAGTACGACTACCTCGATGACGGTGTGGCTTTCTACTCGCACCTCGACCGCAAGAGCAACAAGGCGCGGGAACTGCTCTCGGGCATCGACCCGAATTCAGTCGAACACTATCTCCTGAACGTCGACCACCCGCTGGTCGTCCCGGTGGACACCAAGGTGCGCCTGCTGGTCACGGGCGCCGATGTCATCCATTCCTGGTGGGTGCCGGACTTCGGCGTGAAGAAAGACGCGATTCCCGGCTTCGTGAACGAGGCGTGGTTCCGCGTGGACGCCGACAAGGCCGGGCTGTACCGCGGCCAATGCGCGGAGCTGTGCGGTCGCGACCACGGCTTCATGCCCATCGTGGTGGATGCGCGCTCCAAGGCGGATTTCGCGGCGTGGCTGAAGAACACCGCCGCGCAGCAGAAGCAGACGGCCCAGGCTGCTGACACCACGGCGAGCCTAAGCGCTCCCGCCAGCGCTCACTGATCAGACAGAAAACTTAAAGCTTTAAGAGAACCGAAATGGCAGACGAGCTCGCACACGCCGCCGCGCACGACGACGACCACGACCACAAGCCCCACGGCTGGCGTCGCTGGGTCTACGCGACCAACCACAAGGACATCGGCACGATGTACCTGATCTTCGCCTGCACGATGTTCTTCATCGGCGGCGGCGCGGCGATGCTCATTCGCCTGGAGCTCTTTCAGCCGGGTCTGCAGTTCTTCGATCCCCAGTTCTTCAACTCCCTGACTACCATGCACGCGCTCATCATGATCTTCGGCGCGATCATGCCCGCGTGGACGGGGCTCGCGAACTGGATGATCCCCATGCAGGTGGGGGCACCGGACATGGCGCTGCCGCGCCTGAACAACTTCAGCTTCTGGATCCTCCCCTTCGCGTTCACCCTGCTCCTGTCGTCGTTCTTCGTGCCGGGCGGCGCGCCGGCGGGCGGCTGGACCATGTATCCGCCGCTGGTGCTGCAGACCGGGTCGTCCTTTCCGATGCTGATCTTCGCCGTCCACCTCATGGGCGCCTCCTCGATCCTGGGCGCGATCAACGTGGTGGTCACCATCATGAACATGCGCGCGCCGGGCATGACGCTGCTGCGCATGCCGATGTTCGTGTGGACCTGGCTGATCACCGCCTATCTTCTGATCGCGGTGATGCCGGTGCTGGCGGGAGCGGTGACCATGCTGCTCACCGATCATTTCTTCGGCACCACCTTCTTCACCGCCGCCGGCGGCGGCGACCCGGTGATGTTCCAGCATATCTTCTGGTTCTTCGGTCACCCGGAGGTCTACATCCTCATCCTGCCGGCCTTCGGCATCGTGTCGGAGATCATCCCGACCTTCTCCAGGAAGCCGCTGTTCGGCTACGAGGCGATGGTGTACGCGGTGGCCTCGATCGCGTTTCTGTCCTTCATCGTGTGGGCGCACCACATGTTCACGGTCGGCATGCCGCTCGCCGCCCAGCTGTTCTTCATGCTCTCCACCATGCTGATCGCCGTACCCACCGGGGTGAAGGTGTTCAACTGGACGGCGACGATGTGGAAGGGCTCGCTGTCGTTCGAGCCGCCGATGCTGTTCGCGCTCGCGTTCCTGTTCCTGTTTTCCATCGGCGGCTTCTCCGGGCTCATGCTCGCGATGGTGCCGGCGGACTACCAGTACCAGGACACCTACTTCGTGGTGGCGCATTTCCACTACGTGCTGGTGCCGGGCTCGATCTTCGGCATCATGGCCGGTGTCTACTACTGGCTGCCGAAGTGGACCGGCAACATGTACGACCTGAAGCTCGCCACCTGGCACTTCTGGCTGTCGGCGATTTTCGTGAACGTGCTGTTCTTCCCGCAGCACTTCCTGGGGCTCGCGGGCATGCCGCGCCGCATCCCCGACTACGCGGTGCAGTTCACCGACTGGAACATGGTGTCCTCGATCGGCGGGTTTGCCTTCGGGCTGTCGCAGCTCTTGTTCCCGTACATCATCTGGAAGTGCGCCCGCGGCGGCGTGCGCGTCGGCAACAAGGCCTGGGAGGGCGCGCACGGACTGGAGTGGGAGCTGCCCTCACCGGCGCCTTACCACTCCTGGACGACGGCCCCGTCGGATGCAGTCATCGCGCGCGGGGCGGCGCACTGATGCCGCAGCAGACCCTCAGCGCCCCGACGGCCGCGCCTGCCGAGGCTGAGCGGCGCCGCAGCGTGCGGCGTACGGCTATCGTGTTCACGCTCATCGCCGCCGGGTTCTATTTCGGCTTCATTGTCATGATGCTGGTGCGTGGCTCGAAATGAACGAGCTGCAGCGCGCCAACCGCAACATGACCTGGAAACTGCTCGCCATCGCGGCCGGCAGCTTCGGGTTCGGGTTTGCGCTGGTGCCACTGTACAACGTGCTGTGCTCGGTCACCGGCTACGGCGACCAGGCGAAACTGCTCGAGAAGGTCAGCGTCATCGAGCACCCGGACGTCGGCCGCACCGTGACGGTCGAGTTCCTGACGGACGTGGCGAGCAGTGGCGAGTGGGAGTTCCGCCCCGTGAAGCGCCGCATCCAGGTGCACCCCGGTGAGCTCTACACGGCCGAGTTCTACGCCCACAACCTCACCGGCCGCGACACCGTCGCGCAGGCGGTACCCAACATCTCCCCGTCGGAAGTGGCGGCGTACTTCCACAAGACCGAATGCTTCTGTTTCAAGCCGCAGCATTTCGATGTCAATGAGGGGCGCAACATGCCGGTGCGTTTCATCATCGATCCGGCGATGCCCTCGCACATCGACCTCATCACGCTCGCCTACACGTTCTATGACGAATCCTCGCGCGTCACGCAGCGGCGCTAGGGTCCTCGCTCGCTAAAGAAAGCCTAACGCCATGTCCAACGCACCCGACAGCAGCAGCTACTACATCCCGCACGACAGCCCGTGGCCGATCCGCGGCTCGGTGGCGCTGTTCTGCATAATGATCGGCGCCGTCGCCTACCTGAACGAATGGACGGGGTTGTGGTCGTTCGCGCCGGGCGCGGTGCTGCTGGCGTACCTGCTGTTTGGGTGGTTTTCGACCGTCATCGGCGAGAGCCAGCGTGGCACGTTCAACAACCAGGTCGACCACTCGTTCCGCATGGGAATGATGTGGTTCATTTTTTCCGAGGTGATGTTCTTCGCGGCGTTCTTCGGCGCGCTGTTCTACGCCCGCATGCTGTCGGTACCGTGGCTCGGCGGTCAGGGCGTGAAGGTGTTCACCAACTTCGTCCTGTGGCCGGGCTTCGAAGCTTTGTGGCCCACCAACGGCCCAGGGCACGTCGGTGGCCGCGCCGACTCGACCTTCGGCATCATCCCGGCGATCGGCATCCCGGCGCTCAACACCATGATCCTGCTGACGAGCGGCCTCACCGTAACGCTGGCGCATCACGCGCTGCGCGCCGGCCAACGCGGCAAGCTCACCTTGTTCCTGGGGCTGACTTTCCTCCTGGGATTCACCTTCGTCGGCTTCCAGGCGCATGAGTACGGCGAGGCCTACCGGCAGCTCGGCCTGCGTCTTTCGACCGGCATCTACGGCTCAACCTTCTTCATGCTGACCGGCTTCCACGGCCTGCACGTGACGATCGGCGCGATCATGCTGCTGGTCATCTGGCTGCGGGTGCTGCGCGGGCATTTCACGCCTGAGAAGCATTTCGCGTTCGAGGCGGTCGCCTGGTACTGGCACTTCGTCGACGTGGTGTGGCTCGGCCTGTTCATCTTCGTCTATTGGCTATAGCCGCCTTGCAGCGGGTGCGGCGAGATGAGTCCGAAGTACCAGGCGATCATCAGCAGGGCAAACAAGGCGAGCGACACCACGATGCGGATGGTCAGCGCCCGCGCCAGCCGTTGGGAGTCGTCGGCGCCCCCGCGCGCAAGATGAAACAGCCCCGAGCCGAGACTCGCGACGATCACCGCCAGCGCGACAAGCACGAACAACCAGACGACGCGGTCCATGGCGAGGGTAGTGTACCTAAGTCGTTCGCGCCCACGGCGGGCTTCAGCGCGCTCGCATTGTTCCTGTGCGCGTTATTCATCTGCCTCGGGGTGTGGCAGTGGCGTCGCGGCGGCGTGCGGCAGGAAGAATGGTCGCGCTTTGCGCGCGGCACCGACGCGCTCGTGGCTTTAGGCGACCACGGCCTCGACCAACTGCCGCTGTTCCAGCACGTGAGTGTCAGCGGCACGCTCGATGGCGCACATCAGTTCCTGCTCGACAACCGCACACATCGGGGTACCGCCGGCTACGAAGTCCTCACCCCGTTAAGGCGCGCCGCCGGGCGCACCTTGCTGGTCGATCGCGGCTGGGTGCCATTCAGCGGTTCGCGCCGCACGCTGCCTGACATCGCGCTCGCAAACGTCGCGGTGCTCACGCTCACCGGGCGCGCCGCCCGGTTGCCGAGCGCCGGACTTGCCGCAGGCCGCGCTGCGCCCAACCCCGCAGACCCGTGGCCCAAGGTCACGAGTTACCCGAGTGCCGCCGAGCTGGCCGCGGCTCTCGGGGCGCCGCTGGAAGCGCGCGTCGTGCTGCTGGACCCCGAGGCGCCACACGGGTACGTCCGGGACTGGCAGCCGCCGGGCATCTCGCCGCTGCGAAATTTCTCCTATGCCATCCAGTGGTGGTGTTTCGCGGCACTAGCCCTGGTCCTGTGGGCCGTCATGAGCCGCAAGAGCCGCAGCGCGTGAACGCACCCGACGAGCTTGCCGCCGCCCGCCAGCTGCGCGCCCGGAATCTGCGCACACTCGGCGCGCTGGCGGCGTTGTTCATCCTGCCGCTGGCGGTGGCGTTCTTCACTTACTACGCCACGTCCTGGCGCCCGGCGGGACGTGTCAACCACGGTGTGCTCATCACGCCGGCGCGCGCGCTCAGCGAGGCGAGCGTATTTCAGAGGCACTGGTCGCTCGTCTACCTGGGCGACGGCGCATGTGCCACGGATTGTCAGCAGACGCTTACCGTGATGCGCCAGACGCGCCTCGGGCTCAACAACGACATGACGCGCGTGGAGCGCGTGTTCCTCGTCACCGCCAACTGTTGCCTGCCGGATGCGCTGCTGCGCCAACATGCGGGGCTCAAGGTGCTGGATGCAACCGACGCCGCCGGCATCGCGCTGGCGCGTGAGTTCCCGGAGGAAGGACGCGGGCACTCGATCTACATCGTCGATCCGCTCGGCAACCTCATGATGAGCTACGATGCGCGCCAGAACCCGCACGGTCTGCTCGAGGACCTGAAGAAACTATTGCGGTTGTCGAATATCGGCTGATATGGCTAAGGGGACCCTCGCA
The DNA here is from genome assembly GCA_025451375.1 of Steroidobacteraceae bacterium. Lineage (GTDB taxonomy): Bacteria > Pseudomonadota > Gammaproteobacteria > Steroidobacterales > Steroidobacteraceae > 13-2-20CM-66-19. The sequence goes on from JANWKL010000025.1 coordinate 21,812, forward strand.
ACCATGGCGGTTGCCCAGTGGCTGCGCCGCTTAAGCATCGGCGGGGTGGTGCTGTGCTTCGCGGTGGTGGTGCTGGGAGCCTACGTGCGCTTGAGCGCTGCGGGTCTGGGCTGTCCGGACTGGCCGGGCTGCTACGGACACTTGAGCCCGATCGGTGCCGAGCACAGCGCCGCGACCGATGCCGCCTATGCCGCCCGGCCTCTCGTCCCGCAGAAGGCGTGGCGGGAGATGATCCATCGGTATGCGGCGACCACGCTGGGCCTGGTGATCCTCGCCATTACCGCCCTCGCCATCAGCGGCCGCCGCACACGCCTCGTCGGTGTCACGTTTGCGCTGGCGCTCTTCGCCACCGTGATCGTGCAGGGCATTCTCGGGATGCTCACCGTCACCTGGCAGCTGAAGCCCCTGATCGTGACGCTGCACCTGTTGTTCGGCATGACGACGCTCGCGCTCTTATGGTGGCTCATGCTGTCGCTACCACTTAGCTCCTGGGGAGACGCTTCGCTGCGCAGCGCCGGGCGCGCGGTCCAGGGTGGCGGCGCCTCGCCGATCAACACGGCGCGGCAACTGGCAATCATCGGCCTGATCGCGCTCATCGTGCAGATCACACTCGGCGGCTGGACCAGCAGCAACTACGCCGCGCTCGCCTGTCCGGACTTCCCCACCTGTCAGCACGCCTGGTGGCCGCACACCGATTACCGCAACGCCTTCGTGCTGTGGCGAGGACTCAACATCGACTACGAAGGCGGCGTGCTCGACAACCCCGCACGGGTGGCCATTCATCTCACGCATCGCCTGGGGGCGCTGGTCGCGAGCGTGGCGCTGACATACGCCGCAGTGTTTGTGTTGCGGCAGCGCGGACTCTCCAAGCTGCGGCCGCGGGCGTGGGTGCTGCTGGCGGCACTGGCGCTGCAGCTCGGCATTGGCATCTCAATGGTGCTGAAGACCTTCCCGCTGTGGCTCGCCACGCTGCACACCGCCGGAGCCGCCCTGCTGCTGCTCGCCACGCTCGCCCTGCTGCGCGCCCTGAGCGCGCGGGCGCGGTAGTCCATCGGTGGCAGTTCCTCAACCGCGTTTTGTCGCGGCACGCTTGCGCAGGAGCAGCGCCAGCGGATTCGGCGTCGGTTCGGCAACCTTGACGAGCGTGTTGCGGTCGCGGTGCAGGAAGGCGGCCGCGCGTCCGCGCACCTTGAGCATGGTGTCGAGCACGTAGCTCCAGCTGCCGTTGCGGTTGAACACTACCTCGATGCGATAGGAGTCGGTGCGGAAGGCGTATTCGAGGAAGGCGCTCGAGCAGATGCCGTAGCCGGTGTCACCGCGCCGCGCGGTGAGTACCAGCCGGTTCGCGTTCGCCCTGGCGTGGCCGGCGGCGATCGCCACCTGGCCGCGTGGGATGGACAGCGTCTGCTGCACCAGTGCCGTCGCCGGTTCCCACAACCAGTAGCCCGTCTGGTCGTGGAAGGTCGCGTCCTCGTCGCTCGCCAGAATGCGCGTGTGGTAGCGCAGGCCGTAGAAGAGCTGCGGACCGTTGGACTGGGCGTCGATCGGCTGCAGCTCGATGCGCTCACTGAAGCGGCGTCGCTCGGGTCCCTTGGCCTTGGGATTGATATCCACGCCCTTGCGGCTCTCCCAGATGCCGGCCAGTCGCCTCAGGGGACCGAGGTTAGCGAGGGTGTCCGGATCCGCGTCCTGTTCGGTGAAGATGTCTTTGGGAAACTTCATGCTAGGCTTTCTGCGGTGGGGACCCCATCGCATTATGCACTGCCTGCGCCCGCAGTCTGGCGCCGCTACCTGGAGCTCACCAAGCCCAAGGTGGTCGCGCTCATTACCTTCACGGCAATCGTCGGCACGCTGCTGGCAAGCCCCGGCGTGCCGCCGCTACCTGCCCTGGTGTGGGGCAATCTCGGCATTGCGCTCGCCGCGGCGTGCGCTGCCACCATCAACCACGTGCTCGACCAGCGCATTGATGCGCAGATGACCCGCACCCGGGCGCGGCCTTTGCCGAGCGGCAGTCTCACCGAAGCGCACGCGCTCGCGTTCGCGGCCGTACTCGGCGTCACCGCGATGGCGATTCTCGCCTTCCTCGTCAACCTCCTCACCGCGGTGCTCACCTTCGCGTCCCTGATCGGCTACGCGGTCGTCTACACCCTGTGGCTGAAGCGCGCGACCTCGCAGAACATCGTGATCGGGGGGGCGGCGGGAGCAGCGCCGCCGGTGCTCGGCTGGGCGGCGGTCACCAACAGCGTCGATCCGAACGCGCTGCTGTTGTTCCTGATCATTTTCATCTGGACGCCGCCGCATTTCTGGGCGCTGGCGATCGCACGGCGCGAGGACTACGCGCGCGCCGGCATTCCCATGCTGCCGGTGACCCACGGCGTGGACCACACCCGCCTGCAGGTGCTGCTGTACACGGTGCTGCTCACGCTGGTGACGCTCATGCCGTTCCTCACGCACATGAGCGGGCTTTTATATCTGGCCGCGGCGCTGGTGCTCAATGCCGGATTCATCTATTACGCGCTGGCACTGAAGATCACTGCGCGCGAAGAGCTGCCGATGCGGGTGTTCCACTTCTCGGTCAGGTACCTGATGTGGCTGTTCGCGGCGCTGCTGGTGGACCACTACCTGCCGGTGCTGCGACGCTAGTATTAGCGTGCGCTATGGCAGATCGAACAGCAGCACTTCGGCATCAACGCCGGCGTGCACGGCAAGCTGCGCGGGACCCTTGGCGTGTGCGCCATCGCCAGCCTGCAGCCGCGTATCCCCAACTGACACCGCGCCGCGCGCCACCTGTAGCCACGCACGGCGCCCGCCCGTGAGTTCATGGCTCGCGCTTTCCGCGCCAGTGAAGAGTCCCGCGAACACGCGCGCGTCCTGACGCAGGCTCACCGAGCCGTCAGCGCCGTCGTGCGAGGCAATGAGCCGCAGGCGACCGCGCTTGTCAGCGGCGCTGAAGTGCTTCTGCTCATACCCCGGCGCCAGCCGTACCGCTTCCGGCGTGATCCAGATCTGCAGCAGGTGCAGCTCGGTGTCCGCCGACGGATTGAACTCGCTGTGAGTCACTCCGGTCCCGGCGCTCATGCGCTGCACGTCGCCGGCGCGGATGATCGAGCCGTTGCCCATGGAGTCGCGGTGCTGCAACTCCCCGGCGAGGATGTAGGTGAGGATTTCCATGTCACGGTGCCCGTGCTTGCCGAAGCCCTCACCGGGGGCGACGCGGTCGTCGTTGATGACGCGCAGCGGGCCGAATTCCATCCACGACGGATCCTGGTATTCGGCAAACGAGAACGTGTGGTAGCTCTTGAGCCAGCCGTGATCGAAAAAACCTCGCTCGCCGCTGCGGCGCACCTCAAGCACAGCTCACCGCTGCCGCTCGAGTGTTGACTGCCAGGTGTAGACGACCGCGTCCTTCAGCAACAACATGCCGCTCGCGCGATAGTGGTCCGCGTCCACCTGACCCAGGTGCTCCGCGCCGTGGTAACCGGAGGACTCGCAGCCGTAGGCCGACACGATGGACTCCCCGATGACCGCGTAGCGCCCGAGGAGCGTGCCGAACATGGCGCTCTCGAAAGTCCACTTCATGGTGGCGCCGGGCTTCAGCGGCCGTTCAATCATGTAGCCGTGCACGAATTCGGTCGGCGGCGAGCCAAGCACTTTCAGCGTGCCGGACTGCAGCCAGCATTCCGGGCAATGCGCGATCTCGGTTCTGCCGATGGTCTCGAGCGGCTCGCCATCGGCGCGCCACAGCGTCCCCCGGGAGGTCCATACCGCTGGCTCGAACAGGAACGAGTGAGTCATAGCGCGCATTATGGCGCGCGCGTGAGCTTCGGGGTACGTTGCCGGTAAGCGACATTGAAAAGGGCTGTCTCATGCTCACCGAGCGCATCTGGTCGGGTAATTCCCTGCGGAATTTTCACTATCTCATCGCCTGTCCCGAGTCTGGCGAGGCGCTTGCCGTGGATCCGCTGGAGTGGCAGCTGTGCCTGGCAGCCGCCCGCGAGCGCGGCTGGCAGATCACCCAGATCCTCAACACCCACGAGCACGCCGACCACACCGGCGGCAATGCCGGACTGAAGGCCGCGACCCGTGCCCCGGTACTGGCGCACGCGGCCGCGGCCGCGCACATCGGTGGGGTTGATCGTGGACTCGCGAGGGGGGACATCATCAAGGTGGGGCGCACGGTAGAGCTGGAATGCCTGGACACGCCCGGACATACGCTCTCGCATGTGTGCTTGCTGGCGCATGGCGAGGAGCCGGCGTTGTTCTGCGGCGACACGCTCTTCAACGCTGGCGCCGGCAACTGCCACAACGGCGGCGACCCGCAGCGCCTTTACGAGACCTTCGCAACCCAGCTTGCGCGGCTGCCGGACGAGACGCGCGTTTTTCCCGGACATGAGTACCTGGCGCGCAATCTGGAGTTCACGCTCGACCGCGAGCCCGGCAACCCGGACGCCGCGCGGCTGCTGCGGCAGGCCCGCGGGCACAACCCGGCGGCCGCGGTCGTTACGACCCTCGGCGAGGAAAAGCGCATCAACAGTTTCTTTCGCCTGCAGAACCCGACCGTGATTGCGCGCCTGCGCGAGTCGTTCCCGGACATCGGCGAAAACCCGGATGCGCGCACCGTGTTCGTGAAGCTGCGTGAGCTTCGCAATAGCTGGTGAACCCATCGGGAACGCTTGCCCGCGGGGCGCTGCGAGGCCTCACAGTTGCCTGAAGTCGCAGCATAGGTATGCTCGTTCGTAGACCATATGCATGCCGTGCGTTAAGCATATGCATGCATTTCAAAAGGACCCAGACAATGGAGCCGCTCATGCGCATTGCTTTCCTGATCTCATCCGCGACGCTCATGCTGACGCTCGGATCGCCGGCTTTCGCCAATGGCGGTGGCGCGATGCACCCGGCTCCGCCCCCCGGGCAGCTGCCCCCCCGCGAGGCGACCCCCGCGCAGCGGGCCACCGCCCTCTACAACGATGCGCTGCACCTGACGAAGAAGGCCGACAGGGCGCAGGAAACCGCGACCGCGGCCACCGACGCCGGCAAGAAGGACAAAGCGGCGCACGAGGCGAACGACGAGTACACCGCCGCCCATGCCAAATTCGAACAGGCGACGCAGATCGACCCCGCCATGCCCGAGGCGTGGAACTACCTGGGTTATACGAGCCGCAAGCTCGGCCGCTATCTGGATGCACTCGCCGCCTATGACAAGGCGCTGTCGCTGAAGCCCAGCTACGCAGACGCGCTGGAGTACCGGGGCGAGGCCTACCTCGCGGTCAATCACGTTCCAGACGCGAAGCAGGCATACCTGGACCTGTACGCGAGCAATCGCGCGCTGGCGGAGAAGCTGCTCAACGCCATGAAGGCCTGGGTCACGGCACAGCGCGCTGCGCCCGGCGGCGCGTCTGCCGGCGTCGAGGACTTCGATCACTGGATCCAGGAGCGCGTGCAGATCTCGGCACAGACCGCATCACTCACCCGCGCCGGAACCGCCGCCAGCTGGCGCTGAAGCTGGACATCGTTGCGCGGACGCGGGCGCTGATCGCAGCCGCCGCCACCCTCGTCGCAAGTCTCGGGCTTGCGGCGCCCGCCGGACCGTATGACTGGCATCTGCCGCGCGGCTTCCCGACTCCCGCAGTCCCGGCGGACAACCCGATGTCGGATGCCAAGGTGGCACTCGGCCGGCGCCTGTTCTTCGAGCCGCGCCTCTCGGTAACCGGAAATTACAGCTGCGCCAGCTGCCACGATCCGGCGCGTGCGTTTTCCGATGCCCGTCGCGTCGCGATCGGCGCGACCGGCCAAGCACTGCCGCACAACGCCATGGCACTGGTGAATGTCGCCTACAACGTGAGTTTCGGCTGGGCCAGGCCGCAGGTGCATTCACTGGAAACGCAGATGCTCGAGCCGATGCTGAATGAGCATCCGGTGGAGCTGGGGATGAAGGGGCGCGAAGCCGCCGTCAGTGGCCGACTCGCCGCGGATCCTGACTACGCGCGCGACTTTGCCGCAGCCTTCCCACCGGAAGCCGCGCCGGTGACCTTCGGGAATGTCGTCAAGGCCATCAGCGCGTTCGAGCGCACGCTGATCTCGGGCAACTCACCCTTCGACCGCTATGTGTTTGGCGGCGAACACCAGGCGCTGAGCCCTGAGGCGAAGCGCGGGATGGCGTTGTTCTTCTCCGGCCGCGCCGGCTGCGCCGGCTGCCACTCGGGTTTCAACTTCGCCGGCAACTGGCGCGACGCGCAAGGGCAGACCGGCCGGGCGAGTTTCGCGAACAACGGCGCGAGCTCCATTCCAATCCGCGTGCCGACCTTGCGCAATGTGGCGCTCACCGCGCCCTACATGCACGACGGCCGCTTCGCCACCCTCGATGCGGTGCTGGAGCATTACTCCGCGATCGGTGCACGCGTGCGGCCCGATTACGATCCGCGCCTGCCGCGCTCGCCGTTTACCGCGGACGAACGCGCCGACCTCCTGAGCTTTCTCAACAGCCTCACCGATGAGTCCTTCGTGAAGCGCTTCGCTCAACTACGCTAATCTAGCGACCCCATGGACTCATCTTTCTATCGCAGGAGTTTCCAGCTCGCGGCCGCAGCGCTCCTCGGCTACATGTTGTTCGAGGTCGTGAGCCCGCTGCGCGGCATGCTCGGCTGGGCGGCGGTGCTGGCGTTCATCCTCCACCCGCTGCATGAGCGTCTCGCCCTGCGCCTCAAGGGGCGGCGCGCCCTGTCGGCCGGGATTCTCACCGGGCTCACGCCGTTCTTCGTGCTCGCGCCGCTGGCGGTACTGGGGGTCGTGTTCGCCGGCCAGGTGGCGCGTCTGGTGGAGTACCTGCGCACGCACTCGCTCCTCTCTTACCCTGAACTCGTCGAACGTCTCGCCGGCTATCCCGTCATCGGCGGCGCGGTTGCGTGGGTGCGCGAGAACGCGGAAGTGAGTGCCGTGCAGGTGCAGGGCTGGATCACCGAGAGCGTACAGGCGCTGCTGAAATCCGCGGCGGCTACCGGCGGTAACCTGGCACTCGGGGTGTTCGGCACGCTGGTCGGGTTTTTCATGATGCTGTTCATGCTGTTCTTTTTCCTCCAGGACGGGCGCGCGATGTTCGAGAGCCTGACGCGGCTCATTCCGGTGGAGCCGGGTCGGCGCGCGAAGCTCCTGAAGTATCTGGGCGATGTGACGCGCGCGGTGGTGTTCGGCTCGGCGGCGACTGCCCTCATCCAGGGTATCGTCGTCGGCATCGGCTTCGCGCTCGTGCGGCTGCCCTCACCGGTAGTGTTCGGCGTACTCGCCACCATCGCCGCCTTCCTGCCGGCGGGTGCCGCCATAGTGCTCGCCCCGGCGGTGCTGTACCTGGCCTCCACCGGGCGCTGGGGCGCGGCGATTTTCCTCGCCTGCTGGACTGCGGTCCTGTGGATCATCGAGAACATCCTGCGGCCGCTCCTCACCTCCCACCACGCCGAAGTTTCCACGCCGGCGATTTTCGTCGGCGCCATCGGCGGGGCGGCGGCCTTCGGCATCCTGGGGCTCGTAATCGGTCCGGTGTTGCTGAGCTTCGCGGTAGCGCTGGTGCGCTTTGCTCAGGAGCAAGTTCCGGCGCAAGGCTGAAGATCCGGGGGTGGATTCCCGTAGAATGCGCCGGCCATGGATCTGTCCCCGATCCTCAATCCCCTGAACGACGCGCAGCGCGAGGCTGTTACCGCGCCGCTTGGACCCGTGCTGGTGCTGGCCGGCGCCGGCAGCGGCAAGACCCGCGTACTGACGCACCGCATCGCCTGGGTGATCCAGGCCGAGGGCGCCTCCCCGCACGGGATCCTGGCGGTGACCTTCACCAACAAGGCCGCAGGTGAGATGCGCGCACGGGTGGAGCAGCTCCTGGGCATCCCGGGCAGCGCGCTGTGGATCGGCACCTTCCACGGCATCGCGCACCGGCTCCTGCGCATGCACTGGCGCGAGGCGGGCCTCGTGCAGGGCTTCCAGATCCTGGATTCCGAGGACCAGCAGCGGCTCATCAAGAAGATCCTCAGGGCCGCCGAACTCGACGAGACCCGCTGGGTTCCGCGCGACGTCAAGTGGTTCATCAATTCCAACAAGGACGAGGGCCGCCGCCCGCAGCATCTCAAGGACGGCAATGATCCGACCCGCAGGCAGCTGATCAGGCTGTACGCCGCCTACGAGGAGACCTGCGCGCGCTCCGGGGTGGTGGACTTCGCGGAATTGCTGCTGCGGGCGTTCGAGCTGTGGCGCGACAACCCGGGGTTGCTCGCGCATTACCGTCAGCGCTTCCGGCACGTGCTGGTGGATGAGTTCCAGGACACCAATGCCATCCAGTACGCGTGGATGCGCCTGCTCGCGCCGACGCTCGCGGCTGATGCGGCGCCGGGCGCCGGCAGCCATCCCTTCGTGGTTGGCGACGACGATCAGTCCATCTACCGGTTTCGGGGTGCGCGCGTGGCGAACCTGCAGCAGTTCGTGCGCGACTATCCGCAGGCGAAACTCTTTCGGCTCGAGCAGAACTACCGCTCGACCGGCACCATACTCGAGGCCGCCAACGGCCTCATCGGCCACAATGCCGGCCGCCTCGGCAAGAAGCTCTGGACCCAGGGCGCGCGCGGCGAGCCGATCCATCTGTATACGGCGTTCAACGAGCGTGACGAGGCGGAGTTCGTGACGCATCGCATCCGCGAGCGTGTCGCCCAGGGCGGCCTGCGGCGCGAAATCGCGATCCTGTACCGCTCCAATGCGCAATCACGCGTGTTCGAGGAGGCGTTCCTCTCGGCACGCGTGCCCTACCGCGTCTACGGCGGCCTGCGCTTTTTCGAGCGCGCGGAAATCAAGGATGCGCTGGCGTACCTGCGCCTGATCGCCAACCGCAATGACGACGCTTCCTTCGAGCGCGTCGTGAACCTGCCGACGCGCGGCCTGGGAGCCAAGAGTCTCGACGTGCTGCGCGCGCAAGCCAAGGGCGCAGGCACCTCCTTGTGGGACGCCGCCGGTGTCCTGATCGGCGGCGGCGACGCGCTGGGTGGGCGCGCGGCGACGGCGCTGCATGGTTTCATGGGCCTCATCGAGCGCCTGGCCGGCGACGGCGCAACTGTCGCGCTCCACGAGCAGGTCGACCAGGTGCTCAAGGGCAGCGGCCTCATCGAACACTACAAGCGCGACAAGGCCGAGCGCGGCGAGGCGCGGGTGGAAAACCTCGATGAGCTCGTCAGCGCCGCGCGCGGCTTCACCCCCGAAGCCAGCGACCTGGCGCCGCTCGCGGCGTTTCTCGCGCACGCGGCGCTCGAATCCGGCGAAGGCCAGGCGGACGAGTGGGAGGACTGCGTGCAGATGATGACGCTGCACACCGCCAAGGGCCTGGAGTTTCCGGTGGTGTTCATGTGCGGCCTGGAAGAAGGCCTGTTTCCGCACCAGCGTTCGAGCGCCGACCTCGACGGCCTCGAGGAGGAGCGGCGGCTGTGTTATGTCGGGATGACGCGCGCCATGCGCTCGCTCTACCTGACCCACGCCGAGCAGCGGCGCCTGCACGGCGTCGACAGCTACGGTCAGGCCTCGCGCTTCGTGCGCGAGATCCCGCAGGAGCTCATTGAGGAAGTACGCCCGCGCGTGCAGGTGTCGCGGCCGGCCGTCGTCGGACGCTTTCGCCCCGCGGAGCCGGCAGTGGCTGGCGTGCGGCTGGGCGCGCGCGTGCGCCACGGCAAATTCGGCGATGGCGTCATCCTCAACGTTGAGGGCAACGGCGCGCAGGCGCGCGTGCAGGTGAGCTTCGAGCGCCAGGGGACCAAGTGGCTGATGGTGCAGTACGCCAACCTGAAGCCGTTATGAAGATCCTCATCCTCGGCGCCGGCCAGGTCGGACGCACCGCGGCCCACCACCTCTCGCGCGAAGAGGCGAACGAAGTCACGGTGGTGGACGTGAACGAGGACGTGCTGCGCGAGCTGCAGGATCGGCTGGACGTACGCACCATAGCGGGCAACGCCGCCTGGCCGACGGTGCTCGAGGCGGCGGGAGCTGCGGAAGCCGACATCATCGTCGCGCTCACCTCGAGTGATGAAGTGAACATGCTGGCCTGCGAGGTGGCGTTCACGCTGTTCCGCACGCCGACCAAGATCGCGCGCATCCGCGCCGCCGAGTACACCAGCCGCGACAAGCTGTTCGGCGCGGATGGGCTGTCGGTAGACGTGTTCATCAGCCCCGAGCAGCTGGTCACCGAATACATCGAGCGGCTCATCAACCACCCGGGTACGCTGCAGGTGCTCGACTTCGCCGACGGCAAGGTGCGGCTGGTGGGCGTGCGCACGCGCCGCGGCGGCCTGCTGGTCGGGCATGCCTTGAGCGAACTGCCCCAGCACCTGAAAAAGCTGGAAGTGCGCGTGATCGCGATTTACCGCGACGGGCGCGCGGTCGCCCCCGAGGGTGACACGGTCATAGCCGAAGGCGACGAGGTGTTCTTCCTCGCCGCGCGCGATGACATCCAGCGTGCCATGACCGAGATGCGCCATGGCGATGACCCGGTGCGGCGCGTGGTGATCGCCGGCGGCGGCAACATCGGCTTTCGCCTCGCGCAGTCGCTCGAGAAGCACAACCAGGTGAAGCTCATCGAGCGCGATGCGCGCCGCGCCCGCAAAATCTCCGAAGTCCTGGAGCACGCGATAGTGCTGCACGGCGACGCAGCGGACGAGGAACTCCTGATCGAGGAGAACATCGACAGCGCGGACGTGTTCGCGGCGCTCACCAACTCCGAAGAGGCCAACATCCTCTCGGCGATGCTCGCCAAGCGCCTCGGCGCGAAGAAAGTCATGGCGCTCGTCAACAAACCCTCCTACACCGAGCTCATCGAGAGCAGCGCCATCGACATCGCCATCTCGCCGCAGACCATTACCATCGGCTCGCTGCTCGCGCACGTGCGCCGCGGGGACGTGGTGCGGGTGCACGCGCTCAAGCGCGGCGCAGCCGAAGCGCTGGAAGCCATCGTGCACGGCGATGAGCGCAGCTCGCGCGTCGTGGGACGCACCGTGCAGCAGATCGCGCTGCCGGAAGGGGTCACCATCGGCGCCATCGTGCGCGGTGATGAAGTCATCATGGCGCACCACGATACGTTCATCCTGGCCGACGACCACGTCATCCTGTTTCTGGCCGACCGGCGCCACCTCGAGGCGGTCGAGCGGCTGTTCCTGCGCTCCCCGCACTAGGAAGAAGCGGAAGCGCCATGCTGCGGGTCGCAAATGTCCTCGGCTGGCTGCTCGCAACCTTCGGGCTTGCGTGTCTGGCCCCGGTGGGCTGCTCACTCATCATGGGCGACGGCGAGTGGCCGCGCCTGCTGCTCGCCGCGGCCGTCAACGGCGGCGCGGGACTTGCGCTCGCCGGCGTCACGACGCGGTTTCGCAAGGAGCTCAAGCCGCGCGACGGCTTCCTTCTGGTTACGCTCGGCTGGCTCCTGCTGACGGCCGCGGGCGCGCTGCCGCTGCTCCTGACGCTGCCGTCCTTGAGCTTCACGGGCGGCTTCTTCGAGTCCATGTCGGGTCTCACCACCACCGGCTCCACGGTGCTGAGCGGCCTCGACGCCCTGCCGCCGTCGGTGAATTTCTGGCGCCACTGTCTGCACTGGTTGGGCGGCCTCGGCATCATCGTCATGGCGCTCGCGGTGCTGCCGCTGCTCGGCATCGGCGGCATGCAGCTCTACAAGGGCCAGACGCCGGGTCCGGTGAAGGACGAACGGCTCGCGCCACGGATTGCCGAGACCGCCAGGTCCTTGTGGCTGGTCTACGCGCTCATCACCGCGGCGGGCATCGTCGGCCTGCGTATTGCGGGCATGTCGTGGTTCGACGCGGTCTGCCACGCCTTTTCGGCCGTGGGCCTTGGCGGGTTCTCGACCCACGACCGCAGCATCGGCTACTTCAACTCGGCGCCGATTGAATTCGTGCTCATGGTGCTGATGGTGATCGCGTCGCTGAACTTCGCGCGCCACTTCATTGCGCTGCGCCGTCTGACGCTCGATGGTTACAAGCACGACCCGGAGGTCAAGGGCATCTTCGCCATCCTGTCGGTGAGCGTGGTGGGCATCGCAGCGCTGCTCGCCTGGCACGGCGTGTATCCGGATTTCATGACCTCATTGCGCCATTCGGCCTTCACCGTCATCTCGCAGGCCACCACCAGCGGGCTGACTACGCAGGACTATCAGCAGTGGCCGGTGTTCGCGCCGTACTGGATGTTGTTCCTGTCGTGCATTGTGTGCAGCACCGGCTCGACCGGCGGCGGCATCAAGATGTTCCGCACGCTGCTGCTCGCGCGTCAGGCGGGCCGGGAGTTGAAGCTCCTCATCCACCCGAGCGCCATGGCGCCGGTGCGCGTCGGTGGCCGCGCCATTCCCGACAGCGTCGGGCACGCGGTGCTGGCCTTCATCTTTCTGTACTTCATGACCGTCGCGCTCCTGACCTTCGCCATGCTGCTCACCGGCCTTGACTTCGACTCCTCATTCGCGGCCGTGGTCACTTCGATCAACAACACCGCCCACGGTTTCGGTCCGCCGGGCGCGGTGCATAACTTCCACGGCCTCACCAGCCTGCAGATCTGGGTCTGCGTGGCGGCGATGCTCCTTGGAAGGCTCGAGATCTTCAGCGTGCTGGTGCTGTTTCGCCGCGCTTACTGGCGCAAGTAGTCAGCTGTGAATGTAACTCTCGAGCTGCTCGATCTCGCGGCGCTGCCCGGCGATGACCGCCTTGACCAGATCTCCGATCGACACCATGCCGATCACGCGCCCGCCGTCGATCACCGGCAGATGCCGCACGCGCTTGTCGGTCATGAGCTGCATGCACGTCGGTACGGCGTCATCCAGTGACACGCTGATCACGGGCGTGCTCATGATGTCGCGCACCGGTGTCACGGCGGAAGAGCGCCCGAGCAGGATGACCTTACGGGCGTAGTCGCGCTCGGAGACGATGCCGTTGAGGATCTCGCCGGTCATCACCACGAGTGCCCCCACGTGGTGTTCGGCCATGAGGCGTATCGCCTCCAGCACCGGCGCGTCGGGCGCCACCCAGTAGATGGCCTGGGCCTTGCCCTCGAGCAGCTGACGCACGCTGGTCGCCATGACTGTCTGAGCCTACCGCCCTGCCGGCGCGACTTCCACTGTCAGGGTGACGTCGGCGCTTATGTCGAGCGTGCCGGCTTCCACCGGTGTCGCGACATCTGCGACTGCAGCCGCCATGGCGCGCTGCGCTCCCATGTAGCGCACCGGCATCACCCGCGGGCTCAGTTCCTCGACGCTGAGGACCCGCACCACCTTCAGTCCCAGGGCGCCGGCGAGAACCTCCGCCTCCGCGCGCGCCCGCAGCGCAGCCTCCCGCAGAGCCTGGGCGCGTACCGCATCCTGGTCCCGCAGGGTGAACTGGATGCCCTGCACGTGATTGGCTCCCGACTGCGTGGCGCTATCGATAACGCTGCCAATCTTCGCGAGCTCATCGAGTGTCACCTGCACCGTGTTCGAGGCGGTATAGCCCAGGAGAGTCGGTTCGACCCCGTTCGGGTGGTACTGGTAGTTCGGTTCGAGTGAGTAGCTGATGGTCTTCAGCACGGCCGTGGGGCCGGCGGCCTTCTTCACCGCGGCGATGACCGTGTCCACCTGGCGTGCGTTCTCCTGGGCCGCGTCCTGCGAGTGCGTGGCACGGTTGGTCACGCCGATGTCGATCTGCACGCGGTCAGGTTTCGCCGTGACTTTCGAGTCACCGGTGACGCGGATTGACGACAGGGACTGGGCGGGGGTTTCAGCGAACGCGGTCGCAGACGCTGCGGTTAGACCGAACAGCACGGTGGCGAGCACGAGGCGCATGCACTCATTCTACGCGCGGCGCGTGCGGCAGTTCATACTTTGCGGCAAACGATAGACAGGACGCCCGCTTGGCAAGGTATACAACGGTGATGCAGTTACGGGAAATACACGTCGGTCCCGACCGCTTCGAGGTCACGGCCGAGGACGCGTTCCTCGTCACCGAGCTGCAATCCGCGCTCGCCGTGTGCGTCTATGACGCGACCGGAGAAGCCGGCGCACTGCTGCAGCTGCGCTGCATCGCGAAAACCTCCAAACCCGCCGACGCCACCGACACCACGCTCGCCACCGAGATGCTGCTGCTGGATCGGTGTCTTGAGGCGCTGCGGGCGATTGCCCCGGGTGCCCGTCATCTGCAAGGCAGGATCGTCGCGCATCTGGCGGACGCGCCGCACGCACAGGCGCTGTGCGAGAGCGTGGTGAGCCTGGTGCGCCGCTACCTGGAGGATGGCGACGTGCGGGTGCTACCCGAGGACATCGCCGGCGGCCCGATACGCACCCTGCGTTTCCGCCCCAGTATGGGTTGGGTGCGGACCGGCGCGTGACCGTGGTGCCGGAGCCGCTGCGCGCGGCGCTGGAGGAAATCCTCGGCGCACCGATCGGTCACGTGCGCATCATCGAACACTCCCGGTTCGTGCGGCTGCACGGACGCGCGGTAGCCACCACCCGCCGCGGCCACATCTACCTGCGCGGCAGCGCCGCGGACTTCTTCAGCAACCCCGCGCTGATGCTGCACGAGTACTGCCACGTCATCAGGCAGTGGGAGACGGGCGAGCTCACCGCCGCGCGCTATGTGCTCGAGTGTCTGCGTCGCGGCTACTGGAACAATCGCTTTGAGATCGAGGCGCGCGCGTTCGCCGCGGCGCACAGCGCGCGCCTGGTCCATCGGCTTAAATCGCAGGCAGCGATTTAAGCGGACGGTGGCTTCGTTTCCGCCGGTAGCGCCACCGGGCTAGCCGAGGATCCTTTCCCGGTAGTACAGGCGGCCGGCGATGCCGCACAGCACCACGCCCACCGCGAGGGTCGACGCGGCCGACAGCAACACGTACAGGCCCGGGAGGCTCTGGTCACGCAGTATGCTCATGATGAGGAAGTGCTGGCTGAGTGAGGGCACGAGCATCAGCGCCGCGGTGGGTTGCAGGCCCATGATCCCGGCGAACACCAGCGGCAGCGTCGGCACCATGAGCATGACACCCAGCCAGGTCTGCGCCTCACGCACCGTGCGGGTGGCGGCGGAGACGATGGTCATGAGCCCGGCGCCGAGCGGCGCCATCGGCAGGCAGTACAGAATCAGCCGCAGCACTACGGCGGGCGGCATGTTGACACTCATCCCCATGCGCTCAAGACCCGAGAAGTGCACCACGACCGCAAACGCCGCCGCGGTGATGATGAGCGACAGCGACATGTAGGCGCAGGTGGTCAGGATCTTGCCGAGCAACAGCTGCCAGCGCGGCACCGGGACGGTGAGCAGGGGCTCGAGCGAGCCGCGCTCGCGCTCGCCGGCGGTGGCGTCGATCGCCAGATACATGCCGCCCATCAGCATGGCGAGCAGCACGAGGTAACTGAGCATCCCCAGCGCCAGCACCGAGCGCGTCTGCGGGGTGGAGACGTCCACGTCCTGCACCACCAGCGCTGACAACACCAAAGGATCAATCCCGCGCGTGAGCAGGCGCAGCCGCGCCACATCCTGGCCGTAGCCGTTGATGAGCCCGCGGACGCGCTCGACCTGCGAAGTGGCGCTGCCGTTGGAAGCGTCGCTGTAGAGGATGAGGGGCGCAGGCGTCGCAGCGGCAAGCTGCGTGCCGAACTCCGCCGGGATGTCCAGCACCATGACCTCGGCGCGGCTGCGCACCGCGGCACGCGCTGCCGCTTCGTCATAGCTGACTTCCGCGACCTGCACGCGGTACTGCTTCAGAAACCCAAGCAGGTTGGGCGCGCGCCCGGCGTGCGCGACCGCGAGCCTCACCGGCTGCTCGCTCTCGCGCATCCCGACCCGGGTGCTGCTGGACATGACGGCGCCGAACACCAAAGGACCCATGAGCGGGCCGAGCACCAGCGCGGAGATCACCGTGCGCCGTTCGCGCAGGTTTTCCACGAACTCCTTGGCGAACACGGCGAGGACGGCGCGCATCACGGCGTGCCGCCCGCAGCGGTGAGCCGGACGAAGGCGTCCTCGAGCGTGGCCGCACCCGCGCGAGTGCGAATCGCTTCCGGCGTCCCGGCCGCGAGCACCGTGCCGTGGGCTATGACCAGGATCTCATCGCACAGCGCGCTCACCTCCTGCATCACGTGACTCGAGAACAGGATGCAGTGGCCGGCATCGCGCAGGCGCAAGAGCAGCGCGCGCAGGTTGCGCACCGCCATCACATCCAGGCCGTTGGTGGGTTCATCGAGCAACAGGTTCTGCGGCCGGTGCACGAGCGCCCGCGCCAGCGCGGTCTTCACGCGTTGTCCCTGCGAGAAGCCGCGGGCGCGCCGATCGGCAAACTCCTCCATCTCCAGCAGCGTCACGAGCTCCTGCGCCCGCGCGCGCGCGGCGGCGCGCGGCAGGCCCTGCAGGGCGCCGAAGTAAGTGATGTTCTCGCGGGCCGTGAGGTTGGCGTAGATGCCCGCGCCGTGTGGCAACACACCGATGCGCCGTGCCGCGGCGAGTGGCGTGCGGGTCACGCTGTGGCCGTCGATGAGGGCGTCACCGGAGTCGGGCCTGAGGACTGTGTAAAGAATGCGCAGGGTGGTCGACTTGCCGGCGCCGTTCGGTCCCAGCAGGCCGGTGATGCGGCCATCCTGCGCGCGCAGGCTCAGAGCGCGCACCGCGACCACCGCGCCGAAGTGCTTGTTGAGATCGTCGGCCGCGATCATGCGTGCACGGTGCGGGTCATGGTCCTGGACCGTTGCGCGTCAGGAAGAACGCCTGCGGTCGCGCCTCGCGGGTGCAGGCCACATCCAGACCATCAACCGCCGCACGCTCGTAGAAACGCTCGAGCACGCGCGCCACGCACGGCACGGTGAGCTGCCCGTGCCCGAAGCCCGGCAGTACGACGTGCAGGCTGTGATGCAGGCCGCGGCGGGCTTGTTCCGCGAACGCCGGTGGTGTCACCGGATCCGCGCCGCCAGAGAGCAGCAGCACCGGCACGTCACTCACGAGTGGCGCGTGGAAGTCCGCATCGACCGGACCCTTCGGCCAGGCGCGGCACAGCGTGATCAGCCCGTCGAGCTGGCGCGTGCCCATGAAGGTGCGGGCGAGCGCGGCGCGGTCGATGGTCCGCTGTGGATAGAACGGCACGTCCTCGGAGCACACCACCGTGTTGTGCATGCCGATGGCAAATTCACCCGCGTAGTCGCGGCTCACGAGACGAAACTGCGCCGCGAGAGCGGTGAAGTCGCGGTTCACGAGGGCTTCGTGCAACAACAGCGGCAGGAGCGCCGTCCCGGCCGGTGCGTACACCAGCAGACGCAGCACCGCCGCCAGCTGCTGGGAGGTGAAATCCATATGCACACGCTCCCCGGACGTCGGGTCGGCGATGCTCACGGGCACGGCGTGCGCGGCGAGCGCGGCGCGCAGCGCCCGGTAGGTCGCGGCGGGGTCACCGAAGCGCGCGTGGCACAGAGGATCACGCACACAACGCGCGAAAGCGGCCGCGAGCGCATCTTCCGCGTCCTGAGCGGCGGAGACTCCGAGCGCGAGCTGCGGCGGCACCACTCCGTCGAGAACCACGGCACGCGTGCGCGCTGGAAAGCGGCGCAGATAGTGCTGCGCGACGCGGGTGCCGTAGGACACTCCGTAGAGGTTCACCAGCGGGTAGCCGAGGGCGGCGCGCACCCGCTCGAGGTCCTGTACCGCAAGGCTCGTGGTGTACTGCGACACATCAGCGTAGGGGCTGAGCGCAGCAAGACAGCGTTGGGTCTGCGCAAGGAGCGGCGCGTCGTCCTCGTCGTAGAGTTCCGCCTCGGTCAGCGCGCAAGTGAGCGGGTGGGACATGCCCGTGCCACGCTGATCCACGAGCACGATGTCGCGATCACGGTGGATGCGTGAGAAGGCGCCGGCGCTTTGCGCGTAAAAGGCGCCCGCCGCCGTGCCCGGACCGCCTGCCAGCACGAACAGGGGATCGGGGCGCTTGCTGCGATTGATCGCGGGAACCACCGCCACGCGCAGGTTGATCTGCCGGCCACCGGGCAGCCGTGGATTCTCCGCCACCGGGAAGTCCATGCATTGCGCCGGCACCGTCGCCAGGTGCAGCGGATGCTCCAGCTGGCATGGCCGAAGGGGTGGGGTAGCCGCCGGCGCAGGCGCGGCGCTGGCCGCGGCCAGCCCCAGTGTGAACAGGGCGCCGCAACGGAAGAAGAGGTTCAGCATCAGGTGTGTGGCCCATGATGTCATCCGCCGGCCGCCAGCTACAATACGCGGCCCCAACACACCACCGTCGCACAGTGAGCCAGTTCCCCACACCCGACCGCAAAGGCGTCGACGTCATTGTCATCGGCGGCGGTCACGCCGGTACCGAAGCGGCGCTCGCCGCCGCGCGCGCGGGGGTGTCTACGCTCCTCATCACCCAGAGCATCGAGACGCTCGGGCAGATGAGTTGCAACCCCGCCATCGGCGGCATCGGCAAGGGCCACCTGGTGCGCGAGATCGATGCACTCGGCGGGGCGATGGCCCGCGCCGCCGATCGCGCCGGCATCCAGTTCCGAACCCTGAACGCGAGCAAAGGGCCGGCGGTGCGCGCGACGCGCGCCCAGGCCGACCGGCAGCTGTACCGTCAGGCGGTTCGCGGTTTCCTGGAGAGCCAGCCGAACCTGTCCATCTTTCAGCAGGAGGTCGCTGACCTCGTAGTGGAAGGCGGGCGCGTGTGCGGCGTGGTGACGGCCACGGGCATCACTTTCCGGGCGCCCGCGGTGGTGCTGACGGTGGGCACTTTTCTCGGCGGACGCATCCACGTTGGCCTGACCCAGTCCGCGGGCGGCCGGGCGGGAGACCCGCCCTCGAACCGTCTCGCGGCGCGCCTGCGGGAGTTGCCGTTGCGCGTCGGCCGGCTCAAGACCGGTACGCCACCGCGGATTGACGGCCGCACCATCGACCGGGCGGTCATGACCGAGCAGCCGGGCGATGAGCCGACGCCCGTATTTTCGTTCCTTGGGCGAGTCAGTGAGCATCCTCAGCAGATAAATTGTTTCATAACAAGCACCAATGAGCGTACACACGACATAATCCGGGCCGCCACGGATCGCTCGCCGATGTTCACCGGCGTGATTGAAGGGGTCGGTCCGCGCTACTGCCCGTCGGTCGAGGACAAGGTCGTGCGCTTCGCCGACAAGGTCTCGCACCAGATTTTTGTCGAGCCCGAGGGACTCAACACGCATGAGATCTATCCGAACGGGATCTCAACCAGCCTGCCCTTCGATGTGCAGTGCGAGTTCGTGCGCACCATCCGCGGCTTCGAGCACGCGCACCTCACGCGCCCCGGATACGCCATCGAATATGACTTCTTCGATCCGCGGGATCTGAAGCTGACGCTCGAGACGCGCGCCCTGCCGGGGCTCTACTTCGCCGGTCAGATCAATGGCACGACCGGCTACGAGGAAGCGGCCGCGCAGGGGCTCGTCGCCGGGATGAATGCGGCGCTGGCGGTGCGCGGTCATGAGCCCTGGCATCCGCAGCGCAGCGAGGCCTACCTCGGAGTGCTCATTGATGATCTGGTCACGCAGGGCACGCGCGAGCCGTATCGCATGTTCACCAGCCGCGCGGAACACCGCCTGCTGCTGCGCGAAGACAATGCGGATCTGCGCCTGACCCCCAAGGGGCGGGAGCTCGGCCTGGTGGACGATGAGCGCTGGACGCTCTTCGAGGCCAAGGCCCGGATGACGCAGGATGAGATCGGGCGGCTTGCGGCCCGGCGGGTGAAGCCTGCGGATGTGCCGGCGGCGTGGGCGGAGCGTGTCCTTGGCGGCCCGCTCGGACGCGATGCTTCCGCGTTCGAGCTCTTACGCCGGCCCGAAGTCAGCTACGACGATGTCATCGAAGTGGCCGGGGCGCCGTCGTGGTCAGGCGCGGATGATCGCCTGCCGGCACAGGTGCGCACGCAGCTTGAAGTGCGCGCCCGCTACGCCGGCTACATCGAGCGGCAGCAGGACGAGATCGAGCGGGCGCGGCGTAACGAAGAGACGTCCCTGCCGGCCGATCTTGACTATGGTGAGCTCGCCGGCCTGTCGCACGAAGTGCGCCAGAAGCTGACCCAGGGCCGCCCCGCGACGATCGGGCAGGCCGGGCGGATCCCGGGCGTGACCCCGGCGGCGGTCTCCATCCTCCTCGTGCACCTGAAAAAGCGCTCGCCCCGCCGCGCACCCAGGGTCGCATGAGCGGCTTCATCCAGGCCCTGGGCAATGCCTGGCGCAGGAACGACTCACTCGTGTGTGTGGGACTCGATCCGGAGATCGAACGCTTTCCGCGCCACCTCGCCGAGCAGGGTTCGCCGATCTTTCAGTTCAACAAGGCGGTAATCGACGCCACGGCGGACCTGGTGTGCGCCTACAAGCCGCAGTTCGCGCACTACGCCGCCTACGAGGCGGAAGACCAGCTCGAGCGCACCATCGAGTACGTTCACAAGACTTACCCTGAAGTACCGGTGATCCTGGACTCCAAGCGCGGTGACGTCGGCAACACCGCCGAGCGCTACGCCATCGAGGCATTCGAGCGCTATGGCGCCGACGCCGTGACCGTAAATCCGTATCTGGGCGGCGATTCTCTGGAGCCGTACCTCAAACGCTCCGATAAGGGCGTGATCATCCTGTGCCGCACGTCGAACCCCGGCGCGCGCGATCTGCAGGACCTTAACGTCGATGGGCGGCCGCTCTACCAGGTGGTGGCCGAGCTCGCCGCGCAGCGCTGGAACTCGCGCGGCAATTGCCTGCTGGTCGTCGGCGCAACCTACCCACAGGAGCTTGCGCAGGTGCGCTCGATCGTGGGCAACATGCCGCTCCTCGTACCCGGGGTTGGCGCTCAGGGCGGCGATGTCGCGCAGGCGGTAAGCCGGGGCCAGACCGCGGACGGAACCGGACTCATCATCAGTTCCTCACGCGGAATTCTCTACGCTTCGCAGGGTTCGGACTTCGCCAGTGCCGCGCGCGCCGCCACCGAAAAGCTGCGGACCGAAATCAACCTGAGCCGCGCTCGCGGGTGATGAACGCGCGATACGACGGCGTGAGGCACGTCGGGCGCGCCAGCCGACTCGGTCGGGCAGCACGCCAGATTGTCGCTTCCGTAATACCAATAGCCTGCATCTGCCTCATTGGCTCGCTAGAGGGCTGTGAGCGCCACGGCGGCCAACCGGCAGGGTCGGCAGGCAATCCCTCGCCGGTGATTCTGGTGCGCGGCGCGGGACCGGATCCGGACTCACTGGATCCGCAGCGAGCCCGCGGCGCGGAGGCGCAGAACATCCTGCGCGACCTGTGTGAAGGCCTCACCACTCTCAACTCTCATGGTGACGTCGCACCGGGCGTTGCAAGTTCCTGGAGCGTGAGCGCCGATGGAAGCGCGTGGACATTCCACCTGCGTCCCGAGGCGCGCTGGTCGAACGGCGAGCGGGTGGTGGCGGCGGATTTTGTGGCAGGGCTGCAGCGGCTGGTGAATCCGGCGACAGCCTCCGCCTACGCGCAGTACATCGACGTCATCGCCAACAGCAACGACATCATCACCGGCAGGAAGCCCGTGCAGGCGCTTGGCGTTGCCGCGCCCGATGATGCCACCGTCGTCGTGACGCTCGCTTCGCCGGCCTTGTACCTGCCGGCACTGCTCTCACACCCCAGCACCTGCCCCGTGCATCGCCCGACGCTCGCGCGTTACGCGGATGGGTTCGCGCGACCCGGCGTCATGGTGTCCGACGGCGCCTTTGTGTTGAAGGAGTGGGTCCAGGGCTCGTACCTCCTGGCAACCCGCAATCATTACTACTGGAACGACGCGGCGACGCGCCTGGATGGGGTGAAGTACCTGCCCATCCCGGACGAGAACGCGGAACTGGCGCGTTATCGCGGCGGGGAGCTGCAAGTCACCGCTGTCGTGCCTCGCGGGCAGTTCGACTGGATCAAGGCGAACCTGGGTGATCAACTGCACGTCGGACCCCAGCTGACGACTTACTACTACGGCTTCAACCTGCGCCGCGCGCCGTTCCGCGACAACCTGAAATTGCGGCGCGCGCTGTCCATGGTCATTGACCGCGAGATGCTGGTCGAGCGGGTGCTGCGGGTGGGGGAACTGCCGGCCTATGGCTGGGTGCCCCCGGGAGTGAACAACTACACCCCGCAATCCTTCGAATATCGCGGCCTTCCCATGGCGGCGCGGATCGCGGAGGCGCAGCGTCTGTACGCGCAGGCGGGTTACTCGCGCTCGCGGCCGCTGACCTTCGAGCTGCGCTACAACTCGGGCGAGGTGCACACCAAGCTCGCCCTGGCGATCGCCTCCATGTGGAAGGAGGCGCTCGGAGTTGACGTGCGCCTAACCCAGGTTGAGTTCAAATCGCTGCTGCAGGACATCGACCGGGGCGACGTGGAAGTGTTCCGCTCCAGCTGGGTCGGCGATTACAACGACGCCTACAGCTTCCTGCAGTACCTCAAGAGCGACTTCGGCGTGAACCTGCCGCGCTACAAGAGCGCCGCGTACGACGCACTGCTGGCGCGCGCGGCGGCGGAAATGGATGCCGCAAAGCGCCGCTCCCTGCTGGAAGAAGCGGAAGCGCTCGCGCTGCGCGATCAGCCGCTCATCCCGCTGTACTTCTACGTCAACAAGCACCTGGTGAAGCCCGAGGTGCTGGGCTGGTACGACAACGTCATGAACGTGGTTTACAGCAAGGACCTGGGGCTGCGGGTCCCGGCGCGCTGAGCGATGGATCACTCGTCGTCTGGTCCGCTCTTCGAGCGGGTCCACCTGCGTCTCGAGAGAGGCTGCCTGCAATCCAAACGCGTGGCTGACGGTTTGAACAAATGGGCAGCATTCTCGGCCCAAAGTAGGGTCGGGCAAGCAACACCCTCTTTGGTGCGGCATGCATCCCATCGGCCCCCGGCCGAGTGTCATGGCACCCTATTTCCCGATACAGAATCCCGCGAATATCCGCCCGAGCAGATCATCGCTGGTGAACTCCCCGGTGATCTCGTTGAGCGCCTGCTGCGCGGCGCGCAGCTCCTCGGCAGCCAGTTCCCCGGCGCGCCGCTCGTTGAGCTGTCGCGCCGCCTCTTCGGTGTGGGCGCGGGCTCGGGCCAGCGCCTCCAGGTGCCGGCGGCGCGCGCTGACGGTGCCGCCGTCGGCGGTCTGATAGCCCATGCAGCTCTTCAGGTGCGCGCGCAGCGCTTCGAGTCCCTTGCCGCTCAAAGCGGACAACACCAGTCGCGGCGGGCCGGTGAGGGTGTCGGCGACGGGGATGCCGACGGCGAGATCGCATTTGTTGAACACCAGTGTCACCGGCACATCCGCCGGCAGGCGTTCGCGCTCCTCGCGAAAGGCCGTGGCATCCGGATCCGCGGCTGCGTCGATGACGAACAACACCCGGTCGGCGCGCCGCATCTCGGCGTGCGCGCGCCGCATGCCCTCTTCCTCCACCGCATCGCCCCCCTCGCGCAACCCCGCCGTGTCGAGCACGTGCAGCGGCATGCCGTCGATGCTGATGCGCTCGCGCACCACGTCGCGCGTGGTGCCCGCGATCGGCGTGACGATCGCCGCCTCGTAGCCGGCGAGACGGTTCAGGAGACTCGACTTGCCGGCGTTCGGACGCCCGGCGATGACGACTGTCATGCCTTCACGCAGCAGGCGCCCCTGGCGGGCGCTGTCCGAGACGCCCTCGAAATGATCGCGCACCGCCTGGAAGCGCGCCGTGAGTTCGCGGTCGGCGAGAAAGTCGATCTCCTCTTCCGGAAAATCGATGGCCGCCTCCACGTACGTGCGCAGGTCAATCACCGCTTCAGTCAGGCCGTGCACCATGGCGGAGAACTCGCCCTGCAGTGAGCGCATGGCGGCGCGCGCCGCCTGTTGCGAACCAGCATCGATCAGATCGGCGACGGCTTCGGCCTGAGCCAGATCCAGCTTGTCGTTGAGGAAGGCGCGCTGGGTGAACTCCCCGGCCTGGGCGCGGCGCGCGCCGAGCTCCACGGCGCGCGACACGAGCGCCTCCATGACCAGCGGTCCGCCGTGACCGTGCAGCTCAAGTACGTGTTCGCCGGTGTAGGAATGCGGTGCGGGGAAGAACAGTGCCAGGCCCGCGTCGATCGGCTCACGCTGCGCGTCCAGAAAGCGCGCGAAGGTGGCGTGGCGGGCCTGCGGCAGCTCTCCGCCGAGGAGCACTGCGGCGAGTTCCGGCACCTTGGGGCCGGAGATACGCACGATGCCGACGCCGCCTCTTCCCGGAGGCGTGGCCGCGGCGGCAATCGTGTCGGTGCGCGTCATGCTCACTCCCGCGCCTTCAGGCTAGCGCTGCGTCAGGTCTTCCTCGCCGCCATCGCCGTTTCGATGCGGCGGTTGATATTCCACTGCTGCGCGATCGACAGCACCGTGTTGGTAACCCAGTACAGCACCAGGCCCGCGGGAAAGAACGCGAAGGTCACCGACATGATGAGCGGCATGAACATGAAAACCTTGGCCTGCACGGGGTCCGGCGGCGCGGGGTTGAGCTTGTACTGCACGAACATGGCCACCGCCATGATGGCCGGCAGGATGAACAACGGGTCGCGCGAGGACAGGTCGTGGATCCAGAACGCGAACGGCGCCTGGCGCATTTCCACGCTTTCGAGCAGCACCCAGTAGAAGGCGATGAACACCGGGATCTGGATGACAATCGGCAGGCAGCCGGCAACCGGATTGATCTTCTCGCGCTTGTAGAGCTCCATCATCGCCTTGCCGAGCTTCTCGCGGTCGTCGGCGTAGGTGTCCTGCAGGTTCTTGATGCGTGGCTGCAGGGTTTTCATCTTGGCCATCGACCGGCCACTCGCCTCGGACAGGGGATAGAACAAAAGCTTCAGCAGGAAGGTGACGAGGATGATCGCCCCGCCCCAGTTGCCGGTGAGTGAATGCACCCAGGTCAGTACGCGGAACAGGGGCTGCGCCAGGAACCACAGCCTGCCGTAGTCGGCGACACGGCCGAGTTCGGGCGCCGTCGCTTCCAGCTGCGCCTGCAGCTTCGGCCCCGTAAAGAGCGTCGTGGTGAACTGCGCACTGTCACCGGGCGCCACGACCTTTTCAGGCCCGCTGGCGCTGAGCAGGTACTGCTGACCCGAGACCCCCAGCGTGAACTGCCAGGGAGCATTGCGCGGCGGCACGATCGCGCTGACGAAATGATGCTGCAGGGCCGCGATCCAGCCGCCCGTTACCGGGAGCGACAGGTGCATGTCAGCGGCGTCGGCGGTGTCGAGCTTGCGGTACTTGGTGCCGTCGTAGAGCGCCGGACCGTGGAACGCGTAGCTCGTGGTGTTGAAATACGAACGCTTGGTGGGCGGGTCGTCGCGCAGGATCTGCGCGTACGGGCGCGCGGCCCAGGGCGCCGAGCCACCGTTGTGTACTTCGTAGTCCACGTCGATGCGGTACTGGCCGCGGCGGAACACGAAGGTCTTGGTGACACTGACACCGCCTTCGCTCCAGGTGAGCGGGACGCGCAGTTCGTTACCGCCATCGAGGGTGTAGCTGTCCGTGGCGCTCGCCCAGGTGGCGAGGTGTGTCGGATACGGGGCGCTTCCGGGACCGGTGAGACCGGACTGCAGTGAATAAAGCGCCGCCGGCGTGTCATTTTCCAGGCGCACCGGGGTCGCCTGCCCCTTCACCTCCGGGTACGCGAGCAGATCCACCCGCGCCAGCGTCCCGCCACGCGTGCTGAGGTCCAGGTCGAGGACATCGGTGCGCACATGCACCAACGGCGCGGCAGCTGCGGCAGTGGAGTCGCTCGCGCCCGCGGCAGCGGCCTCCGGCACGGCAGTCGACGCGGGCAGTGCCGCGGGCCGCACACCCGGGCCTGAGCTACCCGCAACTGCCGCCGGTGCGGACGCGTCCGGAACTTTATTGCCCAGGTCGTTCGCGGCTGTCGTCGCCGGAGTGCCGGCCGCCGTGGTGGCAGCAGTCACCGCACCCGGTGGCGGCGCGTAGTCACGCATCCACGCCTCGTAGTTGAGCAGCAGCAGCGCCGCGAGCGCGACGAACAGATAGACGCGGGGATTGCCGGAGATAGGGTTATTGGTCATGAGCGTGATGTGGGCAGATGTGAGGGTGCGTCGCGGACGGCACCGGGTCGAAGCCTCCCGGGTGCCACGGATGGCAGCGGCCGAGACGTTTCATCGCCAGCCAGCTGCCCTTGATGACACCGAAACGCAGCACCGCCTCGAGGGCGTAGTGCGAGCAGGAGGGATAAAAGCGGCACCGCGGCCCCAAGAGCGGGCTCACGGTCCACTGGTAAATGCGGATCAGGAGTGCGACGACGGCGCGCATCGTGCGGCGACTTCCTTCCACAGGGCCTCGAGGCTTGCGTGCAGCGCCTTGCCCGGCGCGTCTTTGGCGCGCGGACGGGCGCTCACGACCAGGTCGACGGCGGGAATCTCGTGTTGATGAACGCGGAAGGATTCACGAATGACGCGGCGAATGCGGTTACGTCCGACGCCGCCGCCCGCGACCTTCACGCCCACCGCGAGCCCTAAGCGTGGGGCGGAAAGTGTATTGCTCTTTACGGTCACGCTGAAAAATCCGTCACCCAGACGCCGGCCGCGGGCATACGCGGCGTCGAAATCGTATTTACGCCGCAGGCGACGCTGCGCCGGCAGAGTGAGCTGCCCAGGCATCGAGGCCCTCGGACTTGATGAAGATCTTGGGGTCGCCGGACTGCGCTGCAAGTGCTTTCGCGCGCGTGCGACCTTACGGACGCTAGGGTATCAGCTTACGCCGGCCCTTGGCGCGACGCCGCGCGAGGACCTTGCGGCCATTCTGGGTGGCCATGCGTGCACGGAACCCGTGGGTGCGCTTGCGGCGCACTTTGCTCGGCTGATAGGTACGCTTCATACCGCGGGCTCCGTAGATCGATTCTTAGCGACAAAAAAGGGCGGCAAGGCTAAGCCGTTGAGCGCCAAGGTGTCAATACATTGTGCGCGCGAAAATCTTCAGCACGCCGCGCGATCGGTATAGACTTCGCAGCCTTTTCCTTAACGTTCACAAGAAACGTCGCGGAGGCAACGCGCGTGGAAGCGTCCCTTTGGACCCGCTGCATGAGCGCGTTGGAAGCGGAGCTTCCAGAGCAGCAGTTCAATACCTGGGTGCGGCCTCTGCAGGCCATGGAGGGCAATGGCGCCCTGAAGCTCATGGCCCCCAACCGCTTTGTGGTGGACTGGGTCAACGCCAACCTGTTGCCGCGCATTGGTGAGCTGCTGCGGGATGGAAGCACCGGGGATGCCCCGATCGTGACCGTGGAAGTCGGCTCACGCGGCGGCCCCCTGCGCGGCGCGCCGCCGCCGCTGCAGCCCGCGAAGCCGCGCCGGGCCGAAGGCCTGGTGGTCGGCGCCCGCCTCAATACCGACTTTTCCTTTGCCACCTTCGTCGAGGGCAAGAGCAACCAGCTCGCCAAGGCTGCGGCGCTGCAAGTCGCGGAGAATCCCGGCAAGGCCTACAACCCGCTGTTCGTCTATGGAGGCGTGGGCCTGGGCAAGACTCACCTGATGCACTCCATCGCGCATCTCATCAGGGAACGCGATCCGGAAGCCCGCATTGCGTACGTGCACTCCGAGCGCTTCGTGGGCGACATGGTGCGTGCGCTGCAGCATGGTGCCATGAGCGAATTCAAGACCGCCTACCGCTCGCTGAACGCGCTCTTGATCGATGACATCCAGTTCTTCGCCGGCAAGGAACGCTCGCAGGAGGAGTTCTTCCACACCTTCAACGAGCTGCTCGAGGGCCAGCACCAGGTGATCCTCACCTGTGATCGCTATCCGAAGGAGGTCGACGGCCTCGAGGAGCGGCTGAAATCACGTTTCGGCTGGGGGCTGACGGTGGCCATCGAGCCGCCGGAGCTCGAGACCTGCGTGGCGATCCTCATGACCAAGGCGCATGCCACCGGCGTGACGCTGCCCGAGGAAGTCGCCTTTTTCATCGCCAAGCGCATCCGCTCGAACGTGCGCGAACTCGAGGGCGCGCTGCGGCGGGTGATCGCGAATTCACGTTTCACCGGCCACCCGATTACCCTGGAATTCACGCGCGAAGCGCTAAAAGACCTGCTTTCCCTGCAGGCCAAGCTCGTGACCATCGAGAACATCCAGAAGACCGTGGCGGATTACTACAAGGTTCGCATGGCGGATCTTTTGTCCAAGCGCCGCAGCCGTTCGGTGGCGCGCCCGCGGCAGGTGGCCATGGCACTCGCGAAGGAACTGACCACGCACAGCCTGCCGGAGATTGGCGATGCCTTCGGTGGGCGCGATCACACCACGGTGCTGCACGCCTGCAAGCGCATCAAGCAGCTGCGTGACGTGGAGCAGCGGGTGAAGGAAGATTACTCAAACCTGTTGAGAACCCTGGCGGGATGATGTGCATTTGCCTGTGAGTTTCCTGTGCTGCAGTTTGTGGATAAGTTACCCACAGGCCGCACACATGAGTTCAGCAGGGAGTGCCGCACGTTGTCGCGGCTGAATTCGATGCCAAGGCGCTGAGCGGATGGACGAAGTTTTTTTATACTCGTAATCCACAGGCTCTATAGTCTTAACAACAAGTCTTTATATAAAGCCTTTAGATTTTTTAGATAAAGAGTGAACCCCATGAAGCTGACCGCCGCGCGTGAAGACATCCTCGCTCCCCTGCAGAGCGTTATCGGTGTAGTGGAACGACGGCAGACCATGCCGGTGTTGGCGAACGTGCTGCTGGGAGCGAAGGACAACCGCCTGAGTGTCACGGGCAGTGATCTGGAAGTGGAGCTCGTCGCGACCAGCGCGGTGACTGTGAGCCAAGCCGGGGATATCACCGTGCCGGGCCGGAAGCTGCTGGATATTTTCCGTTCACTCCCGGAGAAGACCAGCGTCACCCTGAGCACCGAAGGGGAACGGGTATCGATTCGCGCTGGCCGCAGCCGGTTCACGTTGTCGAGTCTGCCGGCGGCGGAGTTTCCGCTGGTGGAAGAAATCAACGCGCAGCAGACGCTGACCGTGGCCCAGGGTGAGTTCCGGCGCCTGATCGACAAGACACATTTTTCGATGGCGCAGCAGGATGTCCGCTATTACCTGAACGGCCTGCTGCTCGAGACCGACGGCAAGGCGCTGCGCGCGGTGGCTACCGACGGTCACCGGCTTGCGCTGTGCGAAATGGCGCTCGCCGGCAAGGCGAAGACTAACCACCAGGTCATCGTGCCGCGTAAGGGGGTACTCGAGCTGCAGCGGATCCTGGGCACCGAGGGTAACATCGAGCTCGCGGTCGGTACAAATCACGTTCGCGCCCAGATCGGCGACATTCGCTTCACTTCGAAGCTAATCGACGGACGTTTCCCGGAGTACGGTCGCGTTATCCCCGCCAGCCCACCGCGCACGGTGGAGGCCGATCGCGAGGTTCTGCGCCAGGCGCTTCAACGCACGGCCATCCTGTCGAACGAAAAGTACCGCGGGATCAGGCTGACCGCCCGTCCCGATCTTCTGACCCTCCAGGCGCATAACCCGGAGCAGGAAGAAGCCGAGGACCAGGTCGAGGTTTCGTACAAGGGCGAGGAAGTCGAGATCGGCTTCAACGTCAATTATCTCCTCGACGCTCTGGCCGCGATTGAGACCGACAAGGTCATCATTGGCCTCACTGACTCCAACAGCAGCTGCCTGATCCACGCCCCCGATACGACCAACACACGCTACGTCGTCATGCCGATGCGGCTGTAGACCACGCCGCCGCTGATCACGCGGCGCGAGGCTTGGAGACCGGGTGATTTCAAGTCAGTGGCGGGGACTGGCGCGACCGAATCAGGCCGACAACTACGTTGAGCATCTGCGTGGCGAGACTCTTCCGGCCCTGCGGCGGCTACCTGGTTTCATCGACGCGTCCATCCTCTCGCGCCAGCTTGCTGACGGCGTCGAGTTCCTGATCGTGACCCGGTGGACCTCGCTCACCGCCATCGAGGCGTTCGCCGGTTCAGATCCGGAGGTCGTGCGTGCCAACGTGGCGTCGATGATGCTCGAGTACGACCGGCGAGCCCGGTACTTCGAGATTGCGGAGTGACACCCGTGCGCGATGACGCAAGCTTCATCCAGGGGGGTGGAGACTGTCGATGTCCGGCCGCCGATTCCGCCTCGGCGTGTTCCACGTGGAACACCGGGCGGTCGGGTGCCTCAGCCACCGGAAGCATGGTCCACTGGCCTATGTCCCGCGCCACGTTCCACGTGGAACGTCGAGTATCCCAGACGACCGCAGAGCACATGGACGTGCGGGCAGCACGGAGCCGCACTCGCCTCGCTTCCGCGACAGGGGCGCTCGGTGGCGGCATCGGGTGCCTTCCCAGCGGCCCCGTCGTATCCAAACGGATCTGAGAACACCCGTGAGTCTCGCCGAACTGACCGTCACCAACCTTCGATCCATCGAGCACGCCGACCTTGCCGTGGCACCCGGCCTCACGCTGATCTGGGGTGACAACGGCTCTGGGAAAACATCGCTGCTGGAGGCCATATTCCTGCTAGGGCGTGGACGATCGTTCCGCACACGAAACAATGAACGCCTTATTCAGCGCGGCAAGGATCATCTGAGAGTCATTGGGCGAATCAGGGACACCCTGGGTCAGATCTCCGTCCTGGGCTTCGAGGCGACCCCAG
>JANWKL010000026.1 GCA_025451375.1 Steroidobacteraceae bacterium
CCCGCGCCTGCAGGTTTGCATCAAAGTCCCGGTAAGCGTGGATCAACGCCCGCCCGAAGGCGGTCAGCCGTGCGCCCCCGCCCCCGCGGCCACCCTTCATCAACACCGCCGCTGGTTCCTCGAAGGAGGTGTTGAGGCTGCGCAGCAGGAGCCAGGCGCGCCGGTAACTCATGCGCAGTTCGCGCGCGGACTGTGACAGCGAGCCGCTTTTTTCGATGTGTTCGAGCAGCGCGATCTTGCCCGGCCCGATGGCCGCCGCACGGCCAAACTCCACCCGAAAACGCACCGCGGGCGCCGCCACCCCGGCAGCCGGCGGGGTAACCGCGGTGCGTTTCATGGGCCACCCCACGCCGGCGCGCGCTTGCGGCGGCCCGTAGTGTTCTGCGACGATGTATTCATTCGGATATAACGAGCCTCAAGTCGCCCGGGAGGTTGGCAATGCAACGCCGGGCTTCATGATAAGTAATGGTCGGGCCAACGCTCAACCAGGGAGCCTGCAGCAGTGAAGAGCAGCATCAAGCCGGCCAACACGCGCCCCGCGAGTACCCGACTGCGCTGCGCGCCGGCGCGACTGGGCTGTCTGCTGCTTGCGGCTGGCGCCCTCGGCGCGGCCGGCGTGACGCAGGCCGCCACGGTGTTCGACCAGAATGGCATCGGGGTGGATCTGTACGGGATTCTGGATGCGGGTATCGGCACCCTTGAGCATTCCTACGCGGGCAGTGATTACTTTGCATCCACCATCAACCCGTACAATCTGAATGGTTCACCCCACAGTTTCACCGGCCTGTACACCGGCGGCATCTCCATGTCGCGCGTCGGCCTCAAGGGTGAGGCGGAGCTGGGTTCGGGACGGAAGGTCTTCTTCAAGGTCGAGTCCGCGATTAATGTCACGAGCGGGGAGCTGAGCAGCAACGGCAAGGCCATATACAACAACATCAGCGGACTGCGGACCGCGAACGCCGCCAGCGCCATCAACGGGCAGGCCTTCGCGCGCGCCGCCTACCTCGGCGCCTCGGACCCGGCCTGGGGTTCGCTCGAGTTGGGTCGCACCGTCAATCTCGCCCTTGACCAGGTGGTGGAATTCGACCCGCTGCAGGCGGCGTTGTTGTATTCGCCGCTGGGGTTCTCCGGGGGCATCGGCGGTGGCCTGGGAGCGACCGAAAACACCCGCCTGGACGCCAGTCTCAGGTACGAGAACAAGATCGGCGGCATCAACCTCGGCGTGCAATACAAGCTTGCCGGGGACAAGGGCGGCTCATCAGCAGGCTACGGCTGGGTGGCCATGTTGGGGTACAGCCACGGCCCGCTGAGCTTCAAGGGCACGTTTTCAGAGACCACCAACACCGTAACCTGGCCGGTGCAGTATTCAAACGTGGTGCCGCCCGATCCGAATGTCCAGGTCGAGAATACCAAGGGTTACATGCTGACGGGCCTGTGGAAGATAACCGCTGATGCGACGGTGAAAGCCGGCTACGAGAACCTCGAGATCTGGGCGCCGTCCAACCCGAACCTCAGC
This sequence comes from Steroidobacteraceae bacterium, assembly GCA_025451375.1. Classification (GTDB taxonomy): domain Bacteria; phylum Pseudomonadota; class Gammaproteobacteria; order Steroidobacterales; family Steroidobacteraceae; genus 13-2-20CM-66-19. The sequence continues at coordinate 1,517 of JANWKL010000026.1, forward strand.
ATTGACGACTATTACGGCCTGGTACCGCCGAAGCCGTCAGTCAATGCCACCGGCCAGCAGCGCTTCAGCCTCTGGTGGGTGGGGGGCGACTACAAGTTCACGCCCGCCTTCGATCTGGGCATCGGCTGCTACGATATCGACACCTATAACCAGCCGGAATCTGGCAAGAACTACCTCGCGACCGCCGTCTCGGTGCTCGCCGACTACAGCTTCACCCGCAAATTTGATGCTTACGCCGGTGTGATGTTGATGCAGTACAGCGGCGCGGGGCTCGCCAAGAAAGCTCCGGCGCTCGCCTATTCAAACAACGCGCTGTACGGGGTGGGTCTGCGCTTCAAGTTCTGAAGCACGCGCACGCGCCGCGCCCTCAGGGCAGATCCGCTGCGCGTGTGCTTGCCGCAGCCGGTGGCAAGGCACCAGTGGCCGCGGGGACGCCGGTCTGATAGTTCAGGTCCGCTTCCCGGGTCAGCACCTCGTAGCGCGCGGTGGTCGCTGCGATCTGCGCGGCGGTGAGTTCGAGCTGCGCCTGGCTCAACTCCACGATGGAACTGCTGCCGACCCGGTAACGTGCGTCGGCCAGCTGATAGGCGGTCGCGGCATAGCGCGCGAGCTGCGCGCTCGTGCGCTGACGCTCGCGGGCGTTGTGGAGATTGAGCCACGCGATACGCACGTCGCGGCTGACGAGGTCCTCGAGCGTGCGCAGCGACTCCGCGGCCGCCCTGGCGCGCAGCTCCGCCTCGCGCTGGCGCGCCTGGTACAGCCCGCCGGCGAACAACGGCACGCTCACCTGGATGCCACCGGCGCTGTAGTTGTCGGGAAGGCGCACGTCGTGGGTCGGGGCATTGCCGGCGGCAATCACGGCCGAAATCGTCGGCAGGCGCGCGTCGCGCAGGGAAAGCGCCAGGCGCGCGGCGGCGTCGCGCTCATCGCGCAGACTGGCGAGCTCCGGCCGGTCGTGCAACGCCGCCTCGATGAGCGGCGCGACCTCGGCCGCGGCCGGAACAGCTGGCGATTTCTCGTCCGCGAGGCTGAAGAGCTGCTGCTCGCGGTAGCCGAGCCCAGTGGACAGAGCGGCCATGGCCGAGTCAACGTCATTTTGCGCCTTCAGCACCAGCAGCCGCGCATCCTCGAGCGCGACCTGCGCAAAGCTCACATCGAGGTCGGACTTGAGCTTGTTTTCCGCAAGGACACTCACCCGATCGAGCAGCAGCCGGCGCGTGTCGAGCGTCTGGCGCGCGACCGTTTCGACCGCCTGTGCCTGCAGGGCGCCGAAATAGTTGTGATCGACCCCGAGCAATACCTGCTCGCGGGTGGCGAGCGCGGCGTGGTCGGCGGCGCTGGCCTGCAACTTCGAGCTGGCGAGGAGGTTCGTGGTGCGCCCGAAGTCGGTAATGAGCTGGCTCATCCCCGCACCCACTGCGGTACGGCTGAACACGGCCGGATTGTTCAGTCCCCCGGCCATGATGCGCGTGGTGTCATCTTCGGCGTGGACGACTGAGCCGTATGCGTACACCTGCGGCAGCAGGCCCGCACGCGCCTGTATGGACACCTGGTGCTGCGCCTGCGCCCGGTAGGCGGCGGCCGCGATCTCCGGATGATCAGCGAGGGCGATGGCGTGCGCCTGTGCCAGCGTCAATGGCCGGACGGCAGTGCCGGGCGCTGGCGCGAGTGTCGGCGCCAGCGGCGTCACCTGCGCGGGTGTGTCACTCGCCCACGCTGCGCCCGCCAGCACGATCAGCACGGCGTGCCTCATGTGACCGCCGGCTGCTCCTCGCGCCGGTGCACGATGTAGTAGGCGGCCGGCACGATGAACACGGTCAGCACCACCGACACCGCCAGCCCGCCGATAATGGCGCGGGCCAGCGGCGCGTAAGCCTCGGCGCCGGTGCCGAGCTTGAGCGCCAATGGCAGGAGTCCGATGAGGGTTGCAAGTGACGTCATGAGCACCGGACGCAGGCGCACCCGGCAGGCGAGCGACACCGCTTCACGGAGCGCCCGGCCTTCCCGGCGCAGCCGGTTGGTGAATTCAACAATGAGAATGCTGTTGGAAACGACGATCCCCACCATCATCACCACCCCCATGAGCGACATGACGTTGAGCGTGGTGCCGGTGAGGAACAGCGCCAGCAGCACCCCGCTGAGTCCCGTCGGCACCGCCAGCAGGATCAGCAGCGGGTCGAGAAAAGACTGGAACTGCGCCACCAGCACCAGATACACCAGCGCCGTCGCCAGGATCAGGCCGAACCCGAAGGCGCTGAAAGAGGTGCGCATGGCCTGCGCCGAGCCGCGGATCGTGACTCGCTCGCCCTCGGGCAGCTTGAGGTCGTGGACGATCCGCTCAACCTTGCTCAGCACCCCGCTCAGGTCCTCCCCCGAGGGGGCCACGTACACGTCCATCACGCGGCGCAGCTGGTAGTGATCCACTTCCGTGGGCGACTCGATATGGCTGATGCTGCTGACGGTATCGAGCTGCGCCGGCACCTGCGAGCGGCTGCCCCGCAGCGGCACGGCACGCAGGTCGGCAACGTTGTGGATGGTGTTCTCCGGGTACTGCACCGTCAGCATGTAGTCGTTACCGCTCTTGGGGTCGACCCAGTAGGAGGGTGCAATCATGCCGTTGGAGGTCAGCGCGGTGATGACGTTGTCCACCACTTCCTTTTCATTGAGTCCCAGCTCGCTGGCGCGCACGCGGTCGATGTCAAGTCGCAGCGCCGGGTAGTCGACGTCCTGCGGCAGCAGCACGTCGCTGACGCCGGCAAGGGCGCGCGCCTGGCGCGCGATCTGCGCCGCGATGCCATGGGCGGCGCGCATGTCGGTGCCGCTCACCTGCACGTCAAGCGGCGCCGGGAGGCCGAGGTTGAGCACCGCGTCCACCAGCCCGCCGGTCTGGAAATAGGCAGCCAGCAGCGGCAGCTGCTGGCGCAGCCGCTGTCGCACCAGGTCCATGTACTCGAAGCTGCTGTGCGAGCGGCGCTCTTCGAGGCCCACTTGCACGAACGCGGTGTGCGGGCCGGAGTTCGGCGTGTAGATGGAGGAAAATCCCGGCGTCGTGCCGATGTTGGAGACCAGGATCTTAAGCTCCTTCGCCGGCACGACCTCACGCACGATATGCTCGACCCTGGCCACGAGCTCGTCGGTCAGCTCCAGGCGCATGCCGGTGGGAGCCTTCAGATTGATCACGAACTGCCCCGGGTCGGTGCGCGGGAAATAGGATTTGCCCACCAGCGGGTACAGTCCGAGCGACAGCACGAAGATCCCGGTAATGCCGAGCACCGTCGCCACCGGCCGCAGCAGCGCACGTGCCAGTGCGGTCTCGTAGCCGTCCAGCATCGCCTTGAAACGGCGGTTGAAGCCCGCGTTGAACCCCCGGCCCCAGGCCGCCAGCCTGCCGATCCCTGCCGCGGCAGCCGCCGCCGGTGCGCGCCCGTGCCCGGCAGCGCCGTGCGCCTTGATCAACCTGGCGCAGAACAGCGGCACGACCGTCATGGCCACGAAGTACGAGGCGAACAGCGACAGCACCACCGCGAGCGCGAGCGCGGTGAACAGGAACCGGCTTACCCCGTAAAGGAAGATCACCGGGAAGAACACGATCGCGGTGGTGAGCGTGGCCGCGAGCACCGGCAGGGCAACCTCGCTGCCACCGCGTTCCGCCGCAACGGCTGGCGGCTCGCCCAATTCCAGGTGGCGAAAGATGTTTTCCAGCACCACCACCGAGTTGTCGATCAGACGCGAGAACGCCAGCGCCAGCCCGCCGAGAATCATGGCATTCACGGTACTGTCACCCATCGCCAGGGCGATGAAGGCTGCCAGCGCCGACAGCGGGATGGACAGGAGCACCGCGGCGGTGGCGCGCACGCTGCCCAGGAACACCAGGATCATGGCGGCGGTCAGCACCAGGCCGATCGCCCCTTCATGAAGCAGATTCTCGATCGCGTTGCGCACGAACTGTGACTGGTCGAACACCACCGAGGCGATCAGCTGCTTCGGCACGTCGAGGAGGTTGCGGACGCCGCGCCGGATGCCGTCGACCACCGCGATGGTGTTGGCGTCGCCGCCTTGTTTAAGTACCGGCAGGTACACCGAGGGCTGCCCGTCGACACGCACGATGTTGTACTGGATCTGCGCCGCGTCCTGCGCCTTGCCCACGTCCGCCACGAGCACCGACGCGTTGCCCACGGTCTTCAGCGGCAGGCGGTTGATCTCCGCCATGGCGTCGACCTGGCTGTTGGCGTAGAGGTTGTAATCGTAGGGCCCGATCTTGACGTCACCGGCCGGCAGGATCAGGTTGGCGTCGTTCACGCTGCGCACCACGTCCATCACGGAGAGCTGGTGCGCCTGCAGCTTCAGCGGATCCACATACACCATGATCTGCCGGTAACGGCCCCCGAAGGGTTGGGGTACCGAGGCGCCCGGCACGTTGGCGATCTGGTTGCGCACGTCGTACTGTCCGATATCGCGCAGCCTGGCTTCGTTGAGGCCGGCGCCTTTCAGGGTAACGAGGCACACCGGCAGGCTCGAAGCATCGAACTTCAGCACCACCGGTGGCAGCGTGCCGGGCGGCAGCTTGCGCAGGTCAGCCAGCGCAAGGTTGGCGATGCTGGTCACCGCGGAGTCGGCATCGAAGCCCGGCTGAAAGTAGATCTTGATGAGACTCACACCAGGCAGCGAACGCGATTCCATATGGTCCACGCCGCTCGCCAGCGTGAAGAAGCGCTCGAAGCGCCCGGTGATATCCGTCTCGATCTGCTCCGGCGGCATACCCGAGAAGAACGTGGCGACCACCACGACCGGGATGCGGATCGCCGGAAACAGGTCGACCGGCATGCGCGCCAGGCTGGTCACGCCGACCACGCAGGTGATCAGGCAGATCACGATGATCAGGTACGGGTAGCGAATCGCGAAGCGGGACATACAGGGTCAATGCCGCTAGGTGCGCTGGCGCGCGAGCAAAGCGTGCAGCTTCGCGAGCGTGAAATCCGGCGAGCGGCACAGCGCGATCAGCTCCTGCTCGCCCGCCTCGACGGCGGCGGCTGCGGCCGGAATCTGCGCGGCGACTGCCAGCGGCACTGACTGCACGCCGTGCAGGTCACCGTGCAGCAAGTCACCCGAGCAGATAGTGAGGCCGCCGATCTCGACCGGCTGGCCAAAGTCGAGGATGTGCACGTAGCCGTGCGACAACGCGACACTCCCGGCGAAGTAGTGAAAGCCCGCGCTGCGGGCCGCCGGAATGTCGCGCACCGAGCCGTTGGTGACGACGCCCACACAATTCAGCGCGAGCAGGACGCTCATATGCACCTGGCCCACCAGCGCGCACAGGCCCGGCTTCGAGGCCGTGTCCAGCACCACGACGACCCGCGGCGCCGGCAGCCGCGTGATGTAGTCCCACCAGTCCCTGCGGTCCGGGTACCGTGCGCCGGCGGTTGGCGGCGCTGAGCCGCGGATCCGCACGGTCGCGGCGTAGCCCACCATTGGCGCAAGCTCCGGGAAGAGACTGCGCACCGTATGATCGACGAAGCCTTCGTTGCGCAGCCGCACCTGCAAGGTCTCGATGGCGTTCGCGAGCGCGCAGGCATCCAGGCGGCGCAGCGCCTGCAGTTGTGAGTCATCGAGCTGCGCCGGGGTGCTCATGGGCGTCTCACTCGCGCGCGAGCGGCGCGGTAATGCGCGGCTCGACCTTCTGTCCGGGAGCGAGCTGCGCCCGGTTGCCAATCATCACCAGCTCGCCTTCATTGAGGCCGCGGAGCACCTCGTAGCGCGCGGACGTTTCCAATCCCAGGGTCACCGGCCGCTCCTCCAGCCGCTGCGCAGAATTGACGACCAGCACGCTCTTGGCACCGGCGGGCACCGCTTCGATCGGGACTGCGAGCGTCTGCGGTCGTTCATCGAACTTCAGGGTCACGGTCGCATACATGCCCGGCACGAGCTCGAGCGAGGGGTTCGGAACCTCCATTTCCACGACCATGGTGCGCGTGCTGTCATCGATCCTGCCGGAAAAGCGACTGATTTTCCCGCTGTACACACGGCCGCCCAGCGAGCCGACGCTCACGCTTACCGGCGCGTCAAGATGAATGCCGCGTACGTAGTCGACCGATACCGGGAAGTCGAGCCGCAGCAGCGAGTTGTCCGACACGCGCACCAACGGCATCGCCTGGGTGTTGGAGGCGGTGCCCGCCTGGATGAGCGAGCCCGGGTCGGCGTAGCGCCTGGTGATCACGCCGCCGAAAGGCGCCGTGATGCGCGTATAGCCGACCATGGTCCGATACTTGTCGACGTCGGCCTTGGCGGCGGCGACCGCGCCCTCCGCGGTGGCGTCGCGGGCTTCGGCGGTGTCGAGATCCTGCTGCGCAATGAGGTTCGGGTGATCCTTGTTGACGGCGAGGAGCCGCGTGTAGGCGACGTGCGCGTCGCGATAGTCGGCCTGGGCACGCCGGTGGGAAGCGACGGCGTGATCGAAGTCGTCGGTGAGCTCCGGAACCTCCAGCACCGCCAGCAGTTGTCCCGCCTTGACGCGATCGCCGATGTCCACCCGCATGTCCTTCACATAGCCGGATACCTTCGCGTGCAGCTCAACCTCCGTATAGGGGCGAAACTCGGCCGGGATGCTGATCTGCCTGAACAGGTCTTCGCGCTCAACCCGCGCGACCGCCACCACCGGCGCGATCGCCGTGTCCGCCGTCGCGGCGCGCGCCGCGCGACCGTGCCAGGAGCGCGCCACGAGAACAGCGCCAAGCAGCACGGCCGCCAGCGCAACCATGCCCCATCTCTTGTTCACGATCGGTGTGGCGAAATTCATCGGCTGTGCGCGGCGGCGTCCTCGGCGAGCGGCTGCTTGATGCGGAAGGTGCTGCCCTTGCCCGGAGCGCTCGTCACCTCGACCACCGCGCTGTGTGCCGTGCAGATCGACTTCACGATCGACAGGCCGAGTCCGGCCCCGCCCTGCTCGCGGGAGCGCGAGTCGTCCACGCGGAAAAAGCGTTTGAACACGTGCGGCAAGGCATCGGCGGGAATGCCGACGCCGTTATCCGCAATCTCGAGCACGGCGTGGCCGTTGTCGCGCCTGACGCTCAAGGCCACGCGCCCGCCGCTGGGGGTGTACTTGATGGCGTTGTCGAGCAGGTTGACCACCACCTGCTTCAGGCGCGCCCGATCGCCCGCCACAATCACGGCGGGCGAGGATTCGCAGGCGACGCTCACCCGCTTGTCCTCGGCCAGCAGACTCATCTGCTCCGCGGTGGTGGCGGCCAGTTCCGTCAGGTCAAAGCGCACCCATTCCGAGTGCGCCTCACCGGCATCCAGCCGCGAGAGCGCGAACAGACCCTCGACGATTTCCGCCAGGCGCTCGACCTCCTCGAGCACGCTGCCGAGCGCTTCGCGCGTCTCACCTCGCAACTGTCCGTCCTGCGCGAGGCTTTCCAGTTCTCCGCGCATTACCGTGAGCGGCGTGCGCAGCTCGTGCGAGGCGTCGGCAACGAACTGCTTGGAGCCATGGATGGCCTCCTCCAGGCGGCTGATCATGTGGTTGAGTGACACCGACAGCCGCTCGAGCTCGTCGCCGCTGCGCACGACCGGCAGGCGCTCGCTCAGGTTGTGCTGGGTGATTTCCTCCGCCTTGCGCGCCATGCGCTCCACCGGGTCGAGCGCGCGCCGCACCAGCACGAAGCCACCCGCGACCGCCACGCACACTGCGATGGGTAAGCCGATCGCGAGCATGATCAGCACGTGGATCAGCGTCGCCTCGATCGGCGCGCCGGCAGCGCCGACCTCCACCCGATAGCGGGTGCCGTCCGTACCAGTTGCGGCAAGCGCGGCTATGAGCAACGAGCCATCGGGCCCGCGCACCTTGCGCGACTTGCCGTCGATATCGCCGCTATGCAGCGGCGGAACCCGCGCCGGATCGAAGCGGGCGTCCTTCGGGGCCCCCGATGCGTACACGAGCTGCCCGTCGGCGCGCGTGATACGGATGAAGCGGTCGTTGGCCTCCGGTGAGTACAGGTTCTCGACCTGCGTGCGTACCGCGGGTTCGTCGTTCGCACCAGCGTGCGCCAGCAGCGTAGCGGCGATCTGCCGCGCGCGCTGCGCCTGGGTGTCGAGCAGATTCGCCTCCAGGTAGTGTTGCAGGAAGAATAGCGTCAGCACCCCCAGCAGCACGAACACGATAGTCAGCACGCCTGCGTACCAGGCGACCAGTCGCAGCCTTAAGGAGCGCGGGTTCACGCCTCGGGGCTTTCGCCGAGACCGTAGCCGACGCCGCGCACGGTGCGGATGAGCTTCACAGGGAACGGGTCGTCCATCTTGCTGCGCAAGTGGCGCACGTAGACGTCCACGATGTTGGTGAGACCTTCGAAGCTCTGGTCCCATACGTGCTCGATAATCATGGTACGTGACAATACCCGTCCGGGATTGGTGGCGAGGTATTCAAGCAGCGCGTATTCCTTGGGCGTCAGCTCGATCTTGCGCCCGGCGCGCCGCACCTGCTGCGACAGGCGATCGACCTCCAGATCCGCAACCCGCAGCACACTCGCGCGGGTGACCGGTCCGCGGCGCAGGAGCGCCTTCACGCGCATCATGAGCTCGGCGAACGCAAACGGCTTGGTAAGGTAGTCATCTGCGCCTGCTTCGAAGTTCGCGACTTTCTCGGCGGTCGCGTCGCGCGCCGTCAGGATGAGGATCGGCACCTGCTGGTCCTTGCGGCGTATCCGCCGCAGGAGTTCCCCACCGCCAAATCCCGGCAGCATGAGATCGACGATGATCAGATCGTAGTTGAAAGCCTCGGCCATCTCCCAGCCGCTTGGTCCGTCCACGGCGACGTCCACGGCGTAACGCTCGGCCCGCAGCGCACGGGCTACAAGCTCTGACACCTTGGTTTCATCTTCGACGAGCAGCATTCGCATTGCATCGCCTCGCCTGTGGAAACGTGGCTCATGAGACCACGCCTGGATTAACCGGTCGCCAAAGGGCGATTAAAAACCATTCAGAATGTCAATTTGTCTTATAAGTCTTTGATTATACAGGCGTGGATACAGGTTAAATGTCCGAGTATCCTTGTCGGCGTCATGAAACTGTCACATGGCAGCATTTCAATTGTCATACGCGTGAACCAGAGTGTGCGCGCCCCTGAGCGGGCGCGTGGCGTCGCGTTCACGCATCGCTTTCGAATGAAGGATCGGCGGCCCGGCGCTGAGTGTTTTTCCCCATAAATCACAGGAAACCTGAAGATGACACCCATCAGACCAGAACGCTCACGTCGCGCGCGCCCCACCGATGTGAATGCATCCAAAGCCCGCCGCCACAACGCGGCTCGTCTTGGGGGCGCCTTCCTTTTACTGGCTTCGCTCGCAGGCGCCAGCTTGGCGCAGGCGCAGAGCGCTACCGCCAGCGCCAGCGCCAGCGCGGCGGCTCCGGCGAAGTCCGACAGCCTCACCTGGAACGGCATCACGCTCTACGGCATCGTTGACGTGGGCTTTCAGTACCAGACGCACGGCGTGCCGATCAACGACTACTTCCCGGCTGGCTCCGAGACCATCATTCAGAAGAACAGCAGAGGCTCGGTCACGGGTGTGACGCCGAGCAACCTCAGCCAGTCGCGTATTGGCCTTTCGGGCAAGGAGCCCATCGGCGGGGACTGGTCGGGCGTGTTCCGCCTCGAGACCTTCTTCAACCCGCAGTCCGGTGATATCAGCGACGCGCTGAAGTCGATTACGCAGAACAACGGCCGGGCCCTCACCAACCAGACCACCAACGTCGACAGCAGTGTCGCCGGGCAGTTGTTTTCCGGTGCCGCGTACGCCGGCGTCAGCTCCCCGACCTACGGTACCTTCACCTTCGGCCGCCATGTCACGCCTCTCGCCGATGGCATCTCCAAGTACGATCCGATGGGCGCGGCGAACGCGTTTGCGCTGATCGGTTTCTCCGGCACGCCTGCCGGTGGTGGCGCGACCGAGGATCGCCGCCTGGATAAGTCGGTGAAGTACAACGGCAAGTACGGCTGGGCGCGCCTGGGAGCCTTGTACCAGTTCAGCGGCTCGACCGGCAGTACCGACACGGCTTACCAGTTCACGTTCGGCGGGGATTTTGCCGGCGCATCGGTGGATGCCTACTACGCGAAGAAGTACAACGCGGTGTCGGTGTCCGCGTTGAGCGCTGCGCAGGTCGAGTCGCTGACGGTGATCCCGCCGCCGGCCGGCAGCCCGCCGGGAACCCCGGGAACCCCCGGCCCGCTGGCCAACTCGGGGCTCACAGTCTCGAACACAGTTAGCGGCACGATCTCGGACAACGAGACCTTCGGCCTCATGGGCCAATATGCCTTCGACGGCTGGAAGCTCTCGGCTGGCTACGAGAACATCACCTTCCAGAACCCGAACAATCCGTACAGCTCCGGGCAGGACATCATCGGGGGCTACAAGCTCTTGCTGTCCACCACCCTCGTGAACGGCGTGAGCGCCAGCAACCTGGCCTACAACAAGCACAAGACGCTGCAGGTGTACTGGGGCGGTGCGAAGTACGCGATCACGCCGAACCTTGATTTCATCGGCGCCTACTACGGCCTGAAGCAGAACAGCTACGCGACTGGCGCCAATGCGGGTTGCTCGAGCACCAAGGCTGGCAACTGCAGCGGCAGTGAAGATGCGGTGGGACTGGTGCTCGACTACCACTTCAGCAAGCGCTTTGACGCCTATGGCGGCGCCTTGTGGACCGAGGTGAAG
>JANWKL010000027.1 GCA_025451375.1 Steroidobacteraceae bacterium
GCGGCAGTGGCGGGCGAGAAACGCCGGCGTGATCTCGCGCGAGTGGCGACAGCTGCTACAGCTCACGAAAATGACGTAGTCGCCGAAGTGATCGCGCAGGCGTTCGATTGCATTCCACGGCAGCACCGTCGCAGTGTGTGCAGCGCCGCGGTCACCGTCCACACAGTGCTAGAGTCGCGCCAGCACTGTTCGAGAGCTAACTGCATGTGTGGTAAGTACATCCTCGCCCAGGCTGCCAAGGCGGAGCGTGCGCTTGGCATCCGTCGCGGTCGCTGGGACTACCCGCCGAACTACCGCGTGCTGCCGACCGATCAGGTTCCGCTCGTCATCACGACCGACGGCGAGCGCGAAGCCGCCATGATGCGCTGGGGCCTGATTCCCTGGTGGGCGCAGGGGGTGCCGCTGAAGGCCTCCACCATCAATGCCACCGTCGAGCGCATCAGCAGCGCGCCGAGCTACCGGGATCCCTGGCGGCGCGGTCAGCGCTGCATTTTCCCCATGGGTGGTTTCTACGAGCCGCACGTCAACGCGGATGGCTCGCGCGAGCCGTTCTTCGTCAAGCTGGTTGACGCCGAGGTATTTGGCGTCGCGGGGCTTTGGGAGCAGTCGCGTCGCGATGACGGCTCATACATATTTTCCTGCACGCTCATCACGGTGCCGGCCAACCGGCTGATGGCGCAGGTGCACAACGACAAGCAGCGCATGCCCGCGATCCTTGCGCAGCACGACTACGAGACGTGGCTTGGCGGCAGCCCGGACGCGGCGCAGCCGCTGCTCAAGCCCTATCCGGATGAACTCATGACGGCCTGGAAAGTAAGCCGGCGCGTGAACAGCGCGAAGCTGCCAAATGACGCGAGCCTGATCGAAGCGGTGTGACCCACGGGATTTGACGGTTTCGTTGAATTGTGTACACTGGTGGTGTACACCAGAGTACTGATATGAAGCACATTGGAATCAAGCAGGCGCGCCAGGAGCTGCCGGATCTGATCGACCGGGCCGAGGCCGGTGAGGAGATTGTGATCACCCGCCAGGGAAAGGCGGTGGCAAAACTCGTCGCCGCGCCCAAGCCGCCCAAGGTGTTGCCATCGCTGGCAGAGTTCAGGCAAGCACTGGGGCGCGCGGGAACTCCGGCGGTGAAACTGCTGCGCGAAGAGCGCGATGGCAGGTGAGGGCGTCTACGTTGATAGCAGCGTCCTGGGCGCCTACTACTGTCCGGAACCCCTGAGTGCGGCCGCTGAGGTCGCGCTGCGCAAGTTGACGACTCCGGTGATCAGCGTTCTGAGCGAAGTCGAGTTTTGCTCTTTGATTGCAAGGAAACGCCGACTGAAGGAGCTGAGCGAACGTCAGGCGCGGGAGATTCTCGATCTGTTCGGCAGCCACGTTGCGGAAGGGTTCTACCGTCGCGTGTCGTTGAATACTGATCATTTCATCCACGCTCGGCTGCTGGTCGTTTCGACCGATAGCTCCCTGCGCACCCTGGATGCGCTGCACCTCGCAGTGGCAATCACCGAGGCGCTCACCCTGATGACTGCGGACCGGGATTTCGCGCGTGCCGCGAAGCTTAAAAAACGTCCCACCGTATTGGTGCACTAAATCAATGCGGAGTGCGATCCACATCACAGTTCACGGTTCATTCAGGACCGCGGGTGTGTCATGCGCTGTGTGGCTAGGCATAGTTCGCGCCTTGGTGTGCGAACCGGTGAATTCAGGAGTGGCTATGCGAACGATGCATTCAGTAATTTTGTCAGTGGTGGCGCTCGGGGCATTCGTCCCGCTTGCCCAGGCCCAGGTGAGCGTCAACGCAACCATCACCGGCCAGGTAGTGCCAGGAGTCTACGGCCAGGTCGTGATCGGCAACGGCGCGCCGCCACCGCCTCTGGTCTACGCGCAGCCCGTGCTGGTGCAGCCGGCGCCGGTCATCGTGGGAGCGCCGGTGGAGCCGCTGTACCTGCACGTACCGCCGGGCCACGCGAAGCATTGGCGCAAACACTGTCGCGAATACAATGCGTGCAATCGCCCAGTGTATTTCGTTAGATCGGCGGAATACGAACCCGGCTACCGTCCGGGGCACGACCACGAGGATCACGGCCACCACGGCGATGAGCATCGTGACCATGATGACCACGGCCATCATGACGATGACAATGGCGACCATGGTCGCGGTCACCGCGATAACTGAACCTGGCCGTTCGCTTCGATGATTAAAAAGGCCCGGGCCACCCGCCCGGGCCTTTTCGTTTGCGCGCCGGTGGCTGCGCCCGGGGGTGATGATCTACGATGCTGCCCATGGGACGTTACCGGCGCTATCTCATTGCCCTGATCGTCGTCGTCCTGCTGATCGGCGCCTACGCGGCGGCCGGTTTCCTGGCGGTGCCGTACTTCGCCCGCAAGACCCTGACGGACTTCGTGCACACTCACTACGGGCGCACCCTCGCGCTCGGCGAGATCCACTTCAATCCCTTCACCCTCGCGCTCGATGTCAGCGGCGTTGCCCTGCCGGATGCTGACGGCGCGACCATGGTGTCGTTCCAGCACCTGCACGTGAAGGCGCAGTTCGCGAGCCTGTGGCGCCTGGCGCCAAGCTTCAGTGAGATCCTGCTCGAGCAGCCGTACCTGCGCGCCGTATTGCGGCCCGACGGCGCCTTGAACCTCGCCGACCTCGGCAAGGGCTTCCCACCGCAGCCCAAACAGCAAAAGCCGTCAGCGCCGATGAAGCTCTTCATCCAGCGCTTCGCGGTGATTTCCGGCAGCAGCATCTTCGAGGACCACACCCACACGACGCCGTTCAAGGCCGAGTTCAAGCCGATAGGCTTCGAGCTGCGCGACTTCAGCACCACCACCGGCACCGCCAACGATTACTCGCTGAACGCGGCTTCGCCGGAAGGTGAGCGGCTCATCTGGAGCGGCAACGTACATCTGGATCCGGTGTCCTCGCACGGTGTGTTTGAAGTGGCGGACCTGCACGCGCGCACCCTGTGGAACTATGTTCATGAGAGTGTGCCGTTCGAGATCGATTCGGGTGTCATCGGCATCAAGGGCGACTACGACCTGAACGCCGGGGCGGGACCCTTGAGCCTCGAGGTCAACGTGCACGACACCACGGTGACGAACCTCGGGCTAAGACCTAAGGCAGCCGCCGCCAACTACATTGATCTTGCACGTCTGGAGGTCAGCGAGACCCGTCTCAGCCTCGCCAAACACCTGGTGAGCGTGGCGAAGGTCACCTTAAGCGGTGGAGATGTCAAAGCCTGGATGAGCGAAGCAGGGCGCCTGAACCTCCTTGACCTGGCGCCGTCGTCCCCTGCAGCGGCTGCGCCAGCGCCGCCGGCTGCACCCGCGGGCAAACGCGCTGGCGGCTCACCGGCGTGGACCGTGTCGGCGCCAGATATCCAGGTGCAGGGGTTCAAGGTGAGTGCCGAGGATCGCGGGGTCAAGCCCGCAGTCACGCTGCTGCTCAACCCGCTCAACATTCACGTGGCAGGTTTCAACACCTCACCCGACGACACGCTCGACGTGACGCTCGATTCCGGCGTGAATTCCTCCGGCAAGCTCAGCGCACGCGCGAAGGTGACGCCGCGGACAGCAAGCGTGACCGCGCATGTCGAGGCCACAGGCGTGGAGCTGCCGGTCGCGCAGCCTTATCTTGCCCGCTACACATCCATGACCCTGTTGAAGGGCGCGGTAGGGGCCAGGCTCGACATTGAACGGCGTGCGGACGGCAAGCTGAGCGTCAAGGGCAACACCGAGGTTTCGGGCCTGCACACCGTGGACAACGCGCTGAAGCAGGACTTCGTCAACTGCAAGGACCTGCGCATCGCGGACGTCAGTTACCGCTCGAGCCCCCAGAGTCTGCGCATCGGCAGCGTGACCGCGGTGGAGCCCTACGTGCGCATGGTTATCGCGCCGGATCGAACCACGAATATCAGTGCCGTGCTCAAGCCGCCCGGAGCGAAGCGAGAGCCGCCGCCCGCGGCGCCAGCGGCAGCACCGTCCAAACCCGCGCCCAAAGTTCAGACCGTAACGCTCGCGCCGGCCGCACCCCTGACGCCTTTCCCCATGACCATCGGCACCGTGACCCTCATCAACGGTACTGCCAACTATGCGGACCTGTGGATCAAGCCGAGCTTTGCCATCAGCATCCTGTCGCTGCATGGCGCGATCACCGGTCTGTCGTCCGATCCAAAATCGCGCGCCAAAGTGAAGCTCGACGGCAAGGTCGACAAGTACTCACCGCTGCAGATTGAGGGCGAGGCCAACCTCCTGTCGGCGGCGCTGTACACCGACATCAAGATGAGCTTCAAGGATCTCGATCTCACGGTGGTGAATCCCTATTCCGGGCACTTTGCCGGCTACAAGATCGACAGGGGCAAGCTGTCGGTGGACGTGTCGTACAAGATCGATCAGCGCAAACTAAACGCCGCCCAGCATGTCGTGATCGATCAGCTCGAGCTCGGCGATCGCGTCGAGAGCCCCGACGCCGTGCACCTGCCGTTCAAGATCGCCGTCGCCCTGCTCAAGGACCGTCACGGCGTGATCGACCTGGATCTGCCGATGACCGGCTCGCTGGATGATCCGCAGTTCAGTATCTGGCCGATCGTCTGGAAGGTGCTCGTCAATGTAATCGTGAAGGCGGCGACCGCGCCGTTCGCGCTCCTCGGGCACCTGTTCGGGGGCGGCGACCACATGAATATCGTGGAGTTCGCGCCCGGAAGCGCCGAGCTCGACCAGCCCGCCAAGGATCAGCTCACTTCATTGGTAAAGGGCATGAAAGAGCGGCCGCAGCTCAAGCTCGATGTCCCGATCGTCTATTCCACGAGCATCGATCGGCCGCGGATGGCGGCGAAGCTTCTGCACCAGGAGTTGGTGGCGCGCGTGCAGAACACCCGCGAAGGCAAGCAGCACCCGGACACGGCGGCCGAAGTGGCACTCGCTGATCCCAAGCAGCACTTCAAGCTGCTCGTCGAGCAATACAAGGAAGATCTGGGCAAGGACACGGCGCTGCCGCCGACAGCCCTGGCTGTGCAGGAGGCGAAGCGCAGCGAGACGCCCGCATACGACCCGGCAATCGCGGATCTCAAGGCGGCGCTCATCGGGCATATCCAGGTCCCGGACACCGATCTTCAGGCGCTTGGCAAACAGCGCGCCCAGGCGATTCAGGGCGTACTGCTCGCCGATACCGAGGTGGATCCGGGCCGCGTGTTCATCGTCGTTGCGCCGCCGAAGCCGGACTCCGGAGACAAGGTCAAGGTGGAGCTGGCGGTGAAGTAAGCGCGGGGAGTTCACGCGCCGCGGGCTTGGGATGCCGTGCGGCGTCGTACAGGCCCCAGTGCGCTTCCTCGGCATGCGCGGGACCGGTCGGCGTCACGTCCTGGGCCCGCCACGGCGCGTCGAACGCCGAGAAGTAAGCAAACGCCTGTGCCTGTGTCGCGGGGAAGCGCTGGCGCAACTCCCGATAGAAGCTCGCCTGGCCCGCTTCGCTGAAGCCACGCGCCGCCGGCGCGGTCGGCACGCCCGTCTCCTTCACCAGGACGGGCCCGCAGAATTCCTTGGTGACGTCGCCGACAACATTCACCACGAACTGCGCGGCGGTCGCCTCCGAGGCGCCGTGGAACCACGCCTGGAACACCGGGTGCACGTTCGGCAGCAGGAAATCCAGCTGATCCTGCAGCGTTGTAGTGCCCGGCTCGAGGTACACGTGAAACGGTTCGCTCACCGACAACAGCAACTGCGGTGCCCGCGCGTGCAGCTGCGCGGCGAGCGCGGCGAGTCGGCCGGCATCAGCGCGATGACCAAAGAGCAGCTCGTTGCCGAGCGATACGCCAACGACCAGGTGCGGGAACTGCCGTGCAGCCGACAATGCCGCGTCCACCTCGCCCGGCGCGAAGGGATCCCACACCCCGATGATGAGCGCGCGGAATTTAAGCTGCGCCGCGATGGCGGGGATGGCCTCAGCGCCATGCACGGCATCGTAGGTAACGAGTGAATCGAACTTTTCCCTCAGCACAGTCAGATCAGCGCGGATGCTCGCCGCGTCCGCGTGGGTCACCTGACCGTTCACCACCCGCAGCGAGGTGGGCTCATACGCGACGAAGCGGCCGGTGCGCAGTGCTGTGCGCAGATGCTCAAGCTCTGGCGCGTTCGCGTGACCGATGTGACACACGGCACGAGGCGCCGCCGGGGCTGCTGGTGCACAACACAACGCCAGCAGCACGACTGCGCGCCAGCCCGCCTGGCTCATCTAGCTTCCCACGCGCGGCGCCGTGTCTCCCGGGCGAGCGCTGCGCAGCCATTGCCGGAAAGGCGCGACCGATGCCGCGCCCTCCGCCGGGGACCAGGCGGCGAACTCGGACATGGTCGCCGCATCGTAGGGGCCCTCCTTGACCTCGAGGAATGCCGCGCCGTTCGCCCCGGCGATCAGCGTGTGCCAGGTGCCGGCCGGGGTCTCGTAGGCCAGGTTGTCGGTGCCTGCACCAACCACATAGCGCGCCGTCACCCGGCCACCCTCATCGAAGGTCACGACCTCGACCTCGCCGCGCAGAATTACCGCCAGTTCCGCGCGGCTGCGGTGCCGGTGTGGCCTGAAGTACGAGTCACCCTGCGCCACGACGATGAAACGCTGCACCAGATCGCCCGGACTTGCGTGGATGTTGTGATGCGCGCGGCGGCGAGGGCTGGCGGCAGCGTTGGCGGCCAGCTCATCAAGGAGCCCATGCGGCAGGAGTTTCACGACTCGCTCGCCGCCAGGGTCGCGCCAGCCGCGTGTGTCTTGTGGATGTTCGGCAGGAACGCCGCGAGCAGCCCTATGAACGGCAGGAAAGCGCAGATGTGGTAGATGCGCTCGATACCGATGTCATCGGCGAGCTTGCCGAGCACCGCGGCGCCCACACTGCCCATGCCGAACGCCAGACCGAAAAACAACCCCGCCACCGTGCCGGTGCGGCCGGGCATCAGGTCCTGGGCGTAGACCACGATGGCCGGAAACGCGGACGACAGGATAAGGCCGATGGGTATGGTGAGGACCGCCGTCCAGAAGAGATTCGCGTAGGGCAGGAGCAGCGTGAAGGGCAGGACGCCCAGGATCGATCCCCAGATGATGTACTTCGCTCCCAGGCGATCTCCCAGCGGCCCGCCGATGAAGCCGCCCACCGCGGCGGAGGCCAGAAACAGGAACAGGTGCAGCTGCGCGCTACGCACCGAGACATGGAAGTGGTCGATGAGATAGAACGTGTAGTAGCTGGTGATGCTGGAGAGGTAGACGTACTTGGAAAATATCAGTGCCAGCAGCACCGTCATGACCACGATGACCTGGCGACGCGGCACGGCGGCAGTCGCGGTGCGTGCCGCTGCTTTGAGGCGCGAGATGCCGTGGGCCTTGTACCAGTGGCCGACGTGGAACAGCACGAACATGCCGAGGAGCGCAATGCAGGAGAACCATGCGACGCTCGACTGGCCGTACGGCAGCACGATAAAGGCCGCGAGCAAAGGACCCGCCGAAGTGCCAAAGTTGCCGCCCACCTGGAACACCGACTGCGCCATTCCATGCCTGCCGCCGGAGGCCATGCGCGCGACGCGCGAGGATTCGGGATGGAATACCGAGGACCCGGTGCCGATGAGGCCGGCGGCGAACAGCAGGAGTGCAAAGCTGCCGGCAAATGCGAGCAGCACCAGTCCCACCAGGGTAAATCCCATGCCGGCCGCGAGTGAATACGGCCGCGGGCTGCGGTCGGCCATCGCGCCCACCAGGGGCTGCAGGAGCGAGGCGGTGAACTGGAACGTGAACGTCAGGAGTCCCACCTGCCCGAAGGTGAGGTGATACGAGCTCTTGAGCATCGGATACAGCGCGGGCAGGAGCGACTGCATCATGTCATTCAACAGATGGCAGAAGCTGATGGCGGCGAGAATGGTGACTGCGGTACGGCCCGCGTCGCTGGCTGCGGCCGTGACCGGGCGTGGATCGTTCACCAGGGTCTTCTCAAGGCTGCTTGCCATTTAACGCAATCTGCCTGATCCGGCACCCA
>JANWKL010000028.1 GCA_025451375.1 Steroidobacteraceae bacterium
CGCGAGCCAGGCGCTGGCCGCCGTCTGTAGTGCCTGCGTGGTCGATCGCGCGCCACGCAAGGCCGAACGCCCTTCGGACCACGCCCCGGTGGTGGCGGATTTCGGCGTACCGCCTTAATCGATGGGAAAAAGTCGCCTGCGGCGCTTTTTGTGCCGGCCGGTCCCTGGCCGGCACCCTGCGGGCCGACCTTCGGTCGGCCAAATTCGCTCCTGCGAATTTGTCGGACAACGGCTGCGTTGCCGCCGGCAAAAGGCGGGGCTCGATGCGCACCAGTCACGATCGCCTCAGCAACCGAGCACTTCGTGGCAAGGGGTTGGCGCAGGGGCTTTTGCCGGCTGCTCATTGCCGGGGTGCAGCGTTAAAAGTGTGCGCCGCCTCACGGCTGGCGGGTAAGCCAACTGCCTAGACTGCGCTTTAAAGTCACGGCGGGGCCTCACAGGGGATGGCCATTGACCAGCGTGCGGCGCAGCGATTTTGATGTAACCAACAGCGTGCAGGTGAGCTCGCCCACGGCCGTGCTCGCCGCGATCGAGGCGCTTTGCCAGCCAACCTGGCCGGAACTGGACCTGGATCCGCTACGCCGGGCCATCGCGCATTTCGAGCAGTTGTTTGCCGGCAAGGTGCCGGGCTTCCACGGCGTCGACACGGTCTATCACGACCGTCAGCACACACTCGACATAACACTGGCGCTCGCGCGCCTGCTGGTCGGGTACGAGCGGCAGGCGGACTCTGCCGCGCGCCTCGGCGGCGCACGCGCTGTGGTCGGCCTCATCACCGGGCTTTTTCACGACGTAGGTTACCTGCGGCGCGCCGACGATCGCGGCTCACGCAACGGCGCGGAGTTCACGCGTACGCATGTGGCGCGCGGCGCGCGTTTCCTGAGCGAGTACCTGCCGGTGCTCGGCTTCGGCGCCTGGGTGCCGGTGGCGACCCAGATCATCCACTTCACCGGCTACGAGGTACCGTTCGCGCGCATCGAGGCGCAGGTCAGGGATCCACGTGACATAACGGTGGGGCACCTGCTCGGCACCGCGGACATGATCGCGCAGATGGCCGATCGCTGTTACCTCGAGAAGTGCCGTGACCGGCTGTATGCGGAGTTCGTACTCGGCGGGGTGGCGCTGCCGTTCACGCAAGGCTATCCGCAGGTTAAGTACGCCTCGGGCCTCGACCTGCTGCGACAGACCCCGGAATTCGTGAGCGACGTGCGCGAGAAACGCCTGGACCGGGAGTTCCACGGCGCCTACCGCTACCTGGAGATTCTCTACGGCGGCCGCAATCCCTACCTGGAAGCGATCGAACGCAACGTCGAGTACCTGCGCCAGGTGCTGCGCAGCGAGAACTGGCAGCTGCTGCGGCGGCGGCCGCCCATCTTCGCCGCCACCGCGGACCCGATGGGGACCATGCGCGGCCTGATGCTCGGACATATCAAGAGGGTCTGGTCAGGCGGGTAGCGTCGCCGGCGGGCTGGCGGTTAAGATGACTCCCTTATTGGCCATCCCGCCAGGGCAGACGCGCAGTGACTGCCGCCAGCTTCAAGTTTCGCTACGCCGCCGCCGCCTTCCTGGTCGTGCTGGTGAGCGCGGCTGCGATCGCCACCCTGTTCCTCCTCCGCCATGCCGACGACACCCGCAGCTTCAACGCGCTGGCACAGCGCGCCGCGCATGAAACCTTCGATCCGGAGCTGCAGGCGCGCGCGCATAGCGTCGGCGCGCACGCTGCCGACTCCATCGCACCGTCCCTGCGCGCCCATGACCTGAGCGCCGTCGCGCACCGGCTGCAGCCGTTCGTGGATGACCCCACGGTCGCCGCTCTCGAGGTCACCGATACCGCCGGAACGACGCTGTTCAGATGGCAGCGCACGGGCGGCGCCACCCGCGGTGCGCTCACCGCACCGGCCGTGGTGCCGGTACGGGCGATGGTGGAAAACATCCCGGGAGCCGCCACGCCGCAAACGCTCGCATCCTTGAGCCTCACGCTCGAGCAGGCAGCGCCGGTGCCTGAAGTGAGTCTCGTCAGCCGCCTGAACGCGGCGACCTCCGAGCGCCAGCGTACGACGCTGCTGATTGCCCTGGGGTTGGCAGGCCTGGGCGGCGTGCTCGGCGCCTTTCTCATCTGGCGCGCCACGCACGAGCTGTCGCGGCCGGTGGCGCCGCTCATCAGGAGCGCCGAGCGGATTGGCCAGGGCGACTACACTCGCCCGGTGGAAGTGGGCCGCAAGGATGCGCTCGGGGATCTGCAGCAGGCGCTCGAGCGCATGCGCGGACGGCTGCGCCAATCCACCGTCAACAAGAGCTACCTCCACAGCGTCCTGAACAGCATGACGGACGCGGTGTTCGTCACCTCGCCGGACGGGGTGATCAAGCTGGCGAACCTCGCGGCGTGCAAGCTCCTGGGTTACGCCGACGAGGAACTCCTCGGCCGCGGCATTCTCGCGGTATTGGAGGAAAGTGAACGCCCGGGCTTCGATCTTTTGCAGGCGGCGCAGGAGACCCGCGAGACCGTGGTACGCACCCGCAGCGGCCAGACGATACCGGTGTCCTTCACCGGCTCGCGCATCGACAGCGATGACCCGCAGTTCCAGGGCAACATCTTCGTGGCGCGCAACATCACCGAGCGCAAGCGCGCCGAACGGCGCATCCGCTACCTCGCCCGCTACGATGCGCTCACCAAGCTGCCGAACCGCATGCAGTTCCACCACGTGCTGCAGCAGACCATCGCGCGCACACTGCGCGCCGGCCAGGTGGTGGCGGTGCTGTACCTGGACATGGACCGTTTCAAGGAGGTGAACGACACCTTCGGCCACGGCGCCGGCGATCGCGTGCTGGAAGTGCTGTCGGAGCGCCTGACGCGCGCGGTGCCGCGCGATACGGTGGTCGGGCGGCTTGCCGGGGATGAGTTCGCGCTGTTCGTCGACGGGCTGGCGGCCGATACCGACAACCGCGGGCCGATCGCGCAGCTGACGCGCTCCATCCTCACGGAAATCAGCCGCCCGTTCCAGCTGAACCAGCACGAGGTGTTCCTGACGGCGAGTATCGGCATCGCCTTCTGCCCGCGCGACGCGGAGAACGTCATCGACCTCATCCGCAACGCGGACGCGGCGATGTATTACTCCAAGCAGAACGGCGGCAACACCTTCGCGTTCTATTCCCCGGAAATGAACGCCGCGGCGGTCGAGCGGCTGATGCTCAAGAGCAAATTGCGGCGCGCGCTGGAGCGCGACGAGCTCGACATCCGCTACCAGCCGAAAGTCGACCTGCGCACCGGCCGGGTGATCGGTGCCGAGGCGCTGCTGCGCTGGCGGCTGCCAGGGCACGGTGACATCCCGCCCTCGCACTTCATTCCGCTCGCCGAAGAAACCAACCTCATCCTCGACATCGGCGAGTGGGTGCTGAACCGCGTGTGCATGGACTACCGCAAGATGCAGGCCAGGGGCGGGGACCCGGGGCGCGTGTCCCTCAACCTGTCGCTGAAACAACTGCGCCAGGCGAGCTTTATCCTGCGCTGCCGCTCGGTGTTCAAGCAGCATCGCGTGTCGCCGACCTGCTTTGAGCTGGAGATCACCGAGACGACTCTCATGGCGGATCCGCAGCGCACCGTGCGCCTGCTCGATGAGCTCTACGCCATGGGCCTGCACCTGTCGATCGATGATTTCGGCACCGGTTATTCGTCATTGTCGGCGCTGCAGCAGTTTCCGATCGGCACCCTGAAAATCGACCAGTCGTTCGTGCGCGACGCGAGCGATGACGCAGGCGACGCGACCATCGTGCGCACCATCATCGAGATGGGCCGCAGCCTCGGGATGGAGGTCATCGCCGAGGGCGTGGAGTCGCAGCGACAGCTGGAATTCCTGCGCGCCAACAACTGCCATTTCGGACAGGGCCGATTGTTCGGCGAGCCGTGCACCGCGGACGACCTGCTGACCCTGCTGAGCCAGCAGGCCGAGGGCGGCGTACCGTTCGCGCATCTGCTGCGCCAGCAGGGCAGCGCGGCAGCGCCCCGCCTGGCCTGAAGCTGGTGCCTTTCGGCCGCAGCGGCTGGCGGCGGGTATTCACCGGCTGCCTGGTAGCTGCCTGGGCGGCCGCGGGTTGGTGGGGAAATCATAAGTCCCTGCCCCCCGGTGCGCAGGTCGCATCCGCGTTCGCCGATGTGCCCGCGGATGAAATCACCTTCATTGCCGACATCACCACCGCGGATGCCTACGGACGCCCGGTCGTGAGCCAGGCCATTTTCGAGCAGCTGCTCGAGATCGTGCGCGGCGCGCGCGCCTTCATCGTGCTCGACTACGCGCTCATCGATAGTGCGCAGCTGCAGGACGCGCTGCTGCAGAAGCGCAGCGCGCTGCCGGGGCTCAAGGTGCTGCTCCTCACCGATCCGGCCAGCAACCTCGCGGGCGGCGCACCCGCTGCCAGGCTGGCGCTGCTGCAATCCGCGGGCGTGGACGTCGTGGTCACGGACCGCGGCGTCCTGCGCGACGCCAGCTTCCTGTACGCCGGTTCCTGGCGTCACGCCGCCGACCACCGCAAGGTGATCATCGCGGATGACGGCCGCGGCGGGGTTTGCGGCATCGTGGGCTCCGCAAACCCACAGGACGCACAGGGCCTGTGGTCCAACGCGGCGCTGCGCCTCACAGGCTCGCCGCTCGAAGCCCTGCTGGCATCGGAACTGGCGCTGGCGCGGGCCTCGGGCTGGCGTGGCGAGGAAGCGCCGTTCGCCGTCGCCCTGGCCGGCACAGCGACGACGGCTGCGGCCCGAACGA
Organism: Steroidobacteraceae bacterium; assembly: GCA_025451375.1. Classification (GTDB taxonomy): domain Bacteria; phylum Pseudomonadota; class Gammaproteobacteria; order Steroidobacterales; family Steroidobacteraceae; genus 13-2-20CM-66-19. Next base: position 4,761 of record JANWKL010000028.1, read on the forward strand.
CGGCGCGCGTGCAGACCCTGACCGAGGGCGCGATCCGCGCTGCCCTGCTTGAGCGGCTCGATGCCACGGGCGCAGGCGATGCGGTTGATGTCGCGGCCTACAAGCTCGCAGACCGCGCAGTTGTTGAGTCGCTGCTCGCGGCCGCCAGCCGCAGCGCCAGCGTGCGGGTGCTGCTGGATCCAGGCGAGGACACGCAGGGCATGTTGAGCGGCATCCCCAACCAGCCGGTCGCGAACGAGCTGCAAGCGCGCAGCGCGGGTGCGGTGCAGGTGCGCTGGTACCGCACCCACGGCGAGCGCTTTCATACCAGCCTGGTGGCGATTTACGGGCGGGAGCGCACGTGGTTCACGGTGGGCTCGGCGAACCTCACCCGCAGGAGCCTCGGGAATTTCAACCTGGAGGCGAACGTCGCCGTGGAAGTCGGGCCCGCTGCACCGCTCGCCGCGCAGCTGCGGCAGTATTTCGACACGCTGTGGAGTAACCGCGCGCCGCTCGGCATCGAATATAGCGCCGACTTCGCGGTGTTCGCCGACCCCTCGCCGGTCGACTATCTGCTGGGCCGCGTCGTGGAGGCGAGCGGCCTGTCAGCGTTCTGAGGGCGCTGCGTGCTCCGCGCGCTCGCGTAGCGCTTCGCCCGCTTGTTGCGACAAGGACGTAAGCGCGGCGCCCGTCGCCTGCTCGAACGCCGTGACGACATCGCCCATGCGATCCGCGGCGGCGCTCGCCGTGCCCTGCACCACGAAGCTCGCGATCACCTCGTGACCCTCGCGCCGCCCGAGAGTGCAGTCGAACACGACGTGCACCTCGGGTAGCGCGCCGCCGCTGTAGTCCGCGTCGAAGCGGCGCATGGTGATCTGCAACAGGTACTGCGCCGGGAACGCGCTGGTCGCGTCCTGCACCGAACTCCAGGTGCCCGATGCGCGCAGCGTCTCAACGACGAGCGCCTCGATGAGCTGCGGGGCTGGGGCCGGCCAGCGGCTGGCGGCGTAGAAGTTCATGCGGTGATCCGCCTGTACCAGGAGGATGCGCGCGGTGTCGAGTCCGGGGCCGGCAATGGGTGGCTCGACGCGCAGCGACACCGACGCGCCCGCAGGCGTTGCGGCCGGCGGCGCGGCCGTGCTCGTGATCGGGGCGCGCAGGTAGTAGGTCTGCGCGGGCGGCGTGGTGCTGTGAAACAGCCCGGAGCACCCGCTGAGCAGCACACCGAGGAGCGGGATGACGCGCGTGCCGCCGGCAGCGCCCGGTAGATATTTCACCGTGGAATCTCCACACCGCGCTCCTGCGGTTCATACAACAGCTGGCCGGGATTCTCGCGCAGGCTCTCGGAGAGCGCCCGAATGTCCTGGGCTGCGGCCTTGCCCTCGCGCACAAAGCGTTCGATCTGCGGCAGGCCGTCGCGAGTGAAGGAGCGCACGTCCTGGCGGTTGTCGGCGATCACCCGGTCGAGCTGCTCGGAGGCGCTCGCCAGGTGATCGGAGATCGTGTGCAGGCGCTGCGCGGCCGCCTTCACGTCCGGTGCCACCGCGTCGATCACCCCGTGCGCACCCTTCGCCGACGCGTTGAGCTCGGCCGTGGCGCCGCGCAATTCCGTGACCAGCGCGTTCAGATCACGCACGGTCTGCGGCAGCTTGCGGCTCGCCTGGTCGAGATTGCCGAGCGTGCTCGAGACTGCGTTGAGATTGTTGTCGCCCAGTACCCGCTCGACCCGCTTCACGACATCGCCGGTCTGCGCCAGCAGCTCCGGCAGAGTCGACAGGAACACATCGAAGCGCGACGGCGCCGAGCGGATCACCGGGAACTTCAGCCCCTCGACCGCCGGCGCCATTCTTTTGTTGGTCCGGTCCTCGCCCAGATCGATGTACAGCAGGCCCGTCACGCCCTGCAGCTGTAGTTCCGCGACCGTGTGCTCGGAGACCGGCGTGGTCGAATCGATGTCGACCACCACCTCGACCCGGCCGGAGTCGCGCGGATCGATGCGGATGTCGACCACGCGGCCGACACCGACGCCGAGGTAGCGCACAGTCGCGCCCCGGTCGAGCCCGCTGACGCTGCCGGTGAAGTAAATCTCGTAGCGGTTGTAGTCGCGGTGCTCGCGGCTGTCCGAATACCAATAGACGAACAGCGCCCCCAGCAGCGCCACCACCAGTACGAAGGCGCCGACCGCGGCGTAGTTGGCGTCACGCTCCATGCGCGCCTGCCAGGCGGGCGCGCGCGCGCTCGCCGTGAAAGTAAGCCTGGATCCACGGGTTCGGGTGGTCGACGATGCGTTCCAGGGCGTCTGATTCCATGCGGCGGTCTACGATCACCCCGACACGATTGCAGGTACGGAAGATGGTGTCCAGATCGTGCGTGATCATGACAATCGTGAGACGCAGGTGTTGCTGCAGATACAGCACCAGCTCGTCAAAGGCCGCCGCGCTCACCGGGTCCAGCCCCGAGGTCGGCTCATCGAGAAACAACAGACTCGGATCGAGCGCCAGCGCCCGCGCCAGCGCCGCGCGTTTCACCATGCCGCCGGAGAGCTGCGCCGGATACTTGCCCGCCGCATCCGCCGGCAGCCCGACCAGGCGGATTTTCAGGAGCGCGAGCTCATCGCGCTCGGCCGCCGTGAGGTCAAGGTGTTCGATCATGGGTAGCTGCACGTTCTGCAGCACCGTAAGTGCGGAGTACAGCGCGCCCTGCTGGAAGCTGACGCCATAGCGGGCCTTTACGCTGCGCAGCTGCGCCGGCGTCATCTGGGTGATGTCGCTGCCGCCGATACGCACCACGCCCGCCTGCGGGCGCTGCAGCCCGAGAATCGTCCGCAGCAGCACCGATTTGCCCGAGCCTGAGCTGCCGACGATGCCGAACACATCGTCCTTCGAAACCTGCATGTCGAGTCCGTCGTGGACGAGCTGCCGCCCGAAACGGTTGACCAGTCCCTGCACTTCCACCAGCGGATACATCAGATATCCATTTGCATGAACAGCACCGCAAACAGCGCATCGGCGAGAATGACGAAGAAAATTGCCTGCACTACCGCCACGGTCACGAGGCGCCCGAGTTCGCGCGCCGAGTCGCGCACCAGCATGCCGCGGTAGCAGCCGCACAGGCCGATCAGCACCGCGAACACCGGTGCCTTCAGCAACCCCACCCAGAAGGTGCTGGGCGAGATGGCGTAGTTGACCCGCCCCACGAACTGGGTGAGCGGCATGTCCAGAAGGTAGCGGCACAGCAGCGCGCCGCCGGCAAGGCCGACCAGATCCGCGACGATGGTGAGCAGTGGCAGCGCGATCGCAAGTCCGAGCAGGCGCGGCACCACCAGCACTTCGAAGGGATCCACGCCGGTCGCGGTCAGGGCATCAACTTCCTCGTTGAGTTTCATCGAGCCGAGCTCGGCGGCAAACGCGCTGCCCGAACGGCCGGCCACAATGATGGAGGTCAGGAGCACGCCCAGTTCGCGCAGCACGCCGATGGCAACGAGGTCGACCACGTAGATGTCGGCGCCGAGGCCGCGCAGCTGCTGCGCGCTCATGTAGGCGATGATGACGCTGATGAGAAAGCCGATGAGTGCCACGATGGGTACGGCTGTCAGCCCCGCGTCGTACACGTGGCGCGCCACGGAAATCAGTCGCAGGCGCCGCAAGCTGGTCAGGCTGCGCAGGAAGGTGATGCTGGCGCGGCCCAGGAAACCCAGGCCATCGACGGTATCGGCGCCCGCGCGCACCGCGTGACGGCCGATGCTCGCGAGTAGCCCCGTGTGCTCGGGCAGGGCCGGCTGCCCCGCCAGCGCCGCAGCCGCGCTGGCCTGCAGCTCATCGAGGAGGCGCAACTGATCCGGTGGTGCGCCCGCGAATGTCACCTCGCTACCGCCGCCGCGCGCGCGCCGCATGAACTCGCGCAGCGCCCAGGCGCCCGTCAGGTCCAGCGCGCGGAGGTGCTGGGTGCCGATACGCACCGGCTTCCCGGCCGGCAGCTCGATGGCGGCCAGCGCGCGCTCAATCTCCCCGATTTGCAGCGCGCGCCATTCGCCGGTCAGCTCCAGCTCGACTTGCGCGCCGGCGTGGCCGACTTCAACGAACATGGAAGGATGATAAGCGCGATCTGTCGGGCGCGTCTCGCGCGCCCTGCATGAGAAGTCAGGTGTCGTCGCGGTAGCGGCGGATGCGGGTCGCAGCGTAGATCATGGCGGCCGCGGCGATCAGCCCCAGCCACAGGTCAGGAGCGAGGAAGGCGGCGCGGAAATTCAGCTCACCCAGCAAGGCATCGATCGGCGGCATGTTGAAGTGGGACTTGTCAGCCGCCTGCCCGGCAATGAAGTTCAGGTCGCCGTGGTTGGCGAGAATGTCCCAGATGCCCTGCAGCCGATAGACCACGAATGTCCACACGTAGTGCGTGCCGAGCACGATGCGCTCGAGGAGCGGCAGCAGGATCGGGACGCCCATCGCCCACATGACCGCGTTACGCCGCGCCAGCACCGACACCAGCAGGAAGTAGCCCGTGATCGGCGCGTTCCACAGCACGCCCAGCACGAGGCCGATCAGGAGCAGGAACTCGACCCGCAGCCAGGTAAGCGTATTCCACGCCACCGCACTGGCGGGCACGTGCCCCAGGGCGGCGTGCACTGCGAACACCAGACTGATCAGCACGTGCGTCGCGCCGGCAAGCGCCCATACGCCCAGCGGCACCACCACCATGGCCACCAGCACCTTCGAGGCCACGGTAAGCCCGTCGGACACCGGCATGGACTTCCAGAAATAGATGCTGCGGTCGCGGCGCTCGGCGTACAGGCAGTCCACGAGGTAGAAGCTCACGAACAGGGCCGCCACCAGATTCAGGGTCATGAACACCACGGCCTGCACGATGGTGGAGACCGCCAGGGCCTGGCGCGCGCTCAGCGTCCCGCTATTGACGTCATCGACCTGGAACTGCATGTGGCGGGCGAACAGCGTGCATACGATGAGCAGGGCCGCGGTCGCGAGCGGCGCGATCCACAGCGTGCGGTGCTCCCAGAACTCGCGGCGCACCAGTGTCACCAGCGTCTGTTGCAGGCCGCCGCGATCGACAACTCTCGCGGGCATGCTCAGACCTGCGGTCGTGGCAGGGCTCATGTTGGTGCTCATGGTGTTACTCGCTGCATTTTGGCGACGAACAGGTCGGCGATGGAGGGGGTGCGCAGCTCACCGAGCGGTGCGAGTTCAGCCTTGGTGCGGCCCTCGAAGAACATGGCGACCCGTCCGAAGACTTCGTGCTCATAGAACGGCTTGAGGGCGCGCGCCGGCGCGCACCGCTCGGCGCTGACGGTGAGCTGCTGGTAGCGCTCGCCCAGTGCCTCCACCGCGGAGTCGAGCGCCACGTGGCCGCGGTTGATGAAAATGACATCGGTAAAGAGGTTCTCGACTTCCTCGACCTGGTGGGTGGTGAGGACGATCGTGCGTTGCTTGTCGAAGTAGTCATTGAGCAGCGTGTCGTAGAACTTGCGCCGGTACAGCAGGTCGAGCCCGAGGGTTGGCTCATCGAGCACCAGCAGGCGCGCGTCGATCGCGAGAATGAGCGCCAGGTGCAGCTGCGTGACCATGCCCTTGGAGAGCTGGCCCACGCGGCTCGACATGCGGATGTCGGTTTTCCTGAGAAAACTCTCCGCGACGCTGCGATCAAAGCGCGGGTGTACACCGGCCACGTAATCGAGCGCCTGGTTCACCTTGAGCCACCGCGGCAGCACCGCTACATCGGCCATGAAGCACACCTCGCGCATCAGCGCGTCGCGCTGCAGCCGTGGGTCGAGGCCCATGACGCGCAGCTCGCCGCTGAAGGAGGTCAGCCCGAGGATGGCCTTGAGGGCGGTGGTCTTGCCGGCCCCGTTCGGGCCGATCAGTCCCACAATCCGCCCCGGCTGAACGGTGAAACTCACCCCGTCCAGTGCACGCTGTGCACCGTATGCCTTGGTCAGGCCCCGTGCTTCAATTACTGCTGTCATCTTCTTCACCCGGTGATGTACGGACTGCGCCATCGCGCAGCAGGTCCCCTGCGCAGAGCCCGAGCCTTTGGATGCTGGCGAGCACCTTCGGCCACTCGTCCTCGAGAAAGCGTTGCCGCTCGTCCTTCATCAGTGCCTTGCGCGCCCCGATGTTCACGAACATGCCCAGGCCCCGGCGCTTTTCCACCAGCTGCTCGTCCACCAGTTCCTGGTAGCCCTTGAGTACCGTGAGGGGGTTGACCCGGAAGTCTGCGGCGACGCTGCGCACCGATGGCAACGCGTCACCCTCCTTCAAAACCCCCTCCAGGATCATGGCGACCACCCGGTCTCGCAGTTGCCGATAAATCGGCAGGCTATCGTCCCACTGCGGATCCATTTGGATGTTCCTGGCCTGTGATACGGAGTTAGCGGACTAATCTACCAAAACGGCCGGCTGGGGCTGCCCGAACCAACCCGGCTCAAGCTGCGCGGCCACGATCGGACTCATCGAGGCGCGCAGGCCCGGAGGAACCGATGTGGACTGGACGAAGCTCAGGCCCATGACGAGGGTAATGACGAAGGCTCCTGTGGCGCAGGTCAGGTCGCGATACAGGGCGTTGACGGTGTTCATGATCGATCTCCTTGCGTGTCTGTCTGGTCTGGTCTCTTCGGCCTCCCTGCAAGGGCAGGTTGGCCTTCATTGGTGTTGTACTCTACTAGCACACTACCCTAGTGTCAAGCCGACTCACCTTCCGGTCGTTCCCGGACTGCTATCGGACCCTTTCGGGCTTTCCTGGGGCGGGAGGCTCGGTGCGGAAAACCGTGTTCCAAGCCGCTCGTGCCCGGTTGGAGCACCGTGCCCGGCTTCGGGTTTGAGTCTCGTGTCTGCCGAAATCGCTCCCTGCGATTTCGGCCAGTTGATTAGGGCCAAGGCGTGATCGCCGCTAGAATTCGTGATTCCCCTTCACGGCAAAAAAGAACGTCGCTTATGAAACCCGCAGTCAACGTTGCAATCACCGGCGCCGCCGGGCAGATCGGTTATGCCCTCGCCTTTCGCGTCGCCTCGGGCGCGCTCTTTGGCCGCGACACGCGCGTCAATCTGTATCTGCTGGAGGTCACGCCGGCGCTGCCGGGATTGCAGGGCGTCGTCATGGAACTCAACGACTGCGCCTTTGCGACGCTGAACCGGATCGTCGCCACCGACAACGCGAACGTCGCGTTCAAGGATTGCCAGATTGCGATGCTGGTCGGCGCGCGGCCGCGGGGGCCTGGCATGGAGCGCAAGGACCTGCTGCTCGCCAATGCGCAGATTTTCTCAGTCCAGGGCAAGGCACTCAACGAAGTCGCCGATCGCAACGTCAAGGTGCTGGTAGTGGGCAACCCTGCCAACACCAACGCGCTGATCGCGCGCGCCAATGCCAAGGACCTGAACCCGCGCAACTTCACCGCCATGACGCGGCTCGATCACAACCGCGCGTTGTCGCAGCTCGCGGAAAAAACCGGCGCGCATGTCACCGACATCCGTCGCATGAGCATCTGGGGCAATCACTCCGCCACGCAATATCCGGACTTGAGTCATGCCGAGGTCGGCGGCAAGGCAGCGAGGTCACTCGTTCCCCAGGAGTGGGTTGAAAAGACCTTCATTCCGGTGGTGCAGCAGCGCGGCGCGGCCATCATCAAGGCGCGCGGGGCCTCATCCGCCGCGTCCGCCGCGTCCGCGGCCATCGACCACGTCCACACCTGGGTGCACGGCACCGCCGCAGGCGACTGGACCAGCATGGCGGTGCCGTCCGACGGCAACTACGGGATCGCTGCCGGCGTGATCTATTCCTACCCGGTCACGGTGGCCAACGGTGAGTACCGCGTCGTGCCGGGACTCAGCGTCGATGAATTCAGCCGCCAGCGCATGGACGCGACTCATGCGGAGCTGCTCGAGGAGCGCGACGGGGTGAAGACTCTTCTGGGCTGAAGCTGCCGCAGGCGCTTCCGCGCCGCACGCGAGGATTTTTTATGATTGGTGCAATTGTCTCCCTGCTGCTGGTCGTGGCCGCCGCCTACGCGGTCACGCAGATCGGCGGCGTCATCACGCTGCTGTTCATCGCCGCGGTGCTGTTCCTGGCTTACCGGCGCCTGTCGCTGCTCGCCTTCACGGTGACCTTCACGGTGCTGCTGGCTGCCTACACCGTGCTCGGCGCCGCCAGCGGCCCGGCGGGCATCTGGAAGGGCTTCCTGTGGGTGCTGCTCGCGACACTGTGGCTCTTGAACGTGCGGCCGCTGCGCAAGGCGCTGATCACGCGGCCATTCATGAAGGCGTACCTGAAACTGCTGCCCTCGATGTCACAGACCGAGAAGGAAGCGCTCGCGGCGGGCACCGTGTGGTGGGACGGGGAGTTGTTCACCGGCGCGCCCGACTGGACGAAGCTGCTGTCGGCCAAGGCGCCGAAGCTTTCCGCCGAGGAACAGGCGTTCATCGACGGTCCGTGCGAAGAGCTGTGCGCGATGCTCGATGACTGGAACATCACCCATGAGCGCGGTGACATGCCGCCCGAGGTGTGGGACTTCCTCAAGAGCCGCGGCTTCTTCGCCATGATCATCCCGAAGAAGTACGGCGGACTGGAATTCTCTGCCTACGGACACTCGTGCGTGCTCGCCAAGATCTCCAGCCGCAGCGGCACCGCGTCCGCCACGGTCGCGGTCCCCAACTCCCTCGGGCCCGCCGAGCTCCTCAACCACTATGGCACCGAGGAGCAGAAGAATTACTACCTGCCGCGCCTGGCCCGCGGCGAGGAAGTGCCGTGCTTTGCCCTGACCGGACCACGCGCCGGCTCCGACGCGGGCTCGATTCCCGACACCGGCATCGTCTGCCGCGGTATGTGGCAAGGGCGCGAAGTCGTCGGCCTGAAACTCAACTTCAACAAGCGCTACATCACCCTCGCCCCGGTGGCGACCGTTGTCGGGCTGGCGTTCCGCATGTTCGATCCGGATCACCTGCTCGGCGACAAGACCGACATCGGCATCACCTGCGCCCTCATCCCGCGCAACACTCCCGGGGTGAGCATCGGCCGTCGCCACTTCCCGCTCAACGTGCCGTTCCAGAACGGACCGGTGCACGGCAAGGATGTGTTCGTGCCGCTGGACTTCATCATCGGCGGGCCGGCGATGGCCGGCAGCGGCTGGCGCATGCTGGTCGAACAGCTCTCGGTCGGGCGCTGCATCTCGCTGCCTTCCAACACCACCGGCGGCGCCAAGGCGGCGGTCTTCGCGACCGGCGCTTACGCGCGTATCCGCACGCAGTTCAACATGCCGGTCGGGCGCTTCGAGGGCGTGGAAACCGTCATCGCGCGGATGGTGGGACTCACCTACACCATGGACGCCGCGCGCTCGGTAACCGCGGGCGCCATCGACGGAGGCGAGAGGCCCTCGGTTCCCTCGGCGATGCTCAAGTACCACGTTACCGAGATGGGCCGCCAGGTGGCGAACGACGCCATGGACGTGCACGGTGGCAAGGGGATTTGCCTGGGACCCAAGAACTACCTCGGCCGCGGCTACCAGATCGTGCCGGTCGCCATCACCGTCGAGGGCGCGAACCTCCTGACGCGCAACCTCATCATCTTCGGCCAGGGCGCGATCCGCTGCCATCCCTTCGTGCAGCGCGAGATGAACGCGGCGCGTAATCCCGACCGTGCCGCCGGCGTGGACGAATTTGATCGGGCGCTGTTCGGGCACATCGGCTTCACCATTTCCAACGCGGTGCGCTCCTTCATCATGGCGCTCACCCACGCGCGCTTCACCCGCGCGCCGGTGCAGGGCGCCACCGCACGCTACTACCAGCACATCGTGCGCTTCAGCGCTTCGTTCGCCTACGCGGTGGATGTCTCGATGCTGACGCTCGGCGGTTATCTGAAAAAGAAAGAGGGGCTGTCGGCGCGGCTCGGGGACGTGTTGTCGTGCCTGTACCTGGCCTCCATGGTGCTCAAGCACCACGAGAACCAGGGACGGCGCGCGGAGGACCTGCCGATCGTGGAATGGGCGTGCCGCAACCTGCTTTACCACGCGCAGGAACAGCTGCACGGCCTGTTGCGCAATTTCCCGAACCGCCTGCTGGCGGGGGTGATGCGCGTGCTGATCTTCCCGCGCGGCCGCATCTACTCGGCTCCCGGGGACCGGCTTGGACGCACCATCGCGGGGCTCGTGACGAGCCCGACGGAAGTGCGCGACCGGTTGTGCGAGCTCGTCTATCGCACCGTGCAGCCCGGCAATCCCCTCGGACTCCTGCAGGAAGCGCTGCAGCTGGCGGTGCAGCTCGAGCCGCTCGAGAAACGCATCCGCGTCGAGGGTGTCAAGACCGGCAAGGTCACCGCCCTGGATTTGCCAGGCAGGATCCAGCAGGCACTTGGCGCCGGCCTGATCTCGGAAACCGAAGCGGCGGCACTGCGCGACTACGACCGCAAGGTCATGGATCTCATCAACGTCGATGACTTCGATACCAGCGAGCTCGGCACGCAGGCGCAACCGGCGCCCGAGTCTCAAAGACCCAGCGCGCACGTGGCATGAACGAGGCGACGCCGGCGGCACCGAACGCGGCAGACTCTGCGACGGTCACGACGGCCGTGGTTCCGGCGCAGGAAACGGCCAGCACCATGCCGGTGGTTGCGAGCTCCTCCGCGATGACCGCGCCGCGCTGCGAGAACTGCGGCGCCACCGTGCCCGGGCGATATTGCGGTGCGTGCGGCCAGCGTCTCGAGCCGCCGGTGCATTCGTTGTGGCATTTCACCCAGGTGGCCACCGAAGACCTGACCCACGCGGACTCGCGCCTGTGGCACACGCTGGCAGCCTTATTGTTCAGGCCCGGGCGCCTGACGCGCGAGTTTCTGGATGGCCGCCGGGCGCGGTACCTGCCGCCCGTGCGCCTGTATCTGGTGCTGTCGGTCGTGTTCTTTCTGGTGGCGAGCGCGGTGCAGACGAAGCCTTTCGCGGTGGTGGAGTTCGACGACAAGGCGGCCGGTGTCAAACCCGCGGTGGTTGAGAACCTCGACGAGGTGCCGGCGCTGAAACCGAAGGCGGGTGAGACGCCCGAGCGGCGCGCCGATCGGGTATGCGCGGATGCGAACTACGACGGTCCCTGGGCGGGCACGCTACAGCCGCTCTTCCGGCAGGCCTGCCGCAAGAGCGTCATCGACAATGGCCGCGACCTGCAGCAGGCCTTCATGCACAACATGCCGCGGGCCATGTTCATCTTCCTGCCGCTGCTCGCCGGCCTGATGATGCTCATGTACTGGCGGCCGCGGCACTATTACGTCGAGCACCTGCTGCTGTTCGTGCACAACCACGCCGTCGCGTTCCTGGTGCTGGGCGTGGTTCTGCTCGTGGGCAAGTTCGCGCCGGACATTCCCGGCCTGGGCTTGGCGATCTTTTTGTACTTTACCTGGTACATGTACCGCTCCATGCGGGTCGTCTACGGCCAGCGGCGCGCGCTCACCGTGAGCAAGCTCATGCTGCTGGCCTTCTTTTACCTGGTGCTCGCCTCGCTGATGCTGGCGGCCACCAGCATTTATAGCGTCCTCATGTTGTGAAGGAGTTCCTCATGCGTACCGTGCTTATCGCCGCGCTGATCCTTGCCGCCCCCCTGGCCGCGGTCCCGCCCGCTGGCGCCCAGACGCCCGCGGTTGCTCCCGAGCGCACGCCCTCGCCAGCGGGCGCGGAGGCCTACATCATCAGTCCGAAGGACGGCGCGAAGGTGCACGGACCGGTGCGGGTGCAGTTTGGCCTGAAGGACGTCATGGGCATCGCACCTGCAGGCGTGAAAAAGGAAAACACCGGCCACCATCACCTGCTCATCGACGGCGACGCGCCTGCGGACTTAAGCGCCCCGCTGCCCGCGACGGACAAGATCATGCATTTCGGCAAGGGCCAGACCGAGACGACGCTGCACCTCACGCCCGGCAAGCACACGCTGCAGCTTTTGCTCGGCGACCAGAACCATGTGCCGCACAATCCGCCGGTGATGTCGAAGAAGATCACCATTACCGTCATCGGCTGAAGCTGCGCGACGGCGACGCATGACACGCGCGGTGCTGCATGTCGACATGGACGCGTTCTACGCCTCCGTCGAACAGCATGATGATCCGACGCTCAAAGGCTCGCCCGTCATCGTCGGCTGGAGCGGCGGCCGCGGTGTCGTGGCCGCCGCCAGCTACGAGGTGCGCAACTTCGGCGTGCGCTCCGCCATGCCGATGAGCACTGCGCTGCGCCTGTGCCCGGATGCCGTGTGCGTGCGGCCGCGCATGCAGCGCTACCAGGAAGTCTCAGCGCAGGTGTTCAGCGTGTTCCGCGAAATCACGCCCCTGGTGCAGGGCCTGTCGCTCGATGAGGCGTTTCTGGATGTCACCGCGAGCACCGCGCTCCTCGGCAGCGGCGTCGACATTGCACATCGCATCAAGCGCCGCATCCGCGAACTCACCGGCCTCACCGCCTCGGTGGGCGTCGCGCCCAACAAGCTGGTGGCGAAAATCGCCTCCGAACTCGAGAAACCCGACGGGCTGACCGTCGTGCCCCGGGAAAAGGTCCGCGCGGTACTGGATCCCTTGTCGGTGCGCCGCCTGCCAGGACTCGGGCGCAAGACCGGCGCGCGGGTGGAGGACGCGGGCATCCACACCCTCGGGGAACTGCGCAGCGCGCCGGATGCCTTGTTATGGCCGATCTTCGGGCGCTATAGCGCCTGGATCCGCGAGCGCGCCTCGGGCGTTGACGAGCGCCCGGTGCTGCCCGACATGGAGGACAAGTCCCTGAGCGCGGAGGACACCTTCGAGGAAGACATCGCCGATCCACGCCTCCTGCAGCGCCAGCTGGCACGCCTGGCGGACCTCGCCGGCAGCCGCCTGCGCGGCCGCGGGCTCGTGGCGGGCTGTATCGGCGTGAAAATCCGGCGCGATGACTTCACCACCTTCACACGCCAGCGCGCGGTGGCGCCGCCGACCGGCGAGGGGCGCGCCATCGGCGCGGTGGCGGCGGAGCTCTTGTCGCGCTGGCTGGCAGCGAACCCCGCTACGAAACTTCGCCTGCTCGGCGTGGTCTTGACTGAACTCACTCCGGCTGCACAGCTCGGCCTGTTCGAGGACCAGCGCGGACCCTCCCGCCTGGATGCGACGCTGGATGAGGTGCGCGGGCGCTTCGGCAGCCAGGCGCTGCGCCGCGGCAACACGATCGAGTAGCATCGACCCCATGTACCTGACGTTCTTCGGTCTCAACGAAAAGCCCTTCGCGATCACGCCTGATCCGCGCTACCTGTATCTGAGCGAGCGGCACGCGGAGGCGCTGGCGCACCTTCTGTACGGCATCAACGAGGCCGGCGGTTTCGTGCAGCTCACCGGCGAAGTCGGCACCGGCAAGACCACCATCGTGCGCTCGCTGCTGGCGCAAACGCCGCGCGACGCGGAGATCGCGCTCATCCTCAACCCCAGGATGACCGCGCCGGAGTTCCTGCTGACCATCTGCGAGGAACTCGGCATCGGCGTGCCCGACTCCGCGCTCGGCAGCTTGAAGGACCTGGTGGACATCCTCAGTCACTATCTGTTGCGGGCGCACGCCGCCGGCAAGCGCGTGGTGCTGGTGGTCGATGAGGCGCAAAACCTGTCCCCCGACGTGCTCGAGCAGGTGCGCCTGCTGACCAACCTCGAAACCAACACGCAGAAACTGCTGCAGATCATCCTCATCGGCCAGCCGGAACTGCGTGAACTCCTGGCGCGCAACGAACTGCGCCAGCTCGCCCAGCGCATTACCGGCCGTTATCACCTGAATCCCCTGTCGCGCGAGGAGACGCTCGCCTACGTGCGCCACCGCCTGCGGGTCGCCGGCGCCACCACCGACATTTTCTCGCCCACCGCGCTCGCGGAAGTATTCCGTCTGTCGCAGGGCGTGCCGCGTGTCATCAACGTCATCTGCGATCGGGCGCTCCTCGGGGCTTACTCGCTCGACCGGCACCGGATCACCTCACCCCTGGTGCGCCACGCGGCGAGCGAGGTGTTCGGCAGGCGCTTCGCGCCGCAGTGGCTGCCGTGGGCGGCGACCGCGGGCGCGGTCGGCATGCTGCTCATCGCGACGCTGCTGTTTTTCAACGCGCGGCCGATGGGTGCTCCCGCCGCTGCCGCCGGGACGCAGCGCGCGCCGGGTATTGCGGAGGCGGTCGCCGCTGCCGCAGGTCCAGCCGCTGCCGGCACGGTGAAGGTCGCGACCGCGCCGCCGCACCTTGCGGAGCTGTTGAGGCAGCACGCCGCCGAAACGGATACCGACGGTGCCTTTGCGAGACTCTTTGGCCTGTGGGGGACGAAATACGCGGCCGGCGCTGGCGAGCCGTGCAGCCAGGCGGCCGCCCAGGGTCTTGAATGCGTAACCGAACGCGGCTCCTTCGGCCAGCTGCGTCTGTATAACCATCCGGCGATCCTGCTCCTGACCGATGCCGCGGGCGGCGCGCACCAGGTGGTGCTGACGGGGCTCGACGACGAGCACGCGCACCTGGAACTCGGCGCCGCTCCCCAGGCGGTTCCGCTCGGCGAGCTGTCGCGCTACTGGATGGGCGATTTCGTGATGCTGTGGCGCCCGGCCAGCTCCCCGGTCAAGGCGTTGTCGGCCGGCATGCGCGGCACGGATGTGCGCTGGCTGCGCCAAAGCCTGCAGCAGTTGCACGGGCAGCATAGCGATGCGGTGGTGAGTGATGTCTTCGATGAGGGGCTGACCCGCGAGGTGCGCGAGTTTCAACGCCAGCACCAGCTCAGCGTTGATGGCATCGCCGGACTGCAGACACAGATTGCGCTGGCGGGCGCGGTTGCCGGGCCAAACGGTCCGCTGTTGTTCACGGCCAATACACACGGCGGGTGATGGATGTCGTTCATCCTTGATGCGTTGAAAAAATCCGAGAGCGATCGGCAGCGCCAGAGCGGGCCGGGGCTCTACGAGGTCAAGGTGGCGCCACCGCGAGGCGGCTTGCCGCCGTGGGCCGTCGCCGTGGTGATCCTGCTGGCGATCAATCTCGTGATCGGACTGTGGATGTTGGTGCGACACCCGGCCGCGCGCGCCGCCACCGAGGCAGTGGCAGTGACGGCACCGGTGGCAGCACCGGTGGTTGCCGCGCCCGCCGCTGCGCCCACCGTTGCGCCGGCTCCGGTCGTGCAGATTCCCGCGGCTCCCGCTGGCGCCCCGGTATCTGCGCCCGCGGCGGGGTCAGCCGCCCCGGCCAGCGCGGACGTCACGCATGCCGGATCGCTCACCCCGGAGGACTACGCTCCGGCGGCGGAGCCGGCGGCCTCGGCACTGGGCGGGCATGTGCGTCGCGGTACCGGGGGGGTACCGCTATACCAGGATGCGGCGGCAACACCGGGCACCGAAATCCCACAGCTGCGACTGGATCTGCACGCCTATGCCGCGCGTCCCCAGGATCGCTTTGTGATGATCAACATGCACAAGGTCCACGAAGGCGACACGCTGCCCGAGGGTGTCCGGGTCGACAGCATCACCCCCGACGGCGCCGTGCTGTCCTATAGGGGCTCAAGCTTCCTCCTGCCCCGCGACTAGGGTCTGTTAGCACTGCGGACCGGAGCCGGGCGGAACCGCCGCAGCCGGCCAAAGAGACGCCCTTGGCCGGCGGAAACGCAGCTGATGTCCGCCAAAATCGCCGCGGAGGACCGGCACTGCGCAGCAGGCAAAAC
>JANWKL010000029.1 GCA_025451375.1 Steroidobacteraceae bacterium
ATCAAGGGCTGGCGGCTGACGACGACAAAGACGCGGGTGGGTTTGGGGTCACCGGGCGGGCGGCGTACCCTGTACAACTCGCCCCGCTTCATTCATCCGCCGAGTTGGCCTGAAAGGACAGCGCATCGCTCATCTCAGCATTGAGCTGAGCCGCGTGGCGGTCAATTGCAGCGATCTCTCGGGCGTCCTTCCGGGCCTGAGCACGTCCATCCACGAATTCCCTCAGGATCTGTTCGATATACGCCGAACGGGAGATTTTCGATCCGGCCAGCTTGTCGATGCTGGCGACGAGATCCTCGGAAAGGGTAAGCGATGTCTTTGCTTTCATCCCACCTATATACTACCAAGGTAGGATACTGGCAATCGGCGTTGTCGCAGAGCGCGCTTACGGCACCTGCTCTGCGTCGTAAATCACCGCGCCAGCGAAGATGGTCATGTCCACGTGCGCCTTGAGGATCTCCTCGGGCGCAATGTGCAAGACGTCCTTCGACAGCACGACCAGGTCGGCGAGCTTGCCGGGCATGAGCGAGCCTTTCACGGACTCCTGGTATTCGGCGAACGCGGAGCCGACCGTATAGGCGTGCACAGCCTCGGCGACCGTGATGCGTTGTTGCGGAATCCAGCCCTGCGGGTTCTTGCCGTCGAGAGTCCTGCGTGTGACGGCGGCGTAGATTCCCGTCAGGGGGTCAAGCGGCGCCACCGGCCAATCCGAGCCGAACGCCAGCACCGCGCCGTGATCCAGCAGCAGGCGCCAGGCATAGCTCGATTTGATGCGTTCAGGTCCGAGGAGCTTCTCCGCCCACCGGCCGTCATCGATGGCGTGATAGGGCTGCATCGAGGCGATGACGCCCAGTGGTGCGAAACGCGCCGCATCTGCCGGGCGCAAATGCTGTACATGCTCGATACGGAAACGCCGGTCGGCGGCGCCGTCCTCGCGCTCCGCCCGTTCAAGCAGGTCCAGCACTGTGTGAATCGCGCGATCGCCAATCGCGTGCACCGTAACCTGCAGGCCGGCCCGGTCCGCGCCCTGGATGTTCGCGTACATCGCCGCGGCATCGAGCAGCTCCGAGCTGGCGAGCCCGCTCTTGCCCGAGTGGTCAGAAAACGGCGCGTCCATCCACGCTGTCTCCGAGCCGAGCGCCCCGTCGGCGAAGCTCTTCAGGTTGCCGATGCGCAGTGACGGACTACCGAAGGCTGCCTGGACGCCAGCGCCAGCGAGATCCTTCCAGTCCTGCAGGCGGATCGCGTCGTAGATGCGCACCGTCAGGGAGCCCGTGCGCGCAAACTTCTGGAACTGCCGCAGCTTCTGCGCCCCCTGCGTGTCCGCGGAAGAGTCCGCCATGTTCTGCACGCTGGTCACCCCGTAGCGGGCCGCCTCGTGCATCGCCGCCGTCATCGCCGCATCCCGCTCTGACTCCGACAGCGGCGGCATGATTCGCTCGACCAGCGCCGTAGCGGCGTCCTTCAGGATGCCGGTTGGATTGCCGTCCGCATCCCGCACGATTTCGCCGCCCGGTACGTCTTTGGTGTTGCGGTCGAGACCAGCGAGCTTCATGGCACTGGCGTTGACGAGCGCCATGTGGCCGTCTATGCGCCACACCATGACGGGGTTACTGGGCGTCACATCATCGATCAACTGGTGAGTCGGCAGCACTGGCGGCGACCAGCGCTGATGATCCCAGTTGCCGTTGCGGATCCAGGCGCCCTTGGCGAGCGGCACGGCGTAGGCTTTTACGCGGGCACGCAGCTCGCCCGCACTGTTGGCATCTCCCAACTGCACACTGGCGAGCGAGGCTCCGCCGTCGAGGAAATGCACGTGCGAGTCGTTGAATCCGGGAAGCACGCGGCGGCCGTGCAGGTCGATGAGCTGGCATCCCGGGGCCGCGAGTCTGCGCATCGCCGCCGAGGAACCGAGCGCTACGATGCGCGTTCCATCGATCGCAATCGCCGCGGCTTCCGGCTGGGCCGGGTTCTCGGTCCAGATCTTGCCGTCGAAGAGGATGAGCGTCGCCGCCTGAGCGTGCGCCGCGCCGCCGCCAGCCAGGCACACGGAGGCAAGGATGGACGCCAGAAACGGGCGTGAGGCGCCGAGTGATGAGATCACGGGTGCTTCTCGCTGCTTGAGGCTCGCGTCACTTGAGGCTCGGAGCGTCGTTGGCATTGCGAACGCTGGAGGTAAATACCTGCCCGGTCGCAACGATCTTGGCCTCTTTGAAGGCGCCCCCGTGTTTGCCATCGCGCAGTGGATTGAACTGAATCTCGATGCGATCGCCGGCCTTGAAGGCGCTGTGCGTCCAACCCAGCCGCGTCAGATTGCCGGGGCTGGTGAGTTCGAGCGACCACAGCTCCGGCGGTCCGCCTGCCTTTACCGACGCCTCGATCAGCAGGGTCACGTGCGGATTGGTCCAGCGAAATTCCTTGACCGTTGCCGGGCACGAGACTGTCGAGTTGAAGTCGAACATCGCAAAGGAGTGGTGTGCATTCGCGGGCGATCCGCTCAGCATTCCGGCGAACATTAAAGTCACGGCCATGACGCCGTGGGTGGGAAGCTTCATGAGGATCGTTCCAGTCTTATTTTATGGGGGGCAGCCAGTTGCCGGCTTCCGTTTGCGGCGTCGGTACGAACACGGAATCGCCGGCGGCGTCGGTTCTTTCGGAGAAATTGCCCTGCAGGCAGACTCCCTCGACGATGTCGTACTTGCGGGCCCGTTGACGAAATAAAAAGCGCGTGGTCTTCCAGGTGCGCGTCAACACGTGCGGCGCGGTGATCTCGAGATCGTCCTGCAGTTTGTCGGGGCCGGCCAGATGGATATGCTCGACAATGTGCAGGTCGCCATCATTGGGGATCCCGACGGCCTCACTCGGCGCGATATAGGTCTCCGGCAGAACACCGATGGTGTCCACTACCAGGGTATCGCCCTCCCAGTGTCCGATCGAGTGACCATGAAAAGTCGGATCCGGATCGGCCGGATGCGAGCGACCGTCGGTATAGATGCGCCGCAGCCGATTGCCGTCCGCCTCACCGAGGATGGTGACGCGGCCCGGGGTGAACAGGAATTCCATGGCGTTGTGAGTGATAAGCATCCAGCTCGGCATCGACTCCGGCAGGCAGTTGACAAACAATCCCTTCGGGTTGCCGGCTTGTTCGGCCGCCTCGAGCTTCGCCACTGCCGCGGCAGCTCGCGGCTGCCACGGAAGCGGATCGGCTCTCTCGCGCCGTGCCTGATCGGAGATGTTCGGCGTCCACACGCCGCTCCAGTCGGGGAGCCTGGCAAGATCGGCCCAGTCCTTGGCTTGCGGCGCCGCGTTCAAGACGGGCTGTTCGGCTCGCACGGCAGAAGCCGCGAGCAACATGACTGCGTTCACGAGCACGGCAAGCATTGGTTCTGCGCGAAAACAGGGTCGCATTTCGTCAGCCTCCTTCGGAGAATGCAGCAAGGGCCTTCATGTCGGCGCGTTGAGTGTGAAACCGATCCAACGGCCGGAGGCTACGATCGCGATCCACAGGCACAACGAAACTGTGCCGCAGATACGCGCGCGCAGCGGCGTGACCGCGGGCGTTCGCCACGTCTGCACGTCTGAACTCATGAACAGGTGATACACGCTCATATTGACGCCGGCCACGAGCAGCAGCGCCATCTTGATCTGAAAATAGCGATTGTGCCCGTAAACGGTCGCGTTCGAGGAGAACAGCAGCCCGCCACTGATGGCGGCGCAGGCGAACATGCTCCAGGTGATCGGCAGCACTGCCGCGGTGACCTGAGCGACTCCCCGGTCGCGCGAGGTCAGGCCGATGAGCCGCAGGTCCACGATCGCGATGGAGCCAATGACCACCGTCAGTGCAAGTACGTGCACACATTCGATCCACGGAAAGAGCGTGGCACCTTCCCGGATCGCGGTGGCAATCGAGGTGTCCTGAAGTGCCTGAAGGAATGAATCCAGCACGTCAGCCGGCCTGGGCGTACGCGATCCATCGGCCAGCAAACACGATCCCCACCCACAATGGCAGCGACGCCGCCGCGATCAGCCGGGCTGCGCGCCGCCTGCCCGCGGAAAGCTCCCAGTACGCCGGGTTGTGCCGCAGCGGAATCTGACACGCAAGCGTGACGCCCGCGGCTGCCAGCAGCAGCCCCATCTTGAGGAGGAACACTGGATTCTGCAGTGATCGCGCCGGCTCGGCGGTAATGAGTACCGCCCCGGTTGCCAGCAAAATGGGTAGCGGCCACCAGATGAATGGCAGGAAACGCGCCGTAACCGCCGCGACCGGCTGCTCCCGCCTGCGAAACCCGAGCAGGCGCAGGTCGATCATCAACACGGAGGTCAGCACCGTCGCAACGCACAGAATGTGGACAGTCTGCACGGCCGGAATGATCCACTCGATCGTCTGAATGCTCTGACTCACTGACGTGGATTCGAGCCAATTGCAGAAAACTTGCAGAGAGGGAAGTGCCACGGTCGATCAGTGTTTCACGGACGCTGCTGGTTGGGGTACCAGTAAGTGACGTGACACGCCTCGCAGGCACTATCAATGGTAGCGCCGGCGTCCATCAGCGCCTGCGCGTCCCGGACGTCGATCGCCGCCAGCGCCTTCGCACCCGCGTCCTGCAGGCCGTGCGCCAATTGCACGAAAGTATTGTGGGTGGTCGTGACGCGCTGCTGGATCTCGACGTGGCTCAGCTCGCCCGGCCCGGGGGCCGCGTTGTTTGCCAGGTCGGCCGCCACCAGGCGGCCCGGCATGCTCAACAGGTTTCCCCCCTCGATCAACATGACGGCGTGGCCGCGAACCGCTTTCCATTCCTCATCGCTGCGCGGCCGCCGATCCTCAATCCCGGACGGCCTGGAAATATAGGCCACCGAGTCCCACAACGCGTCCGCCGACGGATCAATGAGCCCTTCCATGAGGTCCTGGATGGTCGCCTTAAGGCGGTATTCCGCGGCTGCCGGCGGTTCGGCGGTCGCTGCGGACTTGGGCGTGCACGCCGCAATCCCACCGGCGGCGAGGGTGAGCGAAAGCAGCGAAATCAGGGGGCGTAGTGGTAGGTGCACGCAGATCGGTCCGAGCGCGATCGCCCCTCGTGCGCATCATACGTCAAGGGCGGATCGACATCGTTGGTTGCTAGAAATCTGTCTTTCCGAAGCGCGCAAACCCCTGGTTGATCCCGGGCGGATCAAGCACCGTGAGGTCAAGATCGATCGGCGTCCCTATCCACTGACCCAGACGCGTGTGATCCGCCAGGTCATCGTGCGTCAACGGATGTACGAGCGCGCTCAAGCCGACTTCGCGGATGATGCCCTCGATCCGCGGCACGAGTCCTGCCGTGAAATGAACTTCGAACTGCGGTACCGGGTGCGGGCCCACCTTGTGATCGCGCAGCTCTCCGATGAACCGCAGTTGCGGCATTTCACCGGATTCCTTCAGCGCGATCAGGCGCCCGCGCAATGCCGCCGCCCGGCCGCGGTCACCGGGCGCGTAGTAAATATGCGCGTGCCAGGGGGCGTTGCTGTCATTCATTGCAGGGTAGGGCTCGTGGGGCCTTCAGTCCTCCACCACCGGCAGCGCGATGTAGGAGGCTTCCCTGGCCGAGTGATAGACGCGCTGCGTGGCTTTGCGGTAGTCCTCGGGTTTGGCCAGGAAGATGTTGGGAACGAAGGTCTGCGGATTGCGGTCGTACAGCGGGAACCAGCTCGACTGCACCTGCACCATCAGGCGGTGACCCGGCAGGAACACGTGATTGTTCGGCGGCAGCTTGAATTCATAGGCGAGCGGCTTGTTGGCCTTGATGGGCTTGGGCGTTGCGAAGCCTTCCCGATACCGCCCACGCAGAATGTCCATGCCCACCGCAAGCTGATAGCCGCCCATCTCCGGTTGCGCGTACACCTCATCGGGATACACGTCGATGAGTTTCACCACCCAGTCGCTGTCCGTGCCGCTGGTGGAAGCCACCAGATGCACGACCGGCTGGCCATTGATCAACAGTGGCTTGCTAAGCACCGCCGAGGTGAAGGTGATGACGTCGGTGCGGCCCGCGGCTTCGCGCTGATCATCCGTCAGCCACTGCTGCCAGGTCTGCCCCGGCGCGTAACCGATCTGCTGAATGGGACGTGCCCGGAAGGGCACCGGGCGCGCGGGATCCGAGACGTATTCCGTAAACGCCTCCCCACCGGCCGGTGCCTCGAATCCGAGTTTGTTGCCCGTCTGCAGGTACAGCGCTCTGGTGGCGTGAGTACAGCCGGTTTCGCAGCTCACCGGCCAGCGCTCGAAGCGCCGCCACTCATTGGTGCCGGTCTCAAACGCCGTCACCGGAGCTACATCCGCCGCGGGTGCCCCGTCCTTCAGATAGTGCGCGAGGAATGGCCGTAGCACGTGCTCGCGGAACCAGCGTGAGGTGTCGTTGCCGAAGCGCAGGTTCCCCAGGCTGCTACCCTCATCGATGGCCTGACCGTGGTACCACGGCCCCAGCACCAGCTTCACCATGTTGCCGTTGACGTCCTTGGGCTTGATGGCCTTGTACACGGCGATGGCGCCATAACTGTCCTCAGCATCCCACAGACTGTGAACCAGCATGACGGGCACCTTAAGCGGCTGTGTGGCGAGGACCTTGTCCACCGCCTGGTCGCTCCAGAATGCATCGTAGGCCGGATGCGCCACGATCTTGTTCCAGAAGCCGATCTGCTGCATGCCATGACTGCGTCCGAGCTCACCAGCCGAGCCCGCCTGCAGAAAAAGGTCGTAGTCGTCGTGATAGTTCGACCACCACTTGATGCTGTTGTCGCGGCTTGCTACCTGCTCGTAGATGTATGAGGTGCCCTGCTGGCGGAAGGCGCCGAAGTGAAACCAGTCATCACCCATCCAGCCGTCCACCATGGGGTTCATGGGCACGGAGACTTTCAGTGCCGGGTGCGGATTGATGAGGGCCATCAAAGGCTCGAAGCCGTCGTAGGAAATGCCCAGTGTTCCCACCTTGCCGTTGCTCTCGGGCACGTTCTTTACCAGCCAGTCGATGGTGTCGTAGGTGTCGGTTGCATCATCCACAGGCGTCGGATTCTGCGGGCCGTGCACCGGGCGATTCATCACGTAGTCGCCCTCCGAGTCGTACTTGCCGCGCACGTCCTGCATTACGCGGATGTAGCCGTCCTCGAGGATCACGTCGGTGGCGTTGTCATAGCCCTGTAGCATGGGGCCAAGGTGTCCGCTGTGCGTGTGGCTGGTGAGTGCCTTGGCCTCGTAGGGCGTGCGCGTGAGCAGCATGCCGACATGCGTTGCAGCCTTGGGCACCAGGATGATGGTGTGGAGTTTCACGCCATCGCGCATGGGAATCATGACGTCACGAAGCTCGTATTCCCAGCTGTCGGTGACGACCGTGAACTTGCCCGGAGTCTCGCTCGGGTACTGCGGATACAGGGGCTTGGGGGCGTCTTCGGCGCCAGGGCCACTGCTGACAGTGAGGAGAAGCGCGGCGAGGGTAGTGGTGAGGCCTGATTTCATGGCATCCCCGTTGTTGTTATTAAGAATCGGCTCAAGGGGCGCAAAGCGTGATGCTGCGACTCACTCTGACAGACCCGTCGCCGCGAGCCGCGTTTCAGCGGCGGCGAACATCGCCTTGAAACGCGGATCGTCGCGCAGGGGGGCCAGATCCGGATCGGCCTTGGCGTGGTTCAGGAAGCCAACGGCCACTGATTCGAAAAAGGGACGGAGCAGTTCGAGTGCGGCGTCCGGTTCTTTCAAATAAGTCGTCAGGGTGCAGGAAAAGTTGTAACGCGCGTTCATATTGTCCGGGTCAATCAGCAGCGCACGGTTGATCCAATCCTTGGCGCGCTCGGCCTCCCCCAGAGCTGCGAGAGCAATGGCGCCGTACGACATGGCGGTACCGTTGTTCGGATCCTGCGCCAGAGTCTTTTCGATTCGGGAGAGGGTGATTTGCGCGATCCGCCGGGTTGCCTGCGGATTTTTGACAGCGGTGTAACAGGTGAGCAACATGGAACCGGAATTCAGATCCGTCTCCATGAGCGACATTGATTTTTCGTAATAGCGAATGGCCTCCTCCAGCCGCTGCTGCCTGAAGCGCAAGTACGCCGCTGCCCGGTTGACCTCGTAGGATTCGGGGTCCAGGCGCAGGGCGACATCGATTTCGGCCTCCGCCTCATCGTGGCGGCCATGCTGGGCCAGGATTCTGGCCTTGACGGCGTGCGCTTCGGCGAGATTCGCATCCAGCACAAGCGCCCGTTCAGCCGCCACCAGGCCGTCATCGACAGTTCTGCCATGGACGAAGCGCAGGTTCATCTGTCCAATGGCCAGTAGCGCCCAGGCGCGCGAATATCTCGGGTCGATTTCGACGGCGCGCTTGCACAGGCGGATGATCGCTTCCGCCCGCCGGGCATCGGCTTCATGGCCGCTGACGTAGGACTGTAGCGCCATGAGATAGAGATTGTAGGCCTCGACACTGTCCGTGCCGCGCTGCTCGATCGCCTTTTTCTCTTCGGGCAGGAGCTTGAGTTTCAGGGCCTTGACGATGGCTTCGGAGATTTCGGCCTGCAGCGCGAAGATGTCATTCAAGTCGCGATCGTAGCGTTCGGCCCAGACGTGATCGTTGCTCGCGCCGTCGACCAGCTGGGCGGTAATGCGTACGCGGCCACCGGCCTTGCGCACGCTGCCTTCCAGGACATGCCCGACCTTCAGTTCGCGCGCCAGTTTCGGAACATCAACATGCTTGCCCTTGTACATAAAGGCGCTGTTGCGCGAAACGACTGACAGTGCCGAAACCTTGCTCAGATCGGTGATGATGTCCTCGGTGATGCCATCGCTGAAGTATTCCTGTTCCTGATCGCCGCTCATGTTGGCGAAGGGCAGCACGCAGATCGAGGCGCGGCACAGCGGCGGCAGCAGCAGCTGGCGTTGAGCGGGCGGCCGACTTCGCCGATTGATTCGCGCGTTGACGCTTGATGACGGACTCGAGCGAACGCAGCAGGTCCTGGAACGGTGCGCTGGCGGGATCCTCACCCCACTTGTCGAGGTCGGTCGTTTGAATCGCCCGCACGTCGATCGGCAGGCGGGCGTCTTCGAATCGCGCCGGCACCAGGATGCCGCGCTCGGCCGCATCGCGCGCCTCGCCGCGTACCCACCGCGAAGCCACGGATGTCGGGGTCCAGATCACCAGCACGGAACTCGCCGCCTGCAGCTCCGCGTCGATCTGGTCGTCGAACTGCTGGCCCGCGTCAATCGCCGGGTCCCACCACACCGACCAGCCCTTCGCCTGGATCGCGGCCACGAGCGGCGCGACGCGCGCCTTGTCGCTGCGGGAGTAGGAAACGAAGACGTCGGCCATGCCTGCTGCACCTCAACCAAAGCGGGTGGCCGCAACCAACTGCGGCACCAGTAGCTTAACCCAGCATTGTGCCTGCCCCGAGACCGTCAGTGCGCGAAACTTGGTTTTTCTGGTGCCCGCGGTTATTGAGTCAGTTGCGCGCGAAACTGCGTGGCCGCTTGAACATCCCCGAGGCGCTCGGCCGCGGTAGCCGCGCCGGCCATCGCTCCCCGCCTTCCCGGCGCGAGGGTGAGCGCCGTCTGGAACTCGTGCTGCGCTTCCTGCGGACGATTCAGCTCCAGCAGCAGCTCGCCCAGCTGCTCGCGGGCCGGAACAATTGGGCCGGGTGTGACGGGTAGTTTGTCAACTGCATCCTCCTCATCCGCGGCCGCGCGCAGCGAGACCAGCGCACCGCTCGCGTCTGCGTCGGCCACCAGGCGCCACGCCTGGGCTTCCTTGAGCAGGGCGTCGACCTGCGTTGCCCAATACGCGTTTCCAGTGGACCGTAGTTGCTGCAGACACTCGTTCAGTCTGTCCACGTCGGCGTCTGCTGCACGCGGATGTCCGGCCCGGGACTGACCGATCGCCCGCGCCCAGTACACCAGGGCGGCGACGTGTGGCGTTGAGTGCGGCAGGGGCTCGAGAGCCGCGGCGCGATCCCACTCGCGACGCTCGATTGCGACACGCACTGGCATGGCGGTCGCGGCATATCCCATTTTGAACTGAGCTGCCGGGATATTTTTCATTGACTGCAGATCAAGCACGACCTGTTCGGCGTCCGCGTAGCGGCCGCGCTGCAGGAATGCGTAGGTCAGATAGTCCATCGCGTGCAGTTCTTCCCCAACGTCGCCGGCTTTGTCCGCCGCCGCGCGTGCCGCCAGATTCGACGCGATGGAGTCATCCCACAGTCCCAGTCGAGTGAAGATATGCGACGGCATATGCAGGGCGTGGGGCGCCGAGGGTGCGATCTTCGAATAGGCGCGGGCGGCGGCCAGGCCCTGTGGCGCGAGCTCCGCACTGTCGTAGGTGTGAATCAGGTAATGAGGCACCCCGGGGTGCTGGGGCTGGCGGCGGAAAATGGGTTCCAGAATGGCCGCCGCCTGCTTCTGATTTGCATGGGTCTTGTCGGCCGGTGATGCGGTCGCGATAAGAGCCAGTGCGTAGAAGATCTGCGCCTCCGGATCCCGAGGGTAGTTGCGAGCGACGTCCGCCATGGCGCGCGTGTAGCGCGCCGCTCGCAGCGCCGGCGCGTCCTGTTCGGTGGCCGCATAGTACGTGCCCAGAGCCTCGACGTACTGGCGTTCACGCGGCGAGCGGGCGCGAATTTCGGCGGCCTGGCGGATTTGCTCTGCCCCTTCGTGTAACGCCGCGCCGGAGGGCGGTTCCCACAGCTCGTGGAACAGCGACATGGCGATGCCCCAGTGAGCGATGGCGCAACCGGCATCACGAGCGGCGACCGCGCGAAATTCCTGTTCAGAGGCCGCATACGCAAACGAATGCAGCAGTGCCACGGCGCGGTCGAATTCACGCTGGACCGCCGGTGCACACGATGTCGGAAAGTGCACCGAGCCCAGTTTCTCCGGCACGGGATGCGAGTGGTGCTCCTCGTCCGCGGCGTGTGCGGGACCGGCGAACGCGATCAGCAGCGCGATAGTTGCGGCTCGCTTCATAGTCAGAGCGTACTGCAGGCGGCAGCGGGGGTCTAATATGCAGCCATCGGCACCAACCTGGGAGATGCAGTGAATACAACCCTGACGGGCGCCACGACCGTCGGCGTGCGCTCCGATGCGCGGCGTTTCCATCTGTGGATGGCCGGCGTCTTCGTGCTGATCGCGTTTGGCGGCTTCGTGCCGACCTACTGGGCGCCGGTCGTCAACGGAACCTTCCACGCGCCGCCGATCGCTCACATCCACGGCATACTGCTGTTCAGCTGGACACTGTTCTACTTCGTGCAAACCGCGTGGATCGCGACAGGCCGCACACCCACTCATCGCGCGTGGGGCCTGGTGGGCATCTCGCTCTTCAGTGTCCTGATCTGTTCGATCCTGGTGTTGAAGATCACCTTCCTGCGGCTGGATGATGCCCACGGCTTCGGTGACGCCGGCCGACGGTTCGCCGCGATTGCCGTGGGTGCCCTGCCGTTGATGATTGGCTTTTTTGTCCTCGCCATCGCCAACGTTCGCAGGCCCGAGATACACAAGCGGCTGATGTACGTGCTGATGGCGGGCATGATGGTGCCGGCCATCGCGCGCGTGTTCCTGACCTATCTCGCGCCGGCGGGGGCAGCGAACGGCGGCCCGCCGCCGCCTTTTGTGGCGCTGCCGCCGACAATAGTCGCGGTCGTGCTGATCGGCATCGCGATGGTGTACGACTGGCGAACCCGAGGGCGGCCCCACAAGGTCTATGTATACGGCGCCGTCGCGGTGCTGCTCGGCAGTGTCCTGTCAGTGCTGTTCGCAGGCACCCAGGCGTGGATGAGTTTTGCGCGATTCCTCGGGAGTCTTGGAGGCTGAGTGTGCCGCCTGACCTGGATCGGCGCTCCGTGCTCGTTATGGCTTGCGGCGCGCGGCGAGTCTTGCCGCGTCAGCACTTGCGCGGCCTGCCCTTGCCGTGAGCAGCGCGTCGGACCTGGTGATGCTCGAAGCGTTGGCGCTCGCCAACGCCATTCGTGGCAGGCTGGTGTCGTGCGTTGAGGTGATGACGGCCTACCTCGATCACATCGAGAGGCTCAATCCGCGCGTCAACGCCATTGTCGCGCTGCAGGACCGGGCGGCGTTGCTCGCGCAGTCCGAAGCGCGCGACCAGCAAGTGGCGCGTGGTGAATTACTGGGACCGCTGCACGGCTTGCCACTTGCGGTGAAGGATCTGATGCCGGTCCAGGGCATTCGCATGACCATGGGCTCGCCCATCCTCAAGGATTTCGTCCCGCACGCGGATGGGATCATGGTTGAGCGGTTGCGAAAAGCCGGTGCCATTTTTATCGGCAAGACAAATACGCCGGAATTCGGGCTCGGCTCGCATACCTACAACCCGGTCTGTGGGACTACCCGCAACGCTTACGATCAGTCCCGCTCGGCGGGCGGCAGCAGCGGTGGTGCGGCGGTCGCGCTGGCGCTGCGCATGTTGCCGGTCGCCGACGGCAGCGACTACGGCGGCAGCCTGCGCAACCCCGCCGGCTGGAACAATGTCTTTGGCTTTCGCACCAGCTTCGGGCTGGTACCGACCGAGGCGCTGGACGGCTGGCTGCCGTCGATGGGGGTGGTCGGCCCCATGGCGCGCAACGTGCCGGATCTGGCGATGCTGCTCTGCGTGCAGGCGGGCTACGACGCGCGCGCGCCGTTGTCCACGCCCGGCGATGGCAGCGCATTCCAGCAGCGACTGGCGACTGACCTCAAAGGCAAACGCATTGCATGGTCGGGAGACTTTCGCGGCTATCTGCCGTTCGAGCCGGGGGTGCTGCAGGTGTGCAAGAGGGCACTGAAGGTGTTCGAGTCGCTGGGCTGCACGGTGGAGGAAGCGCAACCGGACTATTCGATTGATGCGGTCTGGCAGGCGTGGCTGAAGCTGCGTGCCTGGCAGGCCGGAGGCGCGCTGCTGCCTTATTACCACGATCCCGCCAGACGTGCGCTCCTGAAACCCGAGGCAATCTTCGAGGTTGAGAGCGGGCTGAAGCTTACGGCCTTCGACATTTCCGCCGCATCCACGGTTCGAACCGAGTGGTACCAGGCGGTGCGCAGGTTCTTCGAAAAGTATGATTACTTTATCGTTCCGACCGCGCAGCTATTTCCATTCGACGCCAGTCTTCATTGGCCGCAGGAAATTGCCGGCGCGAAAATGCAGACTTACCACGAATGGATGAAGTGCGTGCTGCCCATCACCATGAGTGGCTGTCCTGCGCTCGCGGCGCCCGCGGGATTCAGCGAGCGTGGCTTACCGATTGGCATTCAGATCGTGGGGCCGAATCGCGCGGAGCTGGCTTGCCTGCAACTGGCGCACGCCTATGACCTGGCGACCAGCTGGCCCGCCCGGCGACTGCCTGGCCTGCTTGGCTAACCTGCGGGCTAGGGTTGCAGGTAGGTGTTGAACCAGCTGACAAGCCTGGACATCACGTCGGCCTGATCGGCTCGTTTGAAGAAAAAGTGACCCTCGTCCGGATACACCACAAATTCGGTTTTCACCCCAAGGCGTCGCAGTGCGTTCCAGTATTCATAGGATTGGGTGATTGGCACCTCCGCATCACGGTCACCGCCCACGATCAGGGTCGGCGCGGCCACGTGCTTGATGAAGGTCATAGGCGAGCTGCGCTCGTAGACTTTCGGGTCGTCGTACACCGAGCTGCCAAAATAAGGAATCATCCAGGTATCGATGTTGTTGGTGCCGTAGTAGCTTTGCCAGTTTGACAGTCCGGCGCCGGCGACCGCCGCTTTGAAGCGTTCGGTCTGGGTCAGCGCCCACATGGTCATGTAGCCGCCGTAGCTCCAGCCGGTGATACCAATTCGCTGCGGGTCGATCGGCGCGCTCTTCAGCACCGCGTCGAGCCCAGTCAGGATATCGCGCAGGTCACCGTAGCCGAAGTCCTTGATGTTGGCCTCGGTAAACGCCGCGCCCTGACCGTAGCTGCCGCGCGGATTGGGCAGGAATACAAAATAACCCTGGCTTGCAAGGGCCGCGTCGAATGCATACGGGCTCGACGGGAAGAGCGGGTAGTGCGCGTACGCCGGGCCGCCGTGCACCACCACAACCAGCGGATACCTTTTTCCAGGGACGATCGACGGCGGCTCGATGAGCATGCCCTGCACGCTGAATTGATCGCTTTTCCAGAACAGGTTCGTGGCCTTGCCCGTGATCGGCTGCACGGCGGTGTTCAGGCGCGTGATCGGCTTCCACTTGCCCGGCGCTCCGGTCTCAACCTCTGGCGGTGAGGTATATGACTGGCGGATGACCGCCGAGTTGGCGGCGTCTTTCGACAGCGAAATGCCCGTATCACCCGGCCCAAAGCCAAACAGGTTGTTCGCCCAGATCATCTGCGGTGCGCGCCAGATCTCGTGCTGTGATTTCGAATCGACGTCGATGCTGGCCAGCACTGCTTCGCCGGCAGAAAATTCAGTCGCGATCAGGCGCTTGCTCGAGCCGTTCCAGGTGATCGTGCTCACCGAGGCGGCCAGGCCCGCGGTCGCATTGACTGGGGTGCCTCCCGAGGCCTGGATCCAATAGACATCGCCCCCGGTAATGCCCTCGTCACTCATGAGGCCACTGATGTACGCAATGCGGGAGCCATCCGCTGACCAGCGCGGTGAGGCGATTTGCAGACGTGGCTTCAACAGCGTGCTGATGGATCCATTTCGCGCATCCAGCAGATCAAGCTCGGCAATCCACCAGTTGTCGTCACCGGAGCCGTGCGCTGCAGTCACGGCGAAGCGCTTGCCGTCCGGCGACCAGTCGAATTCGTAGATGTTCAGATCCGCAGGGCCCAGCAGCGCCACCTCGCCGCCGTGCGCGGGTATCACCGCCAGCCGCTGCTCGTACACGGTCGATGACAGCACCCCCGCATCGCGAGTGAGCGGATTGAGGGGTCCGGGAGTTTTCGGCGCGCCTTGCGAATACAGAAACGCGATGCTGGTGCCGTCCGGCGACCATCGGGGAGTGTCGAGCGGCCCGCGTGCGCGCGTAATGGTCCTCGCGTTGCGCCCGTCGCTCGAAGCGATGGCCAGCTGAGTCTGCTCCTGCGCATCCGTGGTCACGAACGCGATCTGCCTGCCGTCGGGGGACCAGGCGGCGCTGTGCTCGTCGCAGACCGAGCCGGGGCAGGCCGTCAATCGCACTGCACCGGAGCCGTCTCGCGCACTTACGATCCACAAGGCCGAGGCGTCGATTTCAGCAGCGGCGCGCTTGCCGGTCACGACGCTTCCATAGACAACGTGCTTGCCATCGGGCGCCATCGCGACTTCCCCGGGCGGATGCACTGAGCTCAGAGCGCCCAGCACCTGCGGCAGGGACAACGACTGCGCGGCAGCCGCTTCAGTGCCAGCGCAGGCGAGCAGTACGGTTACTGCGCAGCAAACCGGGAGGGGGTACTTGTTCATGTGCGTCTCATCAAGCGCGTGCAACAAAACTGCAACGTACGCCTTTGGTCGCAAAGGCAACAGCTCGTTCACTGAACGCCGCGGGCTTCGCGCGCTAGACTCGGGCGATGAACACCGCGCCCGACCCCGGGGTGACGCCCCCGCTTCCCGACCGCCTGACCCTGATCGCCGTTTCGGCGCTCGCCTACGTGGTCGGCGTCGCGTTGCATGAGCATTTCGGACATGCGCTCGCCTGCGTCGCGCTCGGCAGCCACCCGACCGAGATGGGGGCCTATTACATCAACTGCGACGATGCACGCCTCAGTAGCTTGCGCATCCGGCTGGTGGAGCTGGCCGGGCCGTTCGTCAGTGTCCTCACGGGCGTAGTCTGCCTGCAGCTCGTGCGGCGTTTGCCACGGCTGTCGGGGGCCGGGTTCTATTTCCTGTGGTTGCTCGGCGCGCTGGGTCTCATGGACGCGGCGGGTTATGCCTTGTTCTCAGGTGCCTCGGGGCAGGGCGATCTGGGGACGACGAGCGACGGCGCTTTGTACGGTGCGACCCCCGAATGGCTCTGGCGAGTCGGTCTGTTTCTCGTGGGCGCGATCACTTACCGGTGGGTCATGCGCATCGCCGTGGCGGCCATCGAGCCCCGCCTCAGCGGCAGCGGGGAAGGCAGGATCCGCAGCGCACGGCTCACGGCGTTGACCTCCTACCTCACCGGTGGCGCGGTGGCCGTGCTCATTGGCGCGCTGAATCCGCAAGGTATTGTGATTGTCCTGCTGTCCTCGATCGCGAGCAGTTTTGGCGGCACCATCGGACTTCTCTTCATGATGCAGTGGCTGCAACGCAAACCCGACGCGCAGGGTCCCGGGATTTATTTCGCGCGCAGCTGGATCTGGATCGGGATTGCAGTTGTCGTGACCGTGGCGTACGCCGCGGTTTTTGGTCCCACGCTGCGCCCGTAGCCCGTCCTACGTCGCGACGCGCAGTTCCGCAGCCTTTGCCTCCGGACCAAACGCCGTGACGAGGATCAGCGCGACACCCACCGCCGCGATCGTCCACGAGAGGATGTAGGCGTAGTTATTGCCGTGCGATTCGGCGATGCCGGCCTGGAACGGTCCCATCTTGGCCATGGCGAGGTTGCCGAGCTGGTAGGCGAACCCCGGCAGGATCGCGCGCACCGCGGGCGGGGAGAGCTCATTGAGGTGGGCGGGCACGATACCCCAGGCGCCCTGCACCATGAACTGCATCAGAAATCCGCCGATTGCGAGCATGGCCGCGGTGTGCGACCAGGCCCACAGCGGAATCATGGGCAGCGCGAGAAACGCAGCCAGCATGATCGCGCGCTTGCGCCCGAGGCGCTCCGACCACGTGCCGAAGCAAATTCCGCCGGTCAGCGCGCCGAGGTTCATGACGATGACGACGATACTGGTTTGCGCGGTCGAGAATCCGTGCTGGACCTGCAGGAAGGTGGGATACATGTCCTGCGAGCCGTGCGAGAAGGCGTTGAAACAGGCCATCAGCAGCACCAGGTACCCGAGCGTCGGTAAGTAGTTTTTTACCCCGGCCCACACCTCGGCGGCCGAGGCGCGCTTTCTCGTCGCGCCCGCGAGCCACGCGGGGGATTCCTCGACGCCGTAACGGATGTACATCACCAGGAGCGCCGAGGCGGAGCTGACGATGAACATGCCGCGCCAGCCGAGGCGATCGAACACCGCCCAGAACAGGAACGACGCCAGCAGGTAGCCGAGCACGTAACCTTCCTGCAGCAATCCGGAGAAGAATCCCCGGCCCTTGGCCGGCAGGGTTTCCAGCGCCAGTGCGGCGCCCACGCCCCACTCGCCGCCCATGGCCAGACCGAACACCGCGCGCAGCACGAGCAGCGTTGCGAGATTGGGCGCGAAGGCGGTGGCGAGCTGCACCACCGAGTAACTGACGACGTTGATCATCAGGATGGGCCGCCGGCCGTACTTCTCCGCCAGCCAGCCGAATACCAGGGCCCCGATCGGACGGAACGCCAGCGTGAGGAAGATGCCCTCGGCCACTGCCTTGATATCGGTGTGGAACTCAGCGCTGATCGACTTCAGGCAGAAGACGAAAATGAAAAAGTCGAACGCATCCAGCGCCCATCCGCCGAGCGCCGCCAGGTAGGCATGCAGTTGCGGGCGAGTGAGCATCCTGAAATAGCTAAGCATGGCTACTCCGCTCCGGAACGACGCGGGGGCGAGCCTATCACGAGCTCACACGGGCGTTCGCGGAGGAATAAGTAAAGCCCATTGGGGGGTTGCCGGGGAACGCGAACCGGTTCCTTGTCGCTGTCAAAAAAAGTGTGGTTGCAGCGGGGGCGGATAGCCCTACAATTGAGACCTTACGCTTGCTTAAGAAAGGCAGCTGGCAGCGAACAGCCAGCAAAAAAACGCAAGCGCCTGGTCCCCGTCCGGATTGCAATAAGAACGTACTCAATTTCGGGAGAAAAGAATCATGGATTGGAAAGTCTCGGTCTCAGCCGCGGCGTTGCTGCTTGCGAGCCTCGGCGCGCACGCCAGCGCATCGCAAGTCGATGCCTACAAAGTGGATGCAACGTTTCTAAAGGGGAAGCACCCCATGCACGTTGCAGGTCCCGGCAACCCCAACAGCACCAAGCCCGGTGCCCTGCATAACGCCGCCATTCAGACCGCGCTGCATAACGCCAAGAAGGGCAGCGGCTTGCCGGGGATCGACTCGGTTGTCAATTTCACCGGCCAGTTCACCGGCTCTCCGAGTCTTGATGCGAACGGCGTTCCGCTGCCCGATACGACCTTCTCTTACGCCATGGTCGGCAACGCCCCGGGCCGCGGCACGACCCACATCAATGCACCGATCATTCCGGTGACCATCGAGCTGCTCGATGCGAACGGCAACGTGGCGGTCGATTCCACCTCGGGCGCCCAGCTGATTTCCAATCCGCATGACAAGGTGCGGCTGGCGGAAGACTCACCGGTATTTGATAACGCGCTCTTTACCAGCAGCCGCACGGAGACTCAGTACACCGACGCGATTCACCGCGCGCAATTCTGGAACGACATCAACCAGAGCTGGCACACGCTGCTCGATCCGGACGTCGAGCGCGGACTCACGATGAAAATACCGCTGGGCGCGTATCTGTACTCGCTCAACGCTGACGGCACCTGTTGCCAGTTCATTCTGGTTGATGCCAACACCTTCAGCGCGCTGCTGTTCCCGCCGACCTTCCCGGTCGACAACACGACCATCATCGGTGCAGCGGAGGGGAGCGGGGCGATGACCACCAGGGACATCACGACGTTCCTCTTCCCCGACACCTATCTCTACGTTGGCGACCCGAGCAATTGCTGCATCCTGGGTTTCCACTCGTTTGATCAGGAGCCGGGAACCAAGCGCAACGGCAATCTGCCGCGCTTCTACGTGATGATGTACGCGAGCTGGATCAGCCCCGGACTCTTCGGCCCCGGGTTCGAGGACGTCACGGCGCTCAGTCACGAGATGGCGG
Source organism: Steroidobacteraceae bacterium (assembly GCA_025451375.1). Lineage (GTDB taxonomy): Bacteria > Pseudomonadota > Gammaproteobacteria > Steroidobacterales > Steroidobacteraceae > 13-2-20CM-66-19. The sequence continues at coordinate 18,873 of JANWKL010000029.1, forward strand.
AGACCTTTACCGATCCCTTCGTGGGCTTCGACAACGTTCACAACATCACGCCATGGTGGCTGTCTGGCAGCCAGTGCCAGAACCTCATGGAAAACGGCGACGTGATCGAGTCGCTGCCAAGCGGCGTGACCTTCCCGATCGCGATGGATAACGGCTTCCTGTACCACCCGCAGAACGTGCCGATGCTGCAATGGTTCCAGATGCAGGTGCCGTCGACGGCTCTGAACGGAACCTACAGCTACCCGGATACCGAGACCTTGACGGCACCGTCGCCGCCGCAGAAGGTCAACTGCGCACCCTGATCTGAAGGGTTTCACTGCTTGACTGTGGAGCGGCTGCCTTCGGGCAGCCGCTTCCGCTTTTGGGCTCCACCCTGTCTTCATGCGCCGGCCATTACGAGCGCGCTTGCCCCGGCAACGGTTCAGCGCAGACTTCGCCCGACACAATCTGGCGAGGCAAAACTCCTGTGCCTTTGAGCGCCGGGAACGGCAACCCGCTCCTCGCTGCCTCAGATAAGGTGTGGTCGAGGCGACCGCGTCCTACAATCCGACCCGCACGCTTGCTCACAACGGTCGCCGACGGGCCGCGATCAATAGACAAAGGCAAGCGCTTGGTTCCCCATCCAGATTGCACAAGAACGTACACAATTTCGGGAGAAGAATCATGGATTGGAAAATGGTTTCTGCCGCACGGCGAGTCTCCCCGGCACTCGCGCTCGCCTGTGTTTTTGCTGCAGGCTCCGCGATGGCTGCGGTCCGCAGCTCATCGCCAGCGCTCAAGATCAGCCCCAAGGGCGCCACCTCGATCGCGTCCGCAGCGGCGGCGGCGCCAGCGAGCGGCGCCTCCACTGAGGCCGATTCGCTGCGCAAACCCGACCGTGAGGCCAAGCAGGAAGAGATGTTGAACAAGCTGTTGAAGGCCCGCCGCGCTACGCTGAGCACTTTCGCGCGCGCAGCCATCGCAGCAATTCCGCTGCCCCACGTCCAGGGCCTGCGCCTCTCGGATGGGGACGAGAGCGCCTTCGGCTTCAAGGGTCTCAGCAACGTCGACCAGGCGAGCGTCAATTTGGGCTTCAGCGTAGAGCCGCCTGATCAGATGCTGTGTGCGGGCAACGGCTTCATCTTCGAGGGTGTCAACGATGCCTTTGCCGTCTACGGCGAGAATGGCGGGCTCCTCGCCGGTCCGGCGCAGGCCAACGCCTTCTTCAACGTCGACTTCTCGCTCAACGTGAGCGACCCGAGGTGCATCTACGACAGCGCCAGCAATCGCTGGTTCGTCACCATGCTCGAATATCCCAACACGCTCGATAACAACCACCTAAAACTCGCGGTCAGCCAGACAGGTGACCCGACCGGCGCCTTCAACATCTATGACATCGATGTCACCGGCGATGGCGCCGACTTCTTCCCGGGTGACTGCCCGTGCTACGGCGATCAGCCGCTGATCGGCGCCGATGCCTCCGGTTTCTACATCAGCACCAACGCTTTCGGCCTGTCTTCCTTCCAGGGTGCGCAGGTCTACGTGCTCTCCAAAGCGGCGCTGGCCGCCGGCCTGCCGACGCCGGTTGTCCACTTTGACCAGCTCTCGAGCTCCTTACCGGGCATCGAGTTTTCGTTCAGCATTCACCCCTCGACCACGCCACCGGGGGCGCATTTCGCGGCGGACACTGAGTTCCTCGCGCAGTCGATGAGGGCGAACACGCAAGAGACAGGGCTCGCGGTGTGGACCGTGAACAACACCTCGCTGATCGATAGTACCCCCAGCGCGCTGACGATGTCCTTGGCGCTCACGCCGAGTCAGAGCTATGTGACGCCAGTGCCCGCCGAGCAGAAGGCCGGGTCGACGCCGCGCGCCGAGACGGCCGCCATTAGCAACGTCGAGTTTGCCGCGAACGAGCAGGACCTGGACGGCAACGACCAGCGCCTGCAGCAGGTGACGTACCTCAACGGCCAGCTCTGGACGGCACTGGGCACAGCCTCGGTGGGCGACGGCACGCCGGTGCGCGATGCGGCAGCGTGGTTCGTGGTCAACGTGTCCAATCCCGCGAACACCCCGACGGCCAATGTCGTCGCGCAGGGATACGTCGCGGGCCCGGGAAGTTCGCACTTGATCTACCCGGCGTTGGCGGTGAACGCGCACGGCGAGGCGGCCATGGTCTTCACGCTGAGTGGTCCGAAGTTCTTCCCGAGTGCGGCATTTTGGAAGGTCGGCGGGCAGTCCATTCACATGCTGTTCGAGGGCAAAGCAGCGGAGGACGGGTTCTCAGCGTACGTAATCAACCGGCCGCGCTGGGGGGACTACTCGGCCGCTGCCGTGGGACCAGATGGCAGCATCTGGATGGCCACCGAGATGATCCCCGGCGGATTCCGCAAGAAGTCGGCAAACTGGGGTACGTTCGTGGCCCGCACTCACCGCGGCGCGCAGGACGACTGACGCGAGCACCTGCGCCAGCAGGCCGGGCCCGAAGGGTTTCAGCCCCTGGAAACATGAAGCGGCTGCCTCGGGCAGCCGCTTCGCTTTTTGGCTGCCGCGATTGGCTCCTGCGTCGCTGCGAGCGTTTGGCGAGTCGAACGGGATTTCCGGCCGCGCCCGTTGCGGGTAAGAATGTCGGGCCGCGTCCCTGTGGGTGAGGAGACGAAGTCATGTCATTGCGGATGACAAGTTGCCTGTCGCTGCTCCTGTCAGTCCCAGCCCTGGCGGGTGCGCCTTTTTCCTTCGATGCCGCGCCCGGGCGGCTGCCCAAGGACGTGCTGCCCATCGACTACACGCTCGCCGTTACACCCGACATCGATGCTTTGAGTTTTTCCGGCACCGAGCGGGTGAAGCTCAAGTTCCGCAGCGCCACGCGCACGATAATTTTCAATTCCCTGAACGAGAAGCTCACCGACGTTCGCCTCGATGGGGCCACGGTCGGCAAAGTCGTTTCCGACGATGAGCAGCAGTTGACCACCGTGACGCTGGCACAGGCCGCGCATACCGGAATCCACACCCTGACGTTCAGCTTCCAGGGGAAACTCGAGACCCAGCCACACGGGCTGTTCGTCCAGCACTACACCACACCCGCCGGCGCCAAGGGCCTGTTGCTGTCCACCAAGATGGAAAGCACCGATGCGCGGCGCATGTTCCCCTGTTGGGACGAGCCGTCATTTCGTGCCACTTTCCAGCTCACGGTTACGGTGCCCGCCGGCTGGGCCACGATTTCGAACATGCCGATGGCGACGCGTGCGGTCCATGGCGCGCTCGCGACCACGCGCTTCGAGCGCTCGCCCAAAATGCCGTCCTATCTGATCGAATTCACGGGCGGGGAGCTCGCGCGCATCAGTGCCGAGACGGATGGCGCCGGGCTGGGTGTCTGGGCGGTGCAGGGGCGCGAGGGTGACGGACACACGGCGCTCGCCAACGCGCAAGTGATTCTCAAGGACTACAACGACTATTTCGGTTACCCGTTTCCGCTGCCGAAACTCGACTCCATCGCCGTGCCCGGCGGGTTTTCCGGCGCCATGGAGAACTGGGGCGCGATCACCTACAACGACCAGCTGCTCCTCATCAACGCCGCCAGCACCATGCAGGACCGGCAGACGGTATTTGCAGTGCAGGCCCACGAGATGGCGCACCAGTGGAATGGCGACCTCGTGACCATGGGCTGGTGGGATGACTTGTGGTTGAACGAGAGTTTCGCTTCCTGGCGCGGTGCCAAGGAAACCGACCAGCGCAATCCGGATTGGAAGTGGCTCGAGTTGCAGGACGGCTCCAAGGAGCGCGCCATGCGCTCGGATGCCCGCGTGGCCTCGCATCCGATCCAGCAGCACGTCGCCAACGAGCTGCAGGCAGCAAACGCCTTTGATGAAATCACCTACAACAAGGGCGAGGCGGTCCTGCGCATGTTCGAGGCGTTTCTCGGACCGGACGTGTTTCGCGACGGCGTACGCCGTTACATGCAGGCGCACGCATTTTCCAACACCACGGCGTTTGACCTGTGGCATGCGTTGAGCGCGGCGAGCGGCCAGGATGTCGGCAAGATCGCCGCGGGCTGGACCGAACAGATGGGGTTCCCCCTGGTGAGGGTCGCGGCGAGCTGTGACGCCGCCGGCAAGCGCGAGCTGACGTTGTCGCAGACACGGTTCCTGCTGCACGGTGCCGATACCAGCGGTGCGCGCTGGAATGTGCCGCTGCGCATCCGCAGCGGAGTCGCCGGCGAGCCGCGCTCGCTGCTCCTTGCCAGCGACGGGCAGAAGAGCGATGCGGGCAATTGCGCCGAGCCGCTGTCCGTCAATGCCGGGGCACTCGGCTTCTACCGCGTTGCCTATGATCCTGCGACCCTCGCCACCAACACACGCTCGTTCGCGACGCTGCCCGACGGTGACAAGATCGCGCTGCTCGATGATGAATGGGCGCTGGTGCTGTCGCAGAACGAGGAGCTGGGCGTGTATCTCGCGCTGGCGTCTTCCATGGGTAGTGACAGTGATACCCGTGCCTGGGTGCAGATCGCCGGCGCGCTCAGCACCATTGAGTACGATGAGCGCGGCAGCGCGGGCCACGAACCGTTCGCCGCCTTTGCGCGCGCCATCGTCCGACCCATGGCAGACCGGCTGGGATGGGATGCGAAGGAGGGCGAGACCCCGGATGTGCAGGAGCTGCGCCGCACGCTGCTGGGGGATCTGGGCGCCTGGGGTGACAGCGGCGTGCGCGAGGAAGCCCGGCGGCGCTTCGCGGCGCTGCTCAAGGATCACGGCGCCATCAAGCCCGATGACCAGGATCTCGTGCTCTCCATGGTGGCGCAGTTCGCAGACGCCGCAACCTTCGAGCAGCTGCACGTCCTGGCGCGCGACGAGAAGGACGACACGGCGCAGCGGCGCTGCTACCTGGCGCTGATGAATGTGCGCGATCCGGCGCTGGCGGAGCAGGCGGCGCGCATCGCGCTTTCCAGGGAGATTCCGCCGCAGGCGCAAGACAGCCGCCTGCGCCTCATCGCGCAGCTCGCGAACTACCATCCCTCACTCGCCTGGACCAGCATGACGCAGAACATCGATCAGCTGCTGGCCCCGTTTCCGAAGTACGCGCCCCTGATCATCGCGCAAGTGCCGGAGTTCCTCTGGGACGGTGCGCCACTGGAGCAAATCGAAGCCTGGGTGCGCGCCCACCTGCCGGCGGAGATGTCCGCGAATGTGGAACGCGGCATGGAGACGGCGCGCGCGCGGCGCGCCGAAAAGCAGCTACTGGCGCGGGAGGCGGACGCTTATCTTGCCGCGCACCTGCGCGGCTGATCTAGGGCGTCGGCGCCGGCTGCTCGCCCTGGCAGCGTACCTGTGCCAGTTGCCAGGCGGGCCGCGCCTGCAGCCGCTGTCGATAGGTGTCGAGCTTCGCGGGTAACGGCACCGACACAACGCCCTGGAACAGGCCGAGCGTGGGGGCCACCGAAATGTCGGCCAGGGTGAGTCCGGTGCCAGCGAGAAACTCCTGATCGCCGAGTGCGTTCGCAAGGTACCCGAGCGCGCGCTCAAGGCGTGCCCGTTGTGCGCGGACTGACCAGTTATCCTTGTCAGCTGCGGGCGCCATGAACCGTGCCGCCAGCAATGTATTCATACCTGCGCCGACTTCGCTTTCACCAAATTCCGCCAGGTGCAGCACCCGCGCCAACTGCGGCGCGTCGCGCGGGGGCAGCAACGGCGTCGGTCCATAGCGGTTGGCAAGATAAAGCAGTATCGCCACCGATTCAGCGAGGCCGACGCCCGCGGTGTCATCCTGCAGATACGGCACCGAGCCTGGAGGGTGCAGGGCCCGGTACGCCGCGCTCGGCGGAAAGGTCACGTACTTCACCTCATAGGGCAGGCCCATCTCTTCGCACAGCCACATGACCCGGAGGCCACGCACTCCGCGGGCGAAGTTGTGGATCGTCAGCATCTGCGGCGCCGCTACAGCGCGCTGAACACTTTCTTGATCAGTGAACTGGCCTGGCCCATCGGGTCCTGACGGATCTGATGCTCTTCTTCCGCCACGCGGCTGAAGAGGCCATCGAGCGCTTTGGCGGTCACGTAGTCGTTGATGTTCGCTTCCTGGGAGGAGACGAGCCCCAGCTGCGCCGCCTTGCCCGCGAACTCGTTGTATTTCGCGGTGACTCCCAGCTTCGCCGTTTGGGCGGTAACGATCGGTTTGAAGTTGGTGGTGAGCTGCGCGCTGGTGGTGCGTTTGAAGTACGCCGTACCCGCGCCGTCACCGCCGCTGAGGATGCCCTTGGCGTCGCTGAGCGTCATGTGCTGCAGCGCCTGTTTGAATACCGGCTTGGCCTGGGCGACGGCTGCTTCGGCCGCGTGGTTCATGGTGGTCTTGAGCTCATCGGCCTGGCCGCCCATGCCGAGCATGCGCAGACCCTTTTCGGCCTTTTCCAGGCCCGCCGGCAGCGGAATGGCGACCTTGGGGTCATTGAGGAAGCCATTGTTGGCGCCGAGTTGGGAGACCGCGACGTCGACACCCTTGGAAAGCGCGGCGCGCAATCCGCCGGCTGCGTCCTTGGAACTCAAGGCGTCGAGGGCCGCGGAGTCCGCCATGGCGGAGCCCACCGAGGTGAAGAGCAGCAGCGAGAGGAGCGGTGCCCGGATCGTAAGCAACATGTCAGGCCTCGTCGTGCGGCGGACGGATTGTCGGACCTAATCGTCAGTGTAGACTTGCTGCCCCGCAAAGCCCACCACTGCGCGCAGCCACGACGTGAGCATCGATCGTATCCTCGAACGCGAGCGGGGCCTGCACCGCAGCTTGAGCGCGGCGCGCATCACCATGATTGCCATCGGCGGGGCAATCGGGACGGGCCTCTTTCTCGGCAGCGGTCTTGCAATCAGCCTGGCGGGACCTGCCGTGCTGATCAGCTACGCCATCGGCGCGGTAGTCGCGTTGCTTCTCATGGGGTGCCTGGCGGAAATGACCGTCGCGCATCCGACCTCGGGATCCTTCGGCGCTTATGCGGAAGTCTATCTGGGTCCGCTCGCGGGCTTCCTGGTGCGCTACGCGTACTGGACCAGCATCGTGCTGGCAGTCGGCACTGAAGTGACCGCGGTCGCGCTCTACATGCAGTACTGGTTCCCGGGCACGCCGGGATGGCTGTGGATCACGGCGTTCTCGGCGCTGCTGGTCGGGATCAATGCCCGCAGCGTGAATGTCTTCGGCGCGGTGGAGTACGCCTTCTCGGCGATCAAGATCACGGCCATCGTGATTTTTATCCTGCTGGCGAGTTACGTCGTGTGGCATGCCCCCGCGCCGCCGGCCGCTGCGGCCGCCAACACGCAGCTCGCGACGCCGGGCTTTCAGAACTACTTCGCCTACGGTGGCTTTTTCCCCAAGGGGCTGTGGGGCGCCTGGGCGGCGGTGCTGGTGGCCATGTTCAGTTACCTCAGCATCGAAATGATCGCCGTGGCGGCGGGCGAAGCCGCGCAGCCGGAAAAAGCGATCACCCGCGCGTTTCGCTCGACAGTGGCGCGGCTGATCCTGTTCTACCTTCTGACCCTGGCGCTGGTGCTGGCCGTGGTCCCCTGGCCGGCTGCCGGCCTGGATGAAAGCCCGTTCGTGAAAGTGATGCGTGCGCTGCACGTGCCGGGCGCGGCGGGCGTTTTCAACTTCGTGATCCTCGTCGCCGCGCTCTCGGCGATGAACAGTCAGCTCTACATCACCACGCGCATGATGTTCAGCCTGTCGCGCGCGGGTTACGCGCCGCGCCGCTTTGGTGCCCTGAGCGCGCGCGGCGTGCCGTTGCAGGCGCTGCTGCTCTCAGGTCTCGGTGTCACGCTGGCGGTGGTCTTAAGCGTGCTCGCGCCAAAGTCCTCGTTCATCCTCATGGTGTCGATCGCATCCTTCGGCGCCATGTTCACCTGGATGATGATCTTCGTCACCCACTACGCCTTTCGCAAGGCACGCGCCGCGACCGCGGCGCCCTTGGGCTTTCGCATGTGGGGGTTTCCCCTGACCACGCTCCTGGGCGCCGCGCTCATGGCCGCCGTGCTGCTCACGACTGCGTTCACCACTGCGTTCCGCATGACCCTCGTCTTCGGGCTGCCCTTTCTTGCGATCCTGAGTCTCATTTATCGGCTGCGGTATCGCCCGAGTTCGGTGGCCGCGCGCGCTCGTATCCAGTAGCAGCGACAACTCATGACTGTACGGCGCGCGGCCGTCAGAAATGTCATGGGACTGCCACGCGCGCGGGAGTAAAGTGCGCAGCCTCACTCGGAGGATTTCAGTCATGGCAATCAAACCCATTCCGGACGGATACCACAGCGCGACGCCGTATCTGATGGTGAAGGGCGCCGCGGATGCGATCGAGTTTTACAGGCGCGCCTTCGGTGCGACCGAGCTGTTTCGCATGGCCGATCCGCAGGGCGTGATCGGACACGCGGAAATAAAGATCGGCGATTCGGTCATCATGCGGACGATCAGCCCGGCGCCACCTGTCATGGCCCGCGCTCCCTCGGCGGTTCCACCGTGGGTCTGCTCATTTATCTTGAGAATGTCGACACCGTGTTCACGCGTGCGCTCGCTGCCGGTGGCAAGTCACTACGGCCGCTTGCCAACCAGTTCTACGGCGATCGCTCCGGCACACTGGAAGATCCCTTCGGCCATGTCTGGACGGTGGCAACACACGTCGAGGATGTGCCGCCAGAAGAGATGGCGCGGCGTGCGGAGGCGGCGATGAAGACCGCTGCGTCGTCGGCGTCGTAAAGCCAAGCTGGCGCTGGCGGCGTTGATGACGCATGATGACGCGATAGCGGCACCACCCGTGCCGTAGGGGGAGGAGCGCTGACCTGCGCCAACAGCAGGCGGCGGATCCATGGTTTTCAACTCGCTCACGTTCATCGTGTTCTTTGCGTGCGTCCTCTGCATGCACTCGCTGCCATTGCCGTGGACCACGAAGAAAATCAACCTGCTGATTGCGAGCTACCTGTTCTACGCGGCGTGGAACCCGCCGTTCGTGATCCTCCTGTGGGTCTCGACCGTCATCGACTGGTACGCGGCGCAGGGACTGGTCAAGGCACGCCGTCAGGCGACGCGGCACGCGTGGATGCTGCTGTCGGTCATCGCGAATCTCGGCCTGCTCGGCTACTTCAAGTACGGCCAGTTCCTGCTTGATAGTTTCAGCGCCCTCATGGCCGGCATCGGGGTTGCCTATCATCCGGCGCACTACGACATCGTCCTGCCGGTTGGTATTTCTTTTTATACCTTCGCCACCATGTCATACACGCTGGACGTGTACCTGCGGCGCGCCGCCCCGGCGAGGAACCTGCTCGATTACGCACTGTTCGTCACGTTCTTCCCGCACCTGGTCGCGGGCCCCATCATGCGTCCCACCGAACTGGTCCCGCAGTTCGCGCAGCCCCGCCGCGCTACCGGTGAGCAGCTGCGCTTCGGGCTGGCGCTGATGACGCTGGGCCTCTTCAACAAGATCGTGCTGGCCGACAGCTTCCTGTCGGACGTCGCCGAGCGGGTGTACGACAGCGACAAGATCCCCGGAGCCCTGGATGCCTGGGCAGGCACACTCGCCTTCAGCGGCCAGATTTTCTGCGACTTCGCCGGCTACTCCACCACCGCGATCGGGGCTGCGTTGTGCTTAGGGTTCGCCATGCCCGACAACTTCCGCTTTCCCTACGCGGCGGTGGGTTTCTCGGATTTCTGGCGTCGCTGGCACATCACGCTGTCCTCGTGGCTGCGTGACTACCTTTACATTCCGCTCGGCGGTAACCGCCACGGCGCGGCCCGCACTTACGCAGCTCTCATGACGACCATGCTGTTGGGCGGCCTGTGGCACGGCGCAAACTGGACCTTCGTCGCCTGGGGCGGACTGCATGGCCTGTACCTGGCGGTCGAACGGGTGCTGCGGGCACGTTTCGCCAACTACTCACCCGGCCCGCTGGTCTTCGTGCTGCTCGGCCTGCTCACCTACATCCTGATCAATTTGACCTGGGTGTTCTTCCGTGCCAAAACCTTCGGCAAAGCCTGGACCGTGCTCAAGGGCATGGTGGGTCAGAACGCGGCCCTGCGGCCCATCCTGCCGACCTTCAGTCTGCTTTCCGTGATCGCGATCGTGGGCGGCCTCGTGCTGACGCACTGGCTGATGCGCGCGCGGACGCTCGAGTCGGTGGTGGCGCGTACTCCGGCGGCCGTGGTGTGCGTGGTATGGGCGCTCATGGCTTTCCTGATCGTAATTGCGCAGGGATCTGGCAGTGCCTTCATCTATTTCCAGTTCTGAAACAACCGGTGCCGCGCGGATGCGGGGCGACTACGCACGCGTCACCGCCGCGGACCGTCCGGGGGTTGCCCAGCCGGTGCCGGTGCGCCCCGTGCCTGCCCAGCCGTGGGGCCGGATACTGCTCGGAGCCGTGCTCATCCTCGTTCTGCTGGTTGGAGGCTGGGAGGCGTACTGGCGTGCGTATGGGGTGAAGCCCGGCTTTGCCAATTCCTTCGGCTTATGGGCGATGCAGCGGCGGCGCATCGATCAGGGCGAGGGTGCTGCCACGGTCGTGATTTCCGACTCGCGGCTGTTTTTCGATCTGCAACTGCCAGTGTGGGAGAAGCTCGACGGCAAGCGACCGATCCAGCTTGGGCTCGAGGGCACCACGGCACTGATTTTTCTGGAGGACCTTGCCGACGATCCGAAGTTCACCGGCCGTCTGCTGGTCGGCATTGCACCCCAGGTATTTTTTGGCGGCCATGGGTATCGCGCCGGCGCACTCAAGTACTTCAAGAGAGAATCTCCGTCGCAGCGGATAGGGCAGTGGCTATCCGTGCACCTGATCGAGCCCAGGTTTGCGTTTTACGATCCCGATTTTGCTCTCGAGACCGTGCTCGAGCGCCAGGCTTGGCCCGAGCGCCCGGGCAGGACCTGGCGTATGGAGGTCCGCAAGCTCGCCGTCACTGAAGCGGACCGCAATACCTACATGTGGGACAAGGTGGAGAACGACCCTGACTATCGGGCGCTGATGCGCGAGATATGGCTGCGGGACCTGGCGCCGGGCGATGATGATCCGCCGCCTGCCAAGGAGCAGGAGAACGCCATGAAGCAGATCGAGCGCGCGGTCAAGGCGGTGCACACGCTGCAGGCGCGTGGCGTCAAGGTGCTGTTCGTGCGCTCCCCGAGTACCGGTCCGTATCTTGAGTACGACAACCGGCACTTTCCCCGCAAGACAAGCTGGGACGTGCTGCTGGCGCGCAGTGGCGCGCCCGGTATTCACTTCGAAGACTATCGAGAGCTGCAGGGACTGGAGCAGCCGGAGTGGTCGCACCTGTCGCACGCCGCCGCCGATGAGTACACCGCAAGCCTGTATCGCATCATCGAGCGTGACTTCTGGGGACCGGCGGCCCCCGCAATACTCGGTGCGCCGCAAGCGATGCGCTAGGCGTCGCCGCTGCTCAGGACGGGTTCTTGACCCAGCCGCGCGGCTTGTGGTTGAAGCCGATCTGTACTTGCGGGCCCTTCTTGCCGCACCGGCACCGCAAGCGCGCAATGACGTTGGCGATCGGCTCGTCCCAGCCGGCGCGGCAGTGGCGGGCGAGAAACGCCGGCGTGATCTCGCGCGAGTGGCGACAGCTGCTACAGCTCACGAAAATGACGTAGTCGCCGAAGTGATCGCGCAGGCGTTCGATTGCATTCCACGGCAGCACC